>NZ_CP038141.1:715000-1052500 GCF_006542355.1 Swingsia samuiensis | reverse complement strand
GCTATGCATAGAATCGCTTTCCCAAAGGAATATTTTTTGAAATTCATATTCTCTTCCTCGCTTAATACCGCGCTAAAATCGGATTATTTTTTCTTTCTTCACCAATCGTTGTTGGCAAACCATGTCCACACAAAACAATCGTTTCATCCGGTAAGTTCATTAGATTTTTTTTGATCCCTGAAATAAGGGCGTCAAAATCACCATACGGAAAATCTGTTCGCCCTACTGTTCCTCGAAAAAGAGTATCTCCAACAATAGCTCTTCCGTTCGCTTCATCTATAAAAACAACATGGCCAGGAGTGTGCCCGGGCACATGGCGCACTTCAAAACGATATCCCAACAAATCTAACTCTTCACCATCTGTCAAAAAACGATCAGGAATTATATCTTGCAGCCCCATCAACCCTAAAGCGTTTCCTTGAGCAGAAATAGCTTTCAACAAGAAAAGATCTTTCTCGTCAGGCCCCCACACTTCTACTTTACGACCTTGCTTTTTTGTAAGCTTTTCAGAAAGTTCAGCAGCCCCGCCAGCATGATCAAAATGACCATGCGTTAAAAGGATCATATCCACCGTCATTCCATCAAGTTGAGAAATAATGGTGTCTACATCTCCACCGGGGTCGACCACCACAGCATGGTCTTCAGAATTGAAAATAATGGTACAGTTTTGTCGCAAAGGTGTTACGGGAACTCTCTTTATATTTAATCCACTCATATCGTTTCCCCTGTCTTATCCTTTATGCGATACCTTGCGTTTTTTATACTGACAAGACATTTGACTATTTGACTGCGAGCACAAATCATCTCATTCTGATATTCTTATTCATTATAGTATTAAACTAATGGAGTTAACGTGAGCCATATCATTCGCACCGAACCCAATGCTATTTTGTCAAAAGCTGTCGAATATCATGGCTTCATCTTTACTCAAGGCGTAACGGCAGAAGACCTATCTCAGCCGATCGATCAGCAAGTAAAAAGTGTCCTAAAACAGCTTGATGTAATTCTGGAAGAACACGGAACAGACAACACCCGAATTCTTCAAGCACAAATTTGGTTAAAAAATATTAAAGACAGAGAAGCCCTTAATACGCTATGGTCTGCATGGATCCCACAAGGCCAATCTCCTGCTCGAGCATGCGTACAAGCTGAAATGGCCGATCCAAATATGCTTGTAGAAATTATGCTTGTGACGACCAAATAACAAAAAGACCAAATTAGGCAGAAAAAAGGCAAAATGCGCTCTAAAAAAAGATTTTTGCTTGAAACAAAAAATTAACCTTTAGATGTGCATTCTGCTCTTGCCAGACCAGCTATAACATTGCTAGCTGCGTTCATCCTATTAAGACACACCTGAATCTAGGATTAAAAATATCGTGCCGAATAGTAGTTATAGAAAATCCTTTTTTGCTACCTTGATACTATCTTTGGTTGTGTTTTTCTCATCCTCAGCTCAAGCACGGCATTTCCGGGGTTCTCATAACCACCGCTCTTCAAAACATGCACACCGTTTTTTCGGTGGTTTTCGTCATCGGTCTTTTTCTTATGCTCGGGTTCTTCAGTGCGTCGCTTTTGCAAAACAAGAATCCAACGTTATTCTCCATGGGAATGCACGCGACTGGTGGTATAACGCTGCTGGCGTTTATGCTCGCGGATCTGCTCCTGAAGTAGGGTCTGTTCTTAATTTTAGAGGAATTCGCCGCATGCCTCTTGGGCATGTTGCTATTGTTCGGTCTGTTGCCAATAGCCGTACTATTTACATTGATCAGTCCCATTGGGCTTCTAACGGCATTTCTCGTAATGTCCGTGTTATTGATGTTTCGCCGAATAATGATTGGAGTGCCGTACGTGTTGCACTTAATAATAGTGGTGGCAGCCGCTTAGGAAGCATCTATCCAACCTATGGCTTCATCTATGCGCGTGGTGATGATGGAAGAAACCCTTCGCATGTCGTTATTGCACGCTCGCATGCTACACGGTTTAGACATCATGCCGTATTGCCTTCTTTCAACACATCTGAAGTTGCAGAAGCTCCAGATGACAATACATTCCCTGTTGACGCTCCAAACCGCTCCATTCGTTAAAACTTAATAAGTTATTACGATATAAAAAAAGGCCTTTTGAAAGGCCTTTTTTTATATCTCAATCCGGTCTTGTTTCTTTATGATACGGATGATTTAAATTAATAGCTTGTGCTCGAAAGATCTGTTCTGCCAACATAACTCGAACCAACATATGTGGCCACGTCATAACTCCAAAAGAAATAACTCTATCAGCTCGCTCTAAAACTATTTTGTCTAAGCCTTCTGCTCCGCCAATAATGAAACAAATTGGACGTCCACTTTCTTGCCAGCCTCTTATATTTTCAGCAAACTGAACGCTACCAACACTTTTCCCGCCTTCATCAAGCACCACAACAATGGCATTGTCCGGACAGTGCTCAAGTAACGAAAGTGCATCTCTGCGCTTCTGCTCATAAACAGAGCCCTTGCTCGGGCTAATTTCTACAACAGAGAGGCTAGGTCGAAGGCGCTTAGAATACCGCTCAAAAAGTTCTTTTTCTGGCCCGGATTTTAAGCGTCCTATCGCAATCAGTTTCATCTTTACTTATTATTTCTCTACTTCTCCTATAGCAATTTCCTCTGCTTCCTCCACATCCAAATCATCGCCCCACATCTTCTCAAGTCCATAAAGCTCGCGGCTCTCTGGCTTAAATAAATGAACAACGACATCCCCAGCGTCTAAGAGAACCCAATCGCTTCCGTTATCACCTTCGATAAGAAGATGCTTAAAGCCTGCTTCTGCCAGTTTTTTCTCAATATGATGTGCCATTGCAGCAATCTGACGGTCCACAAGACCCGTCGCTATGACCATACGATCTGCAAAATTAGCTCTTCCGATCAAATCCAATACACGAATATCTTCAGCTTTATCTTCTTCTAAACTATCAATAATAACACTAACCATTTTCTCCAAAACATCTGTAGGAACAGGCTTGCGAGATGTTTTGCTTGTCTTTGGGCCTGCTATAATTGTTTTTTTTCTTGGTGTTTTAACCGTTGTCATTGATTCTTCTTTCTCGATTTAGAACTCTAATATGAGATATTTAACCATCTCATTTCAATAAATTATCCTCTACCGCCTAGGTGGAGGAATTCTTTTCCTCTCGCTCCCTTCAAAACAAAAGCCTCCTGCCTCTCTTATTTGAGTGGAGGATATCTTCATTTGAGGAGAAACGAGAAATGTCCATGCTGGCGGCTTCTGACGAGCAAGAATGTAAGCTTCTCTTGATGGTCTATAATATTTCTTCAAGGCTGAAGCCGCTGCACTATGCAACGCTGGTATCACATTCTCTGGCCGAGGAAAAACAGCAATGGGAATAAGACGAACTATCTTTCGCCAATGTTTCCATCGGGTAAAATTAGCTAAACCATCCGCGCCCATCAACCAAACAAACTCAACATTAGGAAAGCGCCTGATTAATTCTGCTATTGTTTTAACGGTAAAACGCTGTCTCAAACGATATTCTATATCCGTCGCAACAATACGTTTCCCATCTGCAATTTTTTCTGCACTCTCCAAGCGCTGAAAAAACGGAGCCATGTTTTTTTTAGACTTTAATGGATTCCCAGGAGAAACCATAAGCCAAACCTGATTAAGCCTTAAAAAACGTAATGCCTCTTGCGCAATATGCAAATGACCGCTGTGGGCAGGATTAAAAGACCCCCCAAGCAAACCCACACGTGTTCGCCGTTTGTCACCATATGTTGGAATAGTACTCAGCCGCGCACCTGTCCTGTACCCCTAACCTCATAACGATAACATGTCAGTTGTTCTAAGCCAACAGGCCCTCTTGCATGCATACGCCCTGTTGCAATTCCTATTTCTGCTCCAAAACCGAACTCACCTCCATCACAAAATTGCGTCGATGCATTCCAGAGCACAACGGCACTGTCTGTATTTTTCAAAAACAAATCCGCAATCTGCTCATCTTCCGCAATAATTGCTTCTGTATGTCCAGACCCGTGGACGGCGATATGACGCAATGCTTCCTCAACGTTATCAACCACAACGACTGATAAAATGGCATCAAGCCATTCCGTATCAAAATCTTTCTGAGATGCCTTAGGAAGGATTGGCAGAATCTGACGTGCTCGCTCATCTGCACGGAATGTACACCCTCTTTGTTCCAAATCCTCAATAATAAGGGGAAGCAAAGACGGAGCAATTTCAGCATCAATTAATAACGTTTCTGTTGCACCACATACCCCAGTACGGCGCATTTTTGCATCCAAGATGACTTTGCGTGCCATGTCTGGCCTAGCACTTTTGTGGATATAGGTATGATTCAACCCCTCCGCGTGTGCTAAAACAGGGACGCGCGCTTCCCGTTGTACACGTTCAACTAGAGACTTCCCTCCGCGGGGTATAATTAAATCTATTCCCCCAGAAGCCAGAAGCATCTCACCAACAAAAGCACGGTCAGCCGATGGAATCATTTGAATAACAGCTGGGTCCAAATTCGTTTCACGGATCCCTTGGGTTAAAGCTGTTTGAATCGCTTGCGCTGAATTTATTCCCTCGGCACCACCACGTAAAATCACTGCATTGCCAGACTTGATGCATAAACCAGCAGCATCCGCACCGACATTGGGTCGGCTTTCATAAATCATTCCAATAACGCCAAGGGAAACTGACACCCGCCGGAACACTAGTCCATTAGGCTGCTTCCACTCCGCCAAAATACGGTTCAATGGATCGGATAATAACGCAATATCCTCCAACCCTTTTGCCATTTGCTCAAGACGCTCAGGCGTTATGGTAAGACGGTCACGAAAAGAAGCTGTTCTTTCCTCTGATAAAGCCTCAAGGTCTTTTCGATTCGCCTCAATAATTTTTATACTATTCAACCTCAAAGCACGCGCCATGGCTTTCAAAGCCGCATTGCGTTCTTTTTCATCAGAACGCGCTAAGCTTTGTGCCGCAACTCGCGCCTTATCCGTAAGGCTTTTTAATTCTTCGCGTGGCTCAGACATTAAACCGGAACAACAAGACATCGCCATCTTGGACGACATATTCCTTGCCTTCTATTCTTAACTTCCCTGCGTCTTTCGCGCCGGCTTCACCACGATACGTAATATAATCATCAAAAGCGACTGTTTCACATGCAATAAAGCCGCGTTCAAAGTCATTATGAATAACAGCAGCGGCTTTAGGCGCTTTGGTTCCTGCTGTAATGGTCCATGCTCTGGCTTCTTTCGGGCCTACGGTAAAGTAAGTTCTTAAACCCAACAGCTGATACCCGGCCGCAATTACACGGTCTAACCCACTATTCGTTAGCCCAAGCCCTTCAAGAAACTCTTCCCGATCTTCTTGTGGTAACTGGCTAACTTCTGCTTCAATCGCCGCAGAAACAACAACAATTCCTGCCCCTTCGGCCTCTGCTCTTTTACGAACCGCTTCAGAATGCGCATTTCCTGTCGATGCTGATGCTTCTTCAACATTGCATACATACAAAACAGGTTTCGTTGTTAACAGCTGAAGGCGTTCAGCCTCTTTTTCCTGACCTGCTGGCACGCCGGTTCGCGCAGGTTTTCCATCACGCAAAACAGCAAGCAAAGGCTCCATCAACTCAAGCTGTGCTTGCGCCTCACGGTCATTTCCACGTGCCCGTTTTTGTAAATTAACTTGCCGCTTCTCAAGACTTTCCAAATCAGCGAGCATTAATTCGGTTTCAATAATATCAGCATCCCGAACAGGGTCGACGCCGCCTTCAACGTGCGTGATATCATCATCTTCAAAACAGCGCAGGACGTGAATAATCGCATCTACTTCTCGGATATTCGCCAAGAACTGATTGCCTAACCCCTCGCCTTTTGAAGCGCCACGCACTAGGCCTGCAATATCAACAAACTCTAAGCTGGTAGGAACTGTGCGTTCTGACTTTCCAATCTCACTGAGCTTATCGAGGCGAGGATCAGGAACAGCTACACGCCCCGTATTCGGTTCGATCGTACAAAATGGGTAGTTTGCGGCTTGAGCCGCTGCCGTCTCCGTTAGAGCATTGAACAGCGTGGACTTACCAACATTCGGCAAACCAACGATGCCACAATTAAAACCCATTATGCTCTCCATTTCTCAGCTGAGGCCGATCAGCCTGATATTCAAAAACGATGTTATTCTATTTAAACAAAAGAATTCAGACGTGAAGTGATTATCCACCATTCACGTCAATAATAAAGCCACCTTTGTCATAAAGGCTTCATGCTCCCCTTTCGCTAACAAGGGAGAAGCATCAGCCAGAGCTTCTAACCAGCGCTCAAGGAAAACTGCTTCCTCTTTCGAAAAATTACCGAGCACGTGCCCATGAACTCTGTCTTTATGACCAGGATGGCCAATCCCCATTCGTACACGCCAATATTCTGGCGTAGCCAAGCAACGATCCATCGAACGCAAACCGTTATGTCCAGCCGCGCCACCACCTCGTTTTATACGAATTTTTCCGAATGCTAAATCAAGCTCATCATGGAAAGAGACTATATCTTCCATGCCAATTTTAAAAAATTGTGCTGCTTGTTGAACACTGTCTCCAGACAGATTCATATATGTCATTGGTTTGAGGAGCAGAATTTTCTGCCCCCCTAAAACACCTTCAGAGGTTTCCCCCTTAAAGCGCTTCCGCCATGGAGAAAAGCCATGACGCTTGGCAATTTCATCAACTGCCATAAAACCAATGTTATGCCTATGTCGACTCATCCCGGGCTCGGGATTGCCGAGTCCGGTCCAGAGCTTCATAAGTTATTTCTTTTCTTCTTTATCTTTATTCTCTTCGCCTTCTTCACCATCTTCGCCTTCTTCTGGCTCTTCTTCAATGGTTGGTGGAGCGATAGAAGCAATCACGATATCCGCATCTTCTTCTGCTTGATTTCCCAGCAGCTCAACATGCTCTGTTCCAGACAGATCTGCCCAACGAATAGTATCGTGAATATCAAGTCCGGTAAGATCTGCAACAAAGTGCTCAGGAATGTTGGATGGATCTGCTTCAACTTCTACAGCATGCTGTACAATGTTAAGCACGCCACCGCGTTTGATACCAGGAGCTGCATCTTCACCTTCGAAGACAACAGAAACCTGAACGTGAACTTTTTCACCAGCAGAAACACGTTGGAAGTCAATGTGAAGCGGTGCATCTGACACTGGGTGGAACTGAACATCGCGGATCAGAACAGAAGCTCTGTCTCCACCTTCAATTTTCAGATTATATACGCGAGAAGCCCAACCACCGCGATGAAACTCTTTAATGATCAAACGAGGGTCAATCGCGATGATGGCTGGTTCTTTTTTGCCACCATAAATGACTGCGGGGACTAGACCCTCACGTCTCGTAGCGCGCGCTGCCCCCTTACCAGCCTTCGCGCGCTTAGAGACTTTAAGTGATGTTAATTTTGCCACTTTTACGCTCCTGCGTATTAAAAAATTACAACCACACAAACCTCCAGGGGTGTCTGTGCTGCTTGCGAATTAGCCGAAAAGTTAGCAAAATACAATATTAATTCAGTTTCACCCTCTCGGTCTTATAGCCGAAATCTGGTGTCCTATATTTCCGCCTCCTGCAAGGGTTCGACGCCTATGGCTAAAAAATCTTTGGTCATGCAAGGTATCAACAGAAAGTACATCAATCTGATGTGCTCCTGCATTTTTCAACCGCGCAGCACAATACCCTGCTAAATCAAATAAATAATGCCCCTTTTTATCTGTTTTAGTGAAAAACCTCTCTCCATCGAAAGGAGCCGCTAACACCGTATTACGCATATCCTCTGCGACTTCATAACTGGAAGAACCAATGCAAGGACCAATAGCCGCAACAATATTTTGCGCACCAAGTTGATGCATTTTTGAAATTGTAGCCTCTAAAACCCCACCCACAGCCCCTCGCCACCCTGCGTGAGCTGCTCCAACGATTCGGCCATCATCAGAGCGTAATAAAATTGGTCCACAGTCAGCCGTTATTACACTTACCCCAACATCTGGACGATTAGTGACCAGCGCATCTCCTTCTTGGCCTTTCCCTAAAGGCCACAGATCCGTTTGGGAGGTTATAGCAACAACGATATTACTATGCGTTTGCTTTAACCCCATTAAATGGGTCGGTTCTATCTGTAAGGATTGAGCAACACGTGCACGATTTTCGACAATATTATCCCATTCGTCCTGAGACGAAAAAGAACAGTTCAAGCTGTCATACGGTGCTGGCGAAACACCCCCACGTCTCGTGAAAAAACCGTGTGGCATTGGAAGCAATGCACTTTTTAATACATCTTCAGACACTCATATTTTCCTGTATCGGTGAGGATTTGAGGGCATAAAACATCAATCCCATCCCGGCTAATGCCATTGGAATGCACAGAATTTGCCCCATCGTGACGCCTCCCGCCAAGAAACCAATATTGGCATCCGGCTGACGAAAAAACTCGCAAAAGCTTCGTGCCAAGGCATAACCAAACAAAAATAACCCCGATAAAAATCCAGCATGTTCACGGATTTTTATACGGCTCGAAGCAATCATCATCACACAAAAAAGCAATAAGCCTTCTGTAAGAGCCTCATACAACTGAGACGGATGCCTTGGAACCGGCCCCCCGGTGGGAAATACCATAGCCCATGGGAGATCAGGTGAAGCGGGGCGCCCCCATAACTCTCCATTTATAAAATTCGCGCATCGACCCAATCCCAACCCGATGGGGACAACCGGTACAATACGGTCTGAAAAGGATAGGAAATTAATTCGATTCTTCCACGAGAAAAAAGCTAAAGCGAGAATGACGCCCAGCGCTCCACCATGGAAGGACATCCCTCCTTCCCATGTTTTAAAAATATCAATGGGATGCGCTAAATAATCCATTGGGCGATAAAATAAGACATATCCTAGCCTCCCGCCCAATAGCACACCAAGAATCGCATAAAACAGAAAGTCATCAACTTGTTCTGTCGTTGCAACAGCCGGTGCTAAACGGCAAAGCCTCTTCGCTATTGGCAAGGCAATAATAAAAGAAACCATATAAGCCAAAGCATACCACCGGATTGCAAAGGGCCCGATGTGAAATGCGACCGGGCTAATATCCGGAAACATGAGTGGGTGTGTCAAAGATTAGGCTCCGGTTTCATTAAATATTCCCGTACATATTGATGAATACCATCTTCGAGAGAGGTAAATGAATTTTCATACCCGGCGTCTCTCAACCGTTGCATATTTGCGCATGTATATGACTGATATTGCCCCTTTAACTTCTCAGGCATATCAACAAACTCAACAGCTCGTTCACGCTGTGCCGCATCACACACGGCATATGCCAAATCCAAGTAGCTCCGGGCGACACCTGTCCCACAGTTAAACAGCCCACTGACTTTAGGATGGTCAAAGAGCCACATCATCACATCAACGACATCTCCGACCCAGATAAAGTCCCGCATTTGCTGACCGTCTGGAATACTCGGCACATCGGATCGGAATAACTTTGGTGCAAAGCCTTTTTGAAGGTCATCATACTTAACCTTCACAACCGATATCATTGAGCCTTTATGATACTCATTCGGGCCATAAACATTAAAAAACTTCAGTCCAGCCCACTGGGGAGGTGCTGCATTGCCTGACTGCAGTTCACGCTTAACCCACACATCAAATGATTGCTTTGACCAGCCATATAAATTTAAAGGTTTAAGATGAGAAATGTTGTCGACACCGTCTAAAAACATCTCAGGTTTATCCGCTGCCCCATAGGTAGCCGCCGATGAGGCATAGATCATCGGAACATGGTGTCGTGCACACCAACGCCACAGAAATTGGGAAAGTGTGACATTCGAATGCCAAACAAGGTCCCCATCTCGGGCCGTCGTTGAACTGATTGCACCCATATGGAATACAGCCTGAATCTCTGGAGCGTCCTCAAGAAACTCAGGCAATTCTTCTGGAGATACAATCCGATCAGGGGCGTGAGATAAAAGATTGCGCCATTTTACCCCCTCCCGCAAACGATCCACAATAACAGTTCTCAAACCGCGGCGACGCAAGGCGGCATGAAGACACGATCCAATAAATCCGGCTCCACCGGTGACGATAATCATTCTTCCTGTATAATCCGCCTAGAAAAATGATCCAAGCAGGATCGTACTATGTTATGTTGTCTTAATTATTTTTAAGGAGATTTCACATGGCTGACAGGCCACGGTTTTTTGATGACATTGCTGGATTAGCTGGAAACGCTTTCTCTGCATTTGCTGGTGCTCGAGAAGAGGTCCATTCTATCGTACGCACACGTGTTGACGAAATATTGAACTCACTTGACCTTGTTCGCCGCGATGAATTTGAAGCGGTTCTTGAAATGGCAGCCCGCGCTCGTGCATCTCAGGAAGAAGCAGAATCCCGCCTCAATAGCCTCGAATCGCGTCTGAAAGACTTAGAAGGTTCTACGGGCTCCAAACAACATCATTCTTCTTAATATCTGAAACCATTTGGAGACACAGAACCTTGGCTTCTTCTCATCCTTCTATTCTTCTCGTCGGTAGCGGTAAAATGGGTGGCGCAATGCTTGATGGATGGCTTGCATCCAAAACACCGCCCAAAATCTTCGTAATGGATCGGCATAAAGCGAACGATGATGCACGTTTCTCTGTTGTAAAAACAGCGGAAGAAATTCCATCATCTTTTACACCTGACATCATCGTGCTTGCGGTTAAACCTGCTGCAGCAGAAACAGCCATTACATCATTGGTAAAAGCACTTGGTAGCAGAGCTTCTTCTTGTGCTATTCTTTCCGTTCTTGCTGGAAAAACCTGTCTTTCTTTAGCTGAAATGGCTAAAAATGCGGGACAAGCTATGCCTGTTTTGCGTGCTATGCCAAACACCCCTACCTCTGTTGGTGCGGGAATGAGTGGTTTCTTTGCCTCACCCGAAGCTTCTAAGACACAAGCGCAAATCTGCCATGATCTTATGCTTGCCATTGGTGAAGTTGTAACTGTGGACAAAGAAGAAGACCTTGCGACCGTGACGGGTATATCAGGCTCTGGGCCAGCCTACGTTTTCCTTCTTGCAGAATTACTTGAAAAAGCAGCGGTTAAATATGGCCTTCCGGCGGATTCTGCACGCCGCTTAGCACGGGCAACCATCTACGGCGCTGGCCGCATGCTACAGACCCTGCCCGAAGATGCTGAAACTCTTCGCAAAAATGTGACCAGCCCGAATGGAACAACAGCAGCCGCATTGAGCGTTCTTATGGAAGAAAATGCTTGGCCAAAGAATGTTCCTGAGGCTGTTCAAGCTGCCCGTAAAAGATCTGATGAACTCGCGAGTTAACTGATTAAGACAACCAACACCAAAACAATCTCTAGAACCATGGTTCAATGCTAGGAGATCGGCATGTCCGTACAGCATCAATCTGCTATGAATGAAAACAACGTTTTCTCAGAAGATACTGCAGATTTAGATAAAGACGCTTTTGATATTGCGCTTTTACAAGCCGCTATGAATCTTGCAAGTTTAGAAGGCTGGCATCATTTTTCAATGGTTGAAGCTGCAAAAGAAGCGGGCTTGCCTATCGATGCTGTGCGGTCTCGCTACCCTCTTAAGTCCCTTTTATTGCTTAGACTTGGAAAAATGGCGGACGAAAGTGCTTTGCGGGATGAAGGACAAGGAAGTTCTCTACGAGAGCACTTGTTTGACTTAATCATGCGCCGCTTTGATCTCTTCCAAGAATATCGTGAAGGTATTCGTTCTGTTTTACACACCCTCCCACGCGATCCTGCTTTAACAGCATTCCTTGCCGGAGCCACTCTCGATTCGATGCGGTGGATTGCCGATGCGGCTGGAATTGATTGTTCAGGCTTAGGGGGAATCTGCCGAATCAATGGTCTTGCCGCCATATGGGGAACGGCTTTGCGTGCATGGGAAAAAGACGAAAGCCAAGACCTTGGAATAACCATGGCCGCACTTGAAAAGTCTTTAGAAAAAGCAGAGCGTTATGGGGTTTTAAAGCCATCCTCTCGTCGCAAAATGCAAGACGCCATAAGCCATACCGGCACGCCAAATCATAATTTAGAGCTTGAATCGTAGATATGGGGTTTACTAATCCCCCCATTTCAGATTAAAAGCCCAACACACCCTCTCCACGAGAGAGGGAAAAATTGGGGTGTAGCCAAGTGGTAAGGCAGCGGATTTTGATTCCGCCATGCGGAGGTTCGAATCCTCCCACCCCAGCCACCATTCCCCAAATATTTTCTTTCATCATTTTTAGATGTTCTGACTATGGCTAATCGTGTTTGCTTATTCGCTTACCATAGTAACGACCTTCTTCTTGCGCCCCATACACGGCACTTGCTTCAACAAATATCCTCTTGTGGGTATGAGTTACATATCGCTCTTTCGGGCATTCTACCCCATGAAAATGATAAACTAAATTCTTTACACAAGAGCTTCCTAAGTGCTTCTACCCCTATACATGCTCAATTGTACCCTCGCGCTAACCAAGGGTTGGACTTTGGCGCTTGGCGCGATCTCCTACAGTTGAATATCGCGTCTCAAGCTGAAGAAATTCTTTTTGCAAATGACAGCGTGTTCGGTCCTCTTACGCCTTTAAAACCAATCGTAGATCGTATGAGTGCCCTTAACCCGCATGTGTGGGGGATGGTTCGCTCAGAAGCCATTACCCAGCATTTACAATCTTGGTTTCTTGTTATGAAACGAGAGGCATTATTTCATCCTAAAATACAAGCAGTATTCCAACAGCCTTTTCATTCTATGAGCAAAGATGAAATTGTTTTGCATGGAGAGCTTGGCTTAGGTTTAGCGATGCAAGCCGCCAATTTTGATCTAACCGCGTCTTGGGCGAGCAACAGAGGGTTAGCACGCCTTCTATCCCTAAACCCCATGCATACGGACTGGACGACAGTTCTTCACTCCGGGAAAGCTCCTTTTATTAAAACAGAGCTTCTACGCGATAACCCAAGTGGAATTGCCTCAACACGTTTTTGGAAAAAAGAAATCCCTGACACTGCCTTCTTCAACCCTCTTTGGATTGAAGAGTACCTCCTTAAAAACCCACCCCGGGCCGTTAAAAAGAAAGCAGGCTTTCGTGCCCGATGCGTACAGGCCTTAGCGAGTGAAGACCGCCTTGCTTCTCTTTTCCATTTATTCTTTAAGCACTAATTGTCTCTAACAACTTTTCTTAAATGCTCTTCCAACTCTGCTGCTTGCGTTTCATAAGAAGCGAGATCTGCCTTAAGAGGATTAACATAATCCGACAAAAACTCTGGGTGTTGAAGAATATCTTCCATAGCCTGAGCTAAAAAGGACGGATCTCCACTCAACGGAATATGCGTTCCATTAATCCCATGAATCACATCTTCTGACTGCCCCCCAGGAGAGGTTGTAATAACCCATACATCCCGTGCCAGCGCCTCTCTTACCGTTAAACCGTAACTTTCTTTCCATTGAGAGGGAAACAACAACACATCTATCTGGTCAAAAAAATCATCTAATCCATTTTGATTAAATGCTGGTATAATTTCCAACGTTCCACGGACATTCCAAATATCTGGAAATATAGACTGAAATCCTAGATTAATTTTATTATCTACTAAGATCAGTTTCCAATCACTTCTCGATAAACTCTCGACACATTCCTTTAATAGTTCATACCCTTTAACAACTTCCGTCCCTCCAACAAAACCAAAACGAACGGGGGCACCGGCTATTCTTTTCTTCCGAGGACGACTAGGCCACTGAAAACCATTGCGATTAACCACTATACGTTCAGGTTCAACACCATTTGCTAAGTATAGCTGCCGATGCGCTTCTGATGGACTCAAAAGTAAGGCTGCCCCTTTTAAGGCATAGTGCATCATACTTTGACGATCTTCTAAATATGATGCTCTTTGCTGGCAAAACTGGCAGGTTTTAAGATCTATCTTCGTCTGAAAACAATAACGACCATTTTCCTGAACCATAAATTGACGATCACACAACCACCATGCGTCATGTAGCGTCAATACATAAGGAATTCCACGCTCTTGGCACATACGCAACATAGAAACGCCTAATCCTTGCGCTGCATGAACATGCACAACATCGGGTTGATAAGCGTCAAGCCATGTTGCAAATTGCTCTGCAATGTAAGGATTATCTAATGACCCTATTTTATTATATTCATCTAGAATAGGAACAGCAAAAACATCTATCCCATTAAATGAGTACCGAACATTACTTGTGAATTTATCGTCTGTTTTTCCTTTCGATGTAAAAACACTGACATCTATGTCACGTTTTTTTAACTGATACGCCATTTCTTCTGCAACAATCGTTGCACCACCAAAAGAACGCGGAGCAAAATAAATATTCGCGAGTAATACTTTAATTTTTTCTCGATCTGATTTTTGAGGTAATCCAAAAATCTTCTGGCCTTCTGTATGGGCCATTCTTGTTAAATTATAATAAGACGTAACATCTTTCCAAGCCTGCTCAGCCAATCGTCTTCTTAATTGGTTATCACGCGCCAACTTTAAAAAAGCATTTTTCCAATCATCAGGAGTTTCTGCAAAGAAACCATTTTCTCCATCTCTAAGAATAACTTTAAATGCATCTCGTGGGGAGCAAATTGACGCTACTTTTAATATAGACGCCTCTAAATATTTAATATTACTCTTACATGCATTGAATGTTGTACTCTCTAAAGGCGCTATAGCAATATCTGTTTGAGAAATTGTTTTAAGATAGTCTTTAAATGTTAGCTCTTGAATATACTTAACGCGCTTCCCAAATTTTTTAAATTTTTCAGAAAGGTTAAGCTGCCCAATCACACAAAGGCATAATCTTTTCTCTTCCTCCATCGCAGAGAAAAGACCTTTTTCGGCCTGTTTAAAGTCTATATCATGCGTATTTGTGCCCGAACCGTAAGAAACCCATATTTCCTCTTTATCTATATGTTCAGACGGCAGAAATTCCTCCACGAGGTGACATGTTTCATCGTCTAAGGCATTTTCTAATACAAAAACATTTTGTAAGCCTGCTTTCTTCATTTCATCAGCAAGAGCCCTTGTAGAGGCAAGCCCTCGTCCACAAGCAAGCATGCAACGCCGAAATAACGCTACACCTGACAAAATAAGATCACGTTCTTCAACTGATAGAGTATCAATATTTCCGTTTTGTCGATATTCTTCTGCATCAAAGATTAAATCATCAACTTCCCAAATAGGATCTAGTTGTAGGCGATGCGCTTCTTCAACCAGTCTGATAACATCATCAAAACCTGGAACACGATAAAAAATAACATGCTTACAAACTTGCAGCGCAGACTTTGCCAACGCAATATCTCGCCAATCTACAACTTTAACGTTCCATCCTAAATTTTGAAGTAGTTCTTTCTTTTGCCATACTCGATACTTTGCACACTGCCGCAAAGATAATTCTGCAATAATTAATATCTGGTTTGATAGTGTGTTCTTAGATTCTTTTGGGACATTTTCAGTATATATTTTTACATTCTGAGATGATTGTTTTCCTATCAGCCTTTTTTTCTTAACAAAAATTTTTCCCGCTAAGCTAACTCTCTTCCAGACACGTAGAAAGAAAACTTTTTTTCCTTCTTTCGTAATAATCTCTTTCGTTCGATGGGAAATATAACCGATAGGACGGCCTGATGGTAAACGACCGAATGAGAAAGCACGGATCACCCGTAATGGATACGTGACTTTCCACGAAAGCGATGTTTCCAGTTCTAATAATCTTTTTTCAAGTTTTTCATTTTCATTTTGTAAATCAGAAATTTGCAAAACATTTAAACGAGACGACGTCCGATAGCTTTCCAGCAAAGAGCGATAGTTTTCTTCAGATGAAGGCTCCACATTCTTTTTTGATGAAAAAAACATTTTACTCGCTCAATACCGTTTTATTTATCAGCTTTATAAAGCATAAAAAAAGCCGGGCAATAAGCCCGGCTTTCTTCTAACACAACAGAACTAAATATTAGCTCAATGTGAAGTTCTTAGTTGATAGCTGTGTTACACCAACAAATGTAATCTTTGAACCATCATCCAATGCGATTGTTGAGTTACCACCAGCAACCGTTGCATGACTTAGAACATTCTGCAGACCACCGTTGTTTTGAAGGCCATATTGATACAGAGCCATCAAGTTACCTGCTGCACTACCAAAGTCTTGGATGGTGTACTCGCTACCAGCATGACCTTTCGTAATAGCAAATAGGTTAGAGTCGCCAGAACCACCCTGAAGAGTAGACTTACCTGTTCCACCAACCAACGTATCAGAAGCAGTACCACCGATAATTGTTGTATCCCCTGTGCCTGCAAACGCGTGCAAAGTACCATGGGAAGATGCTGCAGAAATATATTCATCTCCATCGTTGCCGACGAAGAGATTTTCTTGACCATCTGTATTCGTAGCATCAAACGTTAGGTGCAGACCGCTTGCACCGAACATCGTTGCCTGACCAGCAGTGATCGCTGTATTGCCAGTACCATTCAAGAACTGCAGGCTACCTGCAACACTTAGGTTATTGCTATCACCGCGAACCTGCTGCATATCTCCTGCAGCAGAAATGGTATCGCTTTGACCACCGAAAACAGTACCTGTGCCACCGTTGATCGAGTAGTTACTTGAGCTTCCACCCGTGATAAAGCTGTTTGTGCCAACCGTAACTTGGTTATGATCTGCAGCATCAAAAACAGTTGCGTTTTCACGTATATTAACAAGAGAACTACCGCCAAGAAGGGTAACAGTATCCCTACTACCGGCTACACCTGTAACTGTGTCCTGACCTTCGGAAAGAACAATATTTCGTCCTTGTCCAAGATAGATTGCGTTATTACCAGTACCACCTGCAATCGTGTTGTTGCCGTTTGTACCGTTAATAGTATCGTTTCCAGAACCTGTAGCAATATTCCAGCTACCTGTTAGGCCCTTACCATTAAATACGTTGTCACCAACACCGCCAACAAATTTACCATTCTGGTTGTTCGCGATATTAACTGTAACGCCATCCCAGTCACCTGCAAGAATGTTGATGCTCTTAGCAGTGTCGCCAGATGTGTTAATGGTTGCAGCACCTCTTAGGGTGTCTTGAGGGTTAACATTCCCTCTCTTAGGACCATATGGTGAATCCAGTGGGCCATAGCTACCAGCTGCGATGTAGGCCACATCACCATTAATGTTGTAGCTTCCGCCCTGAGTAATGATCCCTTGCGCAACACCTGTTGGCGAAGAAATGCTATTGTTACTACCAGGAACCAAGTCGTAGCTTGTTAGGCGTGACTTCGCTGCCGTTACTGCAGATGAATATTGCTTAGCCAGAGCTTCTGCTTGAGCTCCGTCTACCGTTACTGCCAAAATATGGCCAGAGGCGCCAACCACTGTAGTGACTGCCATTACTTTGCACTCCCAAATTAAGGTTGCCTCGCACTGGCGGCCTTCAGACCACCCAAATGATCGAGTATTGATTCTCTACTATACTAAATGAAAAGAAAAGAAAATCAATTAACTTTTCATATCTTTAATAGCCAAGAAAATCAATCACTTCATCTTTTGAGTAGATAAAAACCTTTTGCAAGTGTGAGTATCTCTAAACTCCATACTAACGAACAAACTGGAGCTTTCCCAAAAAAGAGCACCTCTTAAATGTCAGCAACGTTTGAGTCGTTCGTGGATTGTACTTAGACACAATTTGATAACGAACCAAACTTAAAAATGTTGTTATTTTTCTAAAAATATACTTTTTTTTAGAAAAATGTTAGGCTTCTCCATCTTCTCCAAGGGGTTAATTTTCTAACGTGACGAACATCGAATCGCCAAATTCTTTTATACAAAAACAACTCATTGCCGATTTGGCCCTCTGCCTCTCAGACAAACCAGAAAAAATATATACCTCTAAGGACGAGGCTCTTGCCTCTCACTATGTTCGTTTAATAGTCTGGCTTGCTTCTATTTATTATAATCATAATAAAGAAAACTATATCCCTGTTTATACCTCGAAAAAAATATATTTATTAATATCTGATAAATTAAATGACTTACAAAAAAATATTAATCACAAATTTAAAATTATACTAAGCCGTACATTCGAGAGTAAAGATCACCCTTCGCCATTTCTAATATGCCACCAAAGTGAAGACGTCTCTTTTGCGAGATCCGACATTCCTTCTCTGGTTTTGAATTACTCTGACGAAGCCCCAATCTTCAATCCAAATATTTTAGCACTTTCACATAAAGTTTTTTTCAGCTGCCCCGAAGGCAATACCCTATCATTTTTAACATCCCCGCTTCTTTCTCTGCATCAGTTTAAATATGACCTGACTCAAATCACAGAAAGCGACCTAAATAACAAAATAAACCGAGCGAAACTCTTTCAAATTGAAAAAAAGAACTCTCAACTTCAAGAAAAAAACCACATTAATTCTCTCGTAAACTATGAGAATTCAAAAAAAATATCGATCAACAATGAATTGTATAACCAAAACATTAAAAATATTACTCACCTAAACAAAACAATTTCTGATTTTCGGGAAGAATATACCACACTTAAACAGTTTTTATTAACCCCTACTCCACGTTGGAAGCGTATTCTCAAATCTTTCAAAGCTCCTTTCATCCCTCATTTACCCACCCCTCCTGAAAATATTGAACTTCTTCAATCACAAACGTCTCACAAAGCCTCTGGGAATCCTGAGTATTTTTCGCAAAAAAACACAAAGAATATTCTCTTTATCTCCGGAGAGCCCAACACACCTGGCGTAGAATATCGTTGTGTCCGCAATGCTGCGGCCGCTCAGAATGCAGGGTTTAATACTCAAATCAAAGCCTGTGCCGATGTCGGATTTGATGACATTGCTTGGGCTGATGTCATGTTTTTATGGCGCGTCGAGTATAGCGGCCATGTAAGCACCATTTTAGATCTGGCTCGTCAGCAAAACACCCGAACAATCTTCGATACGGATGATATTGTCTTCGTCCCACATTACGCTCGGATAGATCTGATTGATGGTATTCGTTCAATTGGCGCCACCGAAAGTCGTATCGAGCGTTCGTTTGCTGACATGCGCCGCACCCTTCTACAATGCGACCAAGGCTCTACCACCACATCTGAGCTTATGCTGGCTATGCATGAGCTTCAGCCCGTGGTTCACTTACTCCCGAACACGTATAGTTCGGATGTCTTAAAAAAATCCCGGCTAGGCTTTCGTCTTAAAAAACAATTGGATGACACAACGGACCAACCCCTTGTTCTGATTGGTTACGCCACAGGTTCACGCACTCACCAAAAAGATTTCTCCATCGCATGCTCCGCTCTCGTGAGCGTTTTAAAAAAATGCCCTCACGCACGAGTGGTCCTCTTCCGGGAAAAAGATAATAAAAAGCCTGTCCTACTCATAGAAGAGTTTCCACAACTTCAGGATGTAATATCTCAAATAGAATGGCGCGATATGGTTCCTCTAAACGAACTCGCCCATGAATTCGCACGGTTTGATATCTCTATCGCTCCCGTTGAAGTTGGTAATGTTTTTTGTGAAGCCAAAAGCGAAATTAAATTCCTAGAAGCATCACTTGCAGGAAGCACATCCATTGTTTCCCCTACAGGCCCTTTCTCCCGCGTCATTAAACATGGCGAAACGGGCTTCTTCGCTCAAACATCTGAAGAATGGGAAAATGCTCTTCTCTTTCTAATCGATCATCCGAAAGAGCGAAAAATCATGGCACGAAACGCTTACTATAGCGTTCTGTGGCCCTTTAGTCCGGAAGCGCAGGCCCAGCGCATGCATCTTGCTCTTTCTTCTTTTGATGGAAGTATTCAAGCCGCCCAAGCAGGAGAAACTCTTCTAGCACGACAGAATCTATCTTCACGCTCCCTGCCTGACATCCCTGATAGTGAAACCATTTACTATCATGATAATCTAAATACATCAGACGTTACTGTCGTCATCACATCCTATAATTATGAACCGTACCTATTGGATGCCCTTCAATCCGTCTTTGAACAAACTCTTCAAAACTTGGATTTAATTGTTGTCGATGACGGCTCTCATGACCAATCGATTTCTCTTCTCAAAACGTGGATGGGAAGAAACACACACCGCTTCAATCGTTTAATCTTAAAAAGATCGATACAAAATGCTGGATTAGGTGGCGCGCGTAATATTGGAGTTGATGCGGCTGAAACTCCTTACATCATGCAACTCGATGCTGATAACAAGCTACGCCCCTCTGCCTGTGAAGAGCTTCTCCAATCAATGACCTTCGGCATAGCTTACGCCTACCCCCTTATTCAACGCTTCAATGAAGACGGGCTAGTACAACCTGAGCATGACCCAGACGTACAAAAACCCCCAGAGGCACAAGCGCTCTTAGGAGATCTTCCCTACCACCCACTCTCTTTAATTTCAGGAAACCGTATTGATGCTATGGCTATGATTGCCAAGTGGGCCTGGGCTGCTGCTGGTGGATATTATGTTTCACGTGAAGCAATGGGCTGGGAAGATTTCGATTTATGGTGCTCTCTCGCAGAGCTTGGTCTTCCCGGAAAACATGTTCCAAGCATTCTAGCCGACTATCGACAACACGAATCTTCCATGACCAATGCCTCCACGGAGCGCGCACTCCACAAAGCGCGTGTTGTTGAGTTTGTTCAAAACCGTCACCCTTGGATCAATCTCACCGCAAAAGCAGCACAACCTCGCCATTAATATAACCGAGCCTCCAGAACTCTTCTGGAGGCTTTTTCTAAGGTTAGTGTTCTACTTTAAACTCCCGGAACATTATCCTCTAAATCTTTTATCCAAATATGAGCATTTCCATCCGAGGGAGCACGCCAATCTCCTCGCGGTGATAAAGACCCTCCAGCCACCACTTTGGGCCCATTAGGCATAGCCGAACGCTTAAACTGGCTCGTTGCAAAAAACCGATGCAAAAACACCCGCAACCAATGTCCTATTTCAGGTAATGTATATGCTATTTTCTTATCTTCAGGATAATGGGCCGGCCAATGTCCCTGCCGCTCATCATTCCAAGCATGATACGCCAAAAAGGCAACACGAGAGGGGGTGAAACCATATCTTAAAACATAAAACAAATTAAAGTCCTGCAAAGCATACGGACCAATAATCTGCTCCGTGCTTTGGATGCCACTTCCCGTGTCTGGCACTAACTCAGGCGATATTTCTGCACTAACAATTTTATCTAAAACCTGCGCCGTCTGGCTACTCACACCGCCCTTTTTAGATATCCACCGAATAACGTGCTGGATCAATGTTTTTGGCATGCCTGCATTCACATTGTAATGTGACATCTGATCGCCGACGCCATATGTACACCACCCCAAGGCCAACTCTGACAAATCCCCTGTGCCGACAACAATCCCATTATGAAAATTTGCCAGCCTGAAAAGAAAATCCGTCCTTAACCCCGCTTGAACGTTCTCAAAGGTAATGTCGTGCACAGGCTCTCCATGCGCAAACGGATGGCCTATCCCCTCCAACATCACACCTGCCGCAGGTTTTATATCCAATTCATGTGCTTCTATTCCTAAGGATTTCATCAAATCATAGGCTAGATTTTTGCTCTTCTGCCCCGTTGCGAAGCCGGGCATCGTATAAGCCAGAACCCTATCACGCGGCCAACCAAGTTCATCCGCGGCTCGAACAGCCACAAGTAACGCTAACGTACTATCGAGGCCGCCAGAAACACCGATCACCATACGCTGAGTATGACTTGCTATTAAACGCCTTCTCAAAGCGCTGACTTGGATAGTCCACGCCTCATAGCAGTCTCGTGCCAGTTTTTCTTCATTTGTTGGCACAAAAGGAAAACGCGCAATATTACGTTTTAATCCCAAATCTTGAAGAGGAGGGTCTAATTTAAACTCAATCGTTCTATAAGCCTCGGTCCCTTGTCCGAATTGCCCAGTTCTTAAACGATCTTGCCTCAGTAAAGACAGGTCAACATCTGCGATAATGAGGCGTTTGCCATCAGGAAAACGGTCAGATTGCGCCAGCAGCTGACCAGCCTCGTGAATTGAGGTTTGTCCATCCCATGCAAGATCAGTCGTGGATTCACCTTCGCCTGCGGCAGCATACACATAAGCTGATAATGTCCGCATCGACTGAGACTGGCAAAGTAACGACCGGTCATCCGTGCGGCCAATCGTCACGGGAGAAGCCGATAAATTTAAGATGACCGTTGCCCCTGCGGGAGCCAGCTTACTACTGGGAGGGCATGCAACCCACAAATCCTCACAAATCTCAACGCCGATCGTTAAATCTGGATAATCGTGTGCCTGAAAAAGCAAATCTGTTCCAAACGGAATATTTTCACCATAAAGCTTAATATATCCCGTCGTATCTTGACCTGACGAAAACTGCCGCGGTTCATAAAACTCTCGATAACGCGGTAAAAACGTCTTGGGCACCACTCCAAGTATACGCCCCCGATGTATAATGACGGCACAATTATAAAGTAAGTTATTCCGGTATAATGGAAGACCGAGAGCAACCACACTCATTATTTCTGTTGTGGCATCTCTTACTTTCTTCAAGGCCTCCAAGGAGCTTTCGAGCAAGACATCCTGAAACCTTATATCATCCAAAGTATAACCCGTTAAACCCAGCTCTGGAAAAGCAACGGCTGCAACACCCTCGTTATGACATTCTTCTAATACGCTAATAATAGAATCTGCATTTTTGTAAGGATCTGCCAAAACGACAGGTAATGTACAGGCAGCAATTCGAGAGAATCCCTGATGATATAAGGAAAAAAAATTGCTCATTGTAATGACCTAGCCCCTCTCTCAAGAACACATCGCTTAAAGAAATATTCTTTGTGATAAACTTTTAGAGAACTACACCGTTCAGACTTCCTATCTCACAGAAATTTCTCTTACATAAACTAACAATTTCTAGACTATAGGGTAAATGTCATGGATCTACTACGCTGGACTGTTGTTTTCCTAATTCTTGCTTTACTAGCTGGATTGCTCGGTTTTACAGGAATTTCTTCTGACTTTGCTTATATCGGAAAAATTCTCTTCTTCATATTCGTCATTCTCTTTGTGATCAGCCTCATATTCAAACGCGGGCAGCCTAAACTTTAATTTCTAAAGAGTTTTTTGCTCTTTAGAAAAGCGATCACAAACACAAAACAAGCATACAGGCCTCCTGTTTCTGTCATTGAAATAGGAAGGCCGAATAAATAATCCGGCGAATCACACGGTTTATTAGGACGAGCCGGCATCGCCGCCATCCAGTCTTTAAAAGATCCCCCTTTAAAAACTGGGGCACGGCATTCTGACGCAGGGCTAGCCCATAATTTATGTTCCACTCCTGCATGCAAAATCGCTAACCCTACACTCACCAGTAAGCAGACCAGTCCTAGAGCAACAGGATATTTAGCGTATTTCCTTGGCGCTATGAACGAAACCACACCGAGAAGAATTAATACTCTCCAAGGCCATCTTTCCCAAAGACACAACTCACACGGAGCCAAATGCAAGTAATGTTCGGCCCAATACACAATCCCCAGCGCAAAAATACTCGCTAAAATATACCAAATTCCTATAAATTTTTTTGTATCAAGATGTAATTTCATACATGTCTCTTAAATGTTTTATTGTAATCCCGGGTCCGCTTCTGGAGGCGGCAAACTATCATTCTGAGGTTTTTCAGGCGCTGGAGAACTATTGGTTGTCGGAGCCAATGATATTGGAGCATGAGTTTCAGGTGCCAGAGGAATAACTTGTTCTTCGTTATTTCTAGCTGGAGCCGAAGCTGATGCTGAAGAAGAAGCATTATTATCTCCCCCCTCATCATTGGTGACTGCATGATTAGTAATTGAAGGCGCTTTAACTTCCGGTAACGGCCCTGCTTGAGGGGCTGTTGTCCCTCCAGAACATCCCACTACTCGAACATCATAAAGTGGGCTCCCGTAAGAAGCCAAGGAAGGCTCGTTCTTGAACATCCACCCATCAAACGGTTTTCTGGATGCATCTCCTTGATCATGCAAATGCAACAGAACGGCCGTATCCTCAGGCAACGTTTCGGGGCGGGAAAGACACGTCTCAACCTGAACCGATAACGTTTTATAAGAAGCACTACCTCCTACAGGAACTGTTAGCTCTTCTAAATGAAAATCCAACCGATCCAAGACACGTACCACAGCCTGAGTATGCCCCTGCCATGTATTGGCCGGATACATAACAGGCGGAGCAATGCCCGTGCCTCCGTATGCAACTGAACTCAATCCAACAAAACCCAACAACAAGCAAGAAGAACGAAAAAACGCTGCCATAACTGAGTGCTAACCTTTATGTGTTGGATCTTTCAGATCATTCAACATCGCTTCAAATGAACGCCGCATACCTTCTGGGGTAACCCCCATCAAAACACCGTCTTCAAACGCATCCTGTAAAACTTGACGTATCTCGTCTTCATTTTCCCGTAAAACACGCAATTTTTCCACACACGAAACAGGTGATCCTTCTTGATCTACCCAATATGTATGAATTGGTTTCACTGCCCGTTCGTCTCAGAGTTGGCTTTTGCTTTTTGAGATTTCTGTAATGAATCTGTGACAGAGAAAATAAACTTACTCAAAAGCTGTTCGAGACTAATCGACCCCTGCGTTTCGGTAATCACACCCCCTGATTTCACAGTCGCATCCGCCCCGCCAGGAGAAAGAGCGATGTATTTTCCACCCAACAAACTATCTGATGTGATAATAGCCGCAGAATCAGTCGGAAGTTTTACACTTGGATTCAATGTAAAAGTCACTTGTGCCTGGAATGTTTTAGGGTCGACCTTTTCAGAATCAACATGACCAACTGTAATCCCAGCCAACCGAACGTCTGACCCAACCGTTAGTCCATCGATCTGGCTAAAGGAGGCTTTCACAGGATAGCCACCATCACTTCCACGGTGGTGTCCCACCATCGCCAGCACCAACAGTCCTCCCAACAAAGCCAACACAACAAGACCAGCTAACAATTCCAACCGATCATGACGGGCGGTAGGACGCGTTGATGCAGTAGCAACACTCATGACATTCCCTTTATTCAGACTATTCCTTAAAGATTTAGCGAACTCTTATGCACTCGTCCAACACTCTCTCAATCCTATCATAAAATCTCCTTCTGAATTTTATCCCCTATATCCACGTATTCCAATCCATTATTGCCCTTTTAAAAGGGTTTTTCCATCTTCCCGACACGTCATGAAGAGCTTAGATTCTTCCTTATGACAGCTCGACTTCACTGGACCGGCGTTCGCATGAGGACGCTAACGGTCACCACCGACCCTGATGACAGCCTCCCACGTTCTGTCATCTTTCCGACCGTATGGGATGATGATGCGGCGCAAGCCATTGCGCAACTCACCCCGCATGAAGGTCCCATACGTCTGGCAACCGAAGCAGCACGATGGGTGGACATGTTAGATGCCCTTCCAGCGCCAGATGCCAGTGAAGGCGAAGGCGAAGGTGAAGCAGCCCCTATCAATTTAGGGAGAAGCTTGTCTTATCTCTTATTGATGAGACAAATTGCTCCTAATATTGCTCTCTGGCAAAACCGCCCTGATGAAACTCCAGGGTTTGTGGTTAAACTCTCCAGTTTTGTTCAGGATGGATGTTTTGCTTCCGAACATTATATCGCGTGCATCAAACTTGCATGCAGCGCTCTGCGGCGTTTACATTCTGCAACTCGTGCAGAACGTAGTGGAGAGCTTCCTTTATTTGATGTCCCAACTGTCCCTGCCTGTGAAACAGCAGGGCTAATCCTGCTCTCAGACCTCGATGCATGCCTTGCCAATATGGGATTGGACTACGATAGTAACGCAGGCCGTCAGGTCGCTCGCGCTGTTTCTGCTGTTGCGACAAGTATTGCTCGCGCAGGGACGCGGCTACCTGCTGTTAAAATTCCCACTTCAGATATTCCTGACTTGGAAAAGATAACACAAGCCACGAACCAAGCTTTCCCTGACAAGAACCTCGCCATCATTGAAACTGGATTTTCCTCTTCAGGCCCGATCGACGCAATCTTAGGGGTAGAAGCGTGCGGGTTAGCCCCCATTTTCTCTCCACTACAGGAAAACGGGCATCTCCGAGCGTCGACTCTTGCGCGCTTATCCCATAAAGGGCTTACGGTTGAAACTGCTTTAGCTATGGCTATTTCGGGGGAAAACCCACTCCCCCCCACCAACCCACATGCCCATCATGACATGCAGCAAGCCCTCTCTGGTTATGTGGACTTTATGCCAGAATTACCTGAGCCAGACTTGGTCGATCAAAAAGCCAAACTTGCACGTGGCATTAGGCGCCCTCTCCCGCTCCGACAGAGTGGATTTACGCAAAAAACATCCGTTGGCGGCCATAGTTTATTTATGCGTACGAGTGAGTTCGAAGATGGAACCTTGGGAGAAATTAGCATTACCCCTCCCAAAGAAAGCCCTATGGCAAAAGGTTTAATGGACTGCCTCGGTCATGCTGTCAGTATTGGTCTGCAATTCGGCGCACCACTAGAAGCTTTTGTTGAACGATTCGCTTACACCCGGTTTGGTCCAGCTGGCACGGTGGAAGGAGATCCTAAATCTGCATATGCTTCTTCTATTGTCGATTATGCTTTCCGAACTTTATCTGAAGCTTATCTTGGCGTGCACATGCCGGATGCACCTCAGCAAGAAAAATATTTAACCGACCAATCTCCTATGCTGCCTTTTGACGGTGCTCCAAAGCCTCCTCACCGAAATAGCCGTCTGAAACTGGTAAGCTGACAATTTTTCATGGTCGATTTTTATATTAAAGCGAGAGAAAGATTGACAGTAAGCATGCGTCCCGCTAGCTAGCGCCTGCGTTGTAAATTAATTCTTATCCATAGTTTGCTCTTTGGAGAAGGATTGCGCAGGGTTAAGGATTGCAATCGCGTGGAACAAAACAGTTCTGGTGATGGACATAATTTTGACAAGCGCCTTCAGGCTGCCGATCATAAATTAAATCCTCGCTTGAAAAAGTCCTCCGCGGAATCATCCGATGATGGAACGACAACATCTTCGTTTGGAATTGCACTCCGTGTCGGGACTGAGCTTATTGCCGGTTTGGCGGTCGGTGTTCTTATTGGATACTTCTTAGACCGTTGGCTAGGTTATCGAGCTTTATTTCTGATTATCTTTGCCCTACTGGGTTGTAGTGCCGGCATGTTAAATGTCTGGCGAGTTGTGAATGGGCCAGGCATGATGTCTGCGCCAAAAGAAGACGGGAGAAGCCAGCGTGGCAGCCGGATCAACGATTGATGCGCTCGGGCAATTCGAGCTCCACCCTGTTCTAGGATCGTTAGGGGAAGCCCTACGCTTCTCTCAATCCCCTCTTTTTATGTTAATTGCTGTAACCCTTGTTCTCGCATTCCTGTTCATTGGGATGCGTCCAGGTGCAGTTGTTCCAGGTCGTTTACAAGCCGCGGCTGAAATCTGTTATGATTCAGTGCACAAGCTTGCAATTGACACCATGGGCGAAAAAGGGGCCACTTTCTTCCCGTTCATATTTGCCCTTTTCTTTTTTATTCTCGCAGGTAACTATCTCGGCTTATTGCCATTTTCGTTTACTTTTACCAGCCATATCGCTGTTACTCTTGCTTTGGCTCTTACGGTATTCGTAATCTCGATACTTGCGTCTCTTCGCTTCCAAGGTCTCGGCTTTTTTAAGCATTTCATGCCAGCAGGTGCACCAGTCTGGTTGGCTCCTCTGCTTGTTCCTATCGAGATTCTTTCTTTCCTTTCTCGCCCTGTCAGCTTGTCGATCCGCTTATTTGCCAATATGGTCGCCGGTCACGTGCTGTTAGAGGTGTTTGCCGGCTTCACAATTATGCTCGCAAGTTTTGGATTTATCGGCCATGTTCTGGCTGTTGCTCCAATTGCGATCAATGTTGCGTTGACGGCTCTTGAGCTGCTGGTGGGTGCTCTTCAAGCATACGTTTTTGCTATCCTCACCTGCATCTATCTCCGCGAGGCGATCGCTCACTGAGCGACGTCAAGTCTAACTCTTTAACTGTTTCGACCTCTTCTAAGGAACCTGATTAATGGACGTTCAAGCTGCTCGTGAAATTGGCGCTGGCATTGCTGTTATCGCACTCGCTGGCGTAGGTATCGGTCTGGGTAACATTTTCTCTACTCTTGTAGGGTCAATCGCTCGTAATCCAGCTGCTCGCCCACACGTGTTTGGCCTTGGTATGCTTGGCTTTGCTCTTACTGAAGCGATTGCTCTTTTTGCCCTTCTTATCGCTTTCCTAATTTTGTTCTCCTGAGGTCATTCATGCGCCGCATGCCACGTTTTTTCCAGTTCGCCGTTCCTTTGGCGGCCGTGCCGGGCCAAGCTGTGGCTGCGGGCATGCCTCAATTGAACTTTCATGACCCTCTTGTTATCGGCCAAGTCGTTTGGGGGGGCGTCATTTTTGCCGGTTTTTACATTATCCTCAGCCGTTCGGCTCTTCCAAAAATCGAAAATGTAATCGCCAACCGGCGCTCACGCATTGAGAATGATCTTAATATTGCGCGTCATGCAAAAGACGAAGCAGATCGTGCAAGTGCTGAGCTCTTTAAAACTCAATATGAAGCTTCCGCTCAAGCGAAAGCAAATATAGAGCGCATTCAAAATGAAGCTCGTCAAAGTGCTGAAGCCTATACGGCGGAAGCGAATAAGCGCCTTGAAGCTGAAATCAAGAATGCTGAGTTAACCATCAATCAATCTCGCGAAAAAGCTCTCGCAGAGCTGCCTGAAATTGCGTCCGAGACAGCTAAAAATCTTGTTGAACGTCTTATCGGTCATAAAGATGACACAGCTATTTCTGATGCTGTCAAACGCAATAGCATTTAAAGGGGATAAAAATGTTTCATGATCCTCGGTTCTGGACGGCGACAGCATTTGTCGTTTTTTTTCTCCTTTTTGGCCGTAAACTGTGGGCAGCACTTTCCTATCATTTAGACGCACGCGCTGAAGGTATACGTAAGGATCTGGATGAAGCTGCTAAGTTACGTCGTGAAGCAGAACAAATGCTTGAAGATGCAACGCGTGAACGTGAAAAAACGCTTGCCGAAGCTAAAGAGCTTTTAACCCGCTCTGAGCAAGAAGCCGCAGCTCTTGCAGAAAAAGCACGTCGCGACGCAGAAGAAACTGCTGCTCGTTTCGAGAAAATGGCTCGTGATCGAATCCAAGCTGCAGAACGCGCAGCTATTCGGGATGTAAAAGATTACGCTATGAAAATTGCTCTATCTGCATCAAAAGAAGTTATTACAGAGCATCTTTCTCAACAATCTGAAGTCTCAACTCAACTTGTTGATAAAAGTCTTCAAGCTCTACCAGAAGCTTTGCGTCGTTCAGCCGCTTGAGTGCTATCATGTCTGCCTCTGAATTAAACACGCCCAAGACACTGTCTATTGTTACGGCCGTTTTAAATGAGGCAGATAATATCATCCCAGTTTTTCGAGAAATCCAAAACGTTCTTCCTTCTTTACCAGATCATACAGAGATTATAGCCGTTAATGACGGCAGCACAGACGACACTATCAACAAACTGCTTTACGTTCGCGAAAACTTTATTCCCAACCTAAAGATTATCAGTCACCCTTCCCGATTAGGTAAATCGGCCTCACTTCGAACAGGTATTACGGCTGCTTCTGGTGATTGGATTGCAACGATTGACGGAGACGGGCAAGATGACCCTTCGGCAATCGTTACTATGTTTAAGCTTGCAAGCCAGTCCAACTTTACACACCCCTTGGTTGTCGGGGTTCGTAAAAAGCGAAGTGACCGTTTATCAAGACGTTTCGCCACACGTTTTGCCAACGGTCTTCGTCAAAAACTTCTTCAGGACGGCTGCCCAGATACAGGTGCGCCTTTAAAGCTTTTTCCACGAGAGCTTTTTCTACAGATCCCTCAATTTGAAGGCGTACATCGTTTTTTACCGGCCTTATTAGGGCACTATGGTGCAACTTTAATTTGTCATGAAGTCAAGCATCGTGCGCGCTTACATGGCTCCTCCAAATATACAAACTTTAACCGTGCTTTGGTCGGTATCCGTGATCTTCTGGGAGTAATGTGGCTTCAAAACCGTACCAAACTCCCTAAGACAATAAAAAAACACTAAAGAAAAACCTTAAATTCTCCGATGTTCTTCTTCACTCGGGGCGGAGCTTCTTAATGAAACTAACATTCCGGCACTATGCTCTTCTTGGAATTGTTGCTTTCCTATTAGCTCTTGCTGGGCGCACAACTTTGCCTCCCCTTGATCGTGATGAACCACGATATATGGAAGCCTCAGAGCAAATGATAACGTCAGGTAATTACATTGACGTTCGTTTTCAGGATAAGCCTCGATATCTCCAACCAGCAGGAATCTACTGGCTAGAGGTCGCTTCTACAAAAATTTCTCAGCATATTTTGGGACCTCAAGTCCTGCGACAAACATGGCCTTATCGTATTCCAAGCCTTATTGCAGCAGCGCTTATCATTCCTCTAACAGCTTGGCTGGGATGTCTGCTTTTCGATGGCATAACAGGACTGCTCGCAGCAGGTCTGTTAATGACATCAACGTTATTTGTTGCCGAAAGTCACATGGCAACTATCGATACTGTTTTGCTTCTTGATATTTTATCGACAGAAATCTTAATTTTCCTCACCTTTAAATCAGAAAAAAGAAATACTCCTACCCCATTACCTATCGCTATCGGTTACTGGGTGACGATGGGATTAGGCCTCATGCTAAAAGGCCCGGTCGTTTTAATCCCAGGGCTCGCAACACCTATATGCTTATCTTTTCTTGAAAAAAATTATCGCTGGCTCAAAGGGTTTCGCCCTCAATGGGGCTGGCTCGTTATGTTTGCAATCGTTTTGCCATGGTGTATCGCAATCGAAATTGTAAGCCACGGTGATTTCTTCTCCAAATCTATTGGTCGAAACTTTTTAGGAAAAGTGGCCCATGGACAAGAGGCACATGGCCTGCCTCCGGGGTTTCATTTAGCCGTATTTGCTTTGGCCTTTTGGCCGGGGTCTTTTTTTACCGCCTTAGCTCTTCCTAAAATCTGGAAGAATCGTAATCTCACGAGTGTTAAATTTCTTATCAGCTGGATTATTCCTCATTGGCTCGTTTTTGAAGCCATCGCCACAAAACTCCCTCATTATGTACTCCCCACTTATCCTGCTATTGCCATATTAACCGCGGCATCCCTTACAGTATGGAAGCAAATGCCCCTCCCACGTTGGGCAAAGTTTTTATTCTCTCTGTATGGTCTGATCTGGATTAGTCTTGGTTTATCCTTCTGTTTTGCCGGCTCTATACTTCTTTACACATTTGAGCATAGTTTTTCGCTAACAGAGGGCCTCGCGGTCATCGGGGCAACGCCTCTTATGATTGGGGCTATTCTTCTCATTTATCGGAAGAAGCATTTACAAGCAGCGTTCTGTGCTATTGGAACAGCTATCATTGCGCAAGCAGGCTTGTTTTTAGGGGTTATTCCTCATCTTGAAGCCGTCAATTTATCGCCAAGAGTGGCCCAAGCATTTGAAACCATCAAGCCATGCCCAGAAAGCATACTCGTCTCTCCATCATACTCTGAACCAAGCCTTGTTTTCCTCGCTGGCGAAAAGACCAAACTTCTCAATATCGAAGATTCTGCCCATTATATTCAACAAAACCCAAAATGCAGTTTGCTTTTAATTGACAAAAAAGACATATCAAAATTCAACGCATATATGGAAAAATCTAATTTAACCAAAACCACTTATGGATCGATTAAAGGGGTAAATTATTCAAACGGCCACCATCTCGATCTTACATTCTTCTATTTCAAATAGCTTTCTGAACGAGTATAAGGCAACGTTAATAATACCAAACTTTCAATAGGCTTTTTAGAATGACTAATCCGGGCACACTTGTCGAGATTTTCAAAATTCTGATGATGCTTATTCAAGTTTTTATTTGGATTTTGTTCGGATATTGCATTCTTTCAATGCTCCTTGGTTTCCGTGTTTTAAACCCGAACAATCGATTTTTTTATGCTCTCTATAATGCATTAGCCTCCATCATAGAGCCCGTTCTCACACCCATTCGCAACATCCTTCCCAATATGGGAGGGATGGATTTTTCGCCTATGGTTTTAGTGCTTCTGATTCAGTTTGTAATCATTCCCATTTTAGAGCATTTTTTTCTAGCTCTATTAGGGTAAAGTCCAAGCATCTTTAACGACGCATTTTCCGCCAGATATCTTCAAGAGCTTCGGCTAAAGTCTCAAAAAACATCCCCTCCTGCTCATCATACTCAGGAGGGTGAAGATAAGCTTTCCATCCTTGGGAAGGAACTCGCTCAACACGAATTCCCCAGTCTTGAGGGATACGACTTAATACTCTTTCTATCCGAACCTGTTCTGTCAGAGGCTTGGCGTAGTTATGAGCCATCGTTATATCCTCTTAAGGTAAAACTCTTTTAGAAAAACAAGTTCAAAGCAACCTGCGGCATCAAACTCCTTGAAGTATTATGTCCACTAAAAGGAATAATAATACCTGACAATATGCCCATATTAGGAGTCCAGCTATATTCTAAGGCTGGACCAATGTTATAGGATGTCGACCAACCTGAATGCGTCGAAATTCGACTATTGGTTTTAGCATAGACCCCATCAACGCGGTTCGATCCAGACCAAGTTCCATATAGATCTAAAGCTGCAACTAAACGTTTTGTGAATCCAAACTCCAAAGAGAATCCTTCATTTCCGAAAGCACCTGGATGAGCTGTTCCTTCAAAGCCCGTCGTCGTACCATAGCTCGTAATATCATGCAGATGTGGGGACGAAACAGGTTGACGTTCCTGAACCCAAACACGCAAACGAGCACCATGGCCGAATACATTATAAAGAGACTGGCTCTGTAAACCAAACCGCATAAACCATGCGCCTGTTCCGACACCACTTTGTGGTTTAGCTAAACCTCTATACGCACCTGTTGGAGCGATAAAGCCTAAGTAAACTGTAAACGACGGTTTATAATGTGTTGGGTTGGCTTTTATTAAATTATACTGCAACTCCAACGGTAAATCATTAAATTGATCTCCCGTTGCCTGTTGTCCATGTCCCCAGCTTTTAGTCAACGTTGGCAGAGAATTAAGTGCTAATCTATCTGTTATCCCATACTTAACAACAGAATATTGAACTAACGTTTTCTGACCTGGCGCAGGGCTTATTCTCCCTTTAGAATCAAAGCGCTGCCATGGGTCAGTCACCTGAACATATGGCTCTAGAGATAATGAACCTTGTGGATAAGCAGGCGACGGAGCATAAAGCGATCCTGTGTACCACACAGTTGGCACATGTTGCGTTGCAGCATTTGCAGAGGAAAAAGCAGCCCATGCAAGCCCAATGCCCCCTACTAAAGGAGCAACTCTGCGACTAAAGGAAAGGGAAAATAATGTGCTAATCGTCTTACACCATTGTTGTTGAGTGGAATATTGCGATCAATATTACTATTACGTAATTTTCCCTCATTAACAAGAGTTAACCATAATATTAATAAATTTATTTTATAACTTTAAAAACAAAAATCAGAGAAACAGCACTAAGCTGTTCCCCCTACCGTTAAGCTTGATAGCTTTAGTGTCGGTTGCCCGACGCCAACAGGAACTCCTTGGCCAGCTTTGCCACATGTTCCTATCCCTGGATCAAGCTCAACATTAGTTCCAATCATGGATATCTGATTCATCGCATCAGAACCATTTCCGATCAAAGTTGCGCCTTTCACGGGGCGCGTCACTTTTCCGTCCTCAATTAAGTATGCTTCAGACGCAGCAAAAACAAACTTTCCAGATGTAATATCAACTTGTCCGCCACCGAAATTAACGGCGAACAATCCACGCTTCGTCGAACGGATCATTTCTTCTGTTGTATGCTGCCCTTCTAACATTAAGGTATTCGTCATACGTGGCATGGGAGTATGTTGATATGATTCCCGTCGACCATTCCCTGTTGGGGCGACGTTCATTAATCGAGCATTTTGCCGATCCTGCAAGTATCCTTGTAGAATGCCATCTTCAATCAAAACAGTTCGGCCCGTAGGTGTACCTTCATCATCCACACTGAGGGAGCCACGTCTTTCTGGCAGCGTTCCGTCATCAATAACCGTCACACCCGGAGAGGCCACTCTCTTTCCGACCATTCCAGTAAAGGAGGACGTTCCCTTTCGGTTAAAGTCCCCTTCCAAACCGTGGCCCACAGCTTCATGCAAGAGAATACCAGGCCAGCCAGCACCAAGCACAACATCCATTTCTCCAGCCGGTGCAGGGGCAGCTTCAAGGTTTAGCAAAGCCTGTCTTAATGATTCGTCGACAGCAGATTTCCACACATCTGGAGTTAACAAACGATCCAACGCATAACGACCGCCTTGGCCATAACTCCCACTTTCACGCCGGCCATTCTTCTCCACAACAACCGAAACATTCAACCGGACCAATGGACGCAAATCAGCAATACGATCCCCAGAGTCTGCCCGGCGCATAATTTGAACGGCCTGCCACTCAGATGAAATACTTGCACTCACCTGTACGACACGCTGATCTTTTCCTCGCGCATAGGCATCAATTTCACTCAAAACAGCGGCACGTTGAGCAAAATCACTTCCCTCAAGAGGGCGTGTATCAGCATATAATTGCCGGTTTGTGGGGTTTGGCGCAGGCGACATAACCCCACTTCGCCCCTGTCTTACTGCGCTCACCGTTTTAACGGCTCTTTGCAAAGCAGCCTTACTCATATCATCAGAATGAGCAAAAGCTGTTTCAGCGCCTAAAACTGCCCGCAAACCAAACCCAGATGATGTTGTGAAATTTGCAGAACGAATGGTTCCGTCATCAAGGGCGATGCCTTCATTCTCACGATATTCTAAAAACAACTCCCCATCATCGACCCCTGTCAGCGCCTCAGTCACCAGTTTTTCGGCATCATCCCGTGTCAAATGAGAATCAGGACGCTCAAAAAACAACGCGTCTGTCGTTGCCAAAGCCCCGAGCGTATCTATCGCTGTAACCATGTCTTTTCTTCTCCGGGGGCTATAATGTTTAAGTCTTTCTAAGATAATCTTACTTTATTAAAATAAAAGGGCGCAATCACATCAAAGCTTTTTCCATTTGTTTTAGGGCTTTTTCTAACACTTCCATTTTTTTGCAGAATGCAAACCGGATCATATTTTGTGGCGGCTGCCGCTCATGTGCATCATAGAAAGCAGACACTGGAATGACAGCTACACCCGCATGCTCAACAAGCCATTGCGCAAACTCTACGTCCGACTTCTGGCCTGCGTGCGCCGAAATGTCTGCCACCAGAAAGTAACTTCCATCAGAAGGCAAGGTTTGGAAACCCAAACGATGAAGGCCATTCCTTAAAAAATCACGCCGTTTTTCAAGCTCCGTTGAGAGGTCTTGATAATACGCATCATCTTTATTCAGAGCATATGCTACAGCACGCTGCAAGTTCGGGGCGGTTGAAAAAACCAAGACCTGATGGGCTTTAGCAATAACTGAAATCAATGCAGAAGATGCTGTAATATAACCAACTTTCCATCCCGTTAAGGAAAAGCTTTTCCCTGCACTCCCAATCCTCACGCACCTGTCACGCATTTCAGGAAGCGTCATTAAGGGAATATGTTTCACGTGGAACGTAAGGTGCTCATAAACCTCGTCACACACCACAAAGGCATCATACTCACGGACCAGCCTTGAGATCACCTCCAACTCTTCGTAAGAAAAAACCTTCCCGGATGGGTTCATTGGAGAGTTTAAAATCATGGCTTTTGTTTTGGAACTAAAAGCCTTGCGCAACTCTTCCTCAGACAGTTTCCAATCTGGAGGATTTAACCGAACACATTTCGGAATAGCCCCGACCATCTTCAGCATTGGTAAATATGTATCATATAAAGGTTCAATAAGAACCACTTCATCACCCGGCTCGATCAAAGCCATAAAGCAGGCCGCCAGTGCTTCTGTCGCCCCCGATGTGACCATAACTTCCGTCAGCGGATCAATCTCCAATCCGTAAAACCGTTGATTTGAACGCGCTATCGCCTCTCGTAACTCCGGAAGGCCGACCAAGGGGGCGTATTGATTTTTGTGATCTTTTAAAGCTTCGGCAGCAACATCAATAATATCAGACGGACCTTCTGTGTCTGGAAAGCCTTGCCCTAAATTGATGGCCTGATGTTTAACGGCCAGCTGTGACATTAATGTAAAAATTGTTGTCGGTAATTCTGTAAGATATGAATTAAAATGCTTCATATAAATATAATACCTCGTACCGTATTCATGACCTCTATTATATCACAATTCGAAACGTTCCAGATTCGGTTCGATCCATGACGCCCTTAATGTAAGATACTCCGTCTTATATCTCTTACCTACCCCGACAAAGATTTTTTTTGCAAAAAATGGCCGTTAACTAACAACTATACGAAAAGTTTATATTTTTTTTCAGGTTTAAAAAATAACCTGATTTAGTAGCAATCCCAATAATTCAATGCGTTAGACGAGAAAAATCCCATAAAATATCTCAACCTTCATACTCGACAGAGAGGCAATTGTCCCGTAATCGTTTTGTAGCCGTTTACAAGATGCAAGGCGACAGATCGATGGCAAAAAAATCTTCTACTTCCTCTTCCTCAAAGTCTAAAACAAAACAAAATCCTATTGTAGGTAAACCTCATACTCCTAATCCTGAAGCGGTAGCACGCGTTTTCGAAATGATTCAGGAACATGCAGCTGAATTTGTCGATCTTCGCTTCACAGATCCCAAAGGCAAGTGGCACCATACCACACAAACTGTTTCCACAATCGAAGATGATACCTTCGTTGAAGGCTTCATGTTTGATGGCTCTTCAATCCAAGGTTGGAAAGCCATTAATGAATCAGACATGGTTCTTCTTCCTGATCCAGAAACAGCTGTTATGGATCCCTTCTCTGCAAAGCCACAGCTTATCCTTATTTGTGACATTGTAGATCCAAAAACAGGTCATTTTTATAACCGTGACCCACGCTCTACAGCAAAACTTGCAGAAGCTTATTTAAAAGAAGCTGGTTTTGGTGACACAGCTTTCTTTGGTCCAGAAGCTGAATTCTTCATCTTTGATAATGTACGCTTTGGCACAGGCCAAAACTACGGTCTTTACCAGCTCGATAGCATTGAAGGCCCTGGCTCTTCCATGAAAGAGTTCCCAGAAGGGAATATGGGACACCGCCCTACGATCAAAGGGGGATATTTCCCTGTTCCACCAGTGGATAGCGAAAATGACCTTCGCGCTGAAATGCTCTCAACCATGGGCGAAATGGGGCTTCCTATTGAAAAGCACCACCATGAAGTTGCTCAATCCCAGCACGAACTTGGTACGAAGTTTGCAACACTCGTGAAATCTGCTGACTTCATGCAGATCTACAAATATTGCGTTCACAACGTTGCTCACTCCTACGGCAAAACAGCAACATTTATGCCAAAACCAATCTCGGGCGATAACGGTTCGGGCATGCATGTGCATCAATCCATTTGGAGAGATGGTAAACCAGCTTTTGCAGGCGACAAATATGTAGGCCTTTCAGAAGAAGCGCTCTACTACATTGGTGGAATCATTAAACATGCGAAGGCCCTTAACGCTTTCACAAACCCTTCCACCAACTCCTACAAACGTTTAATCCCAGGCTTTGAAGCTCCTGTGCTTCTGGCTTACTCAGCAGCGAACCGCTCTGCTTCGTGTCGTATTCCTCATGCGACAAGCCCTAAAGCAAAGCGTGTTGAAGTTCGCTTCCCTGATCCTACAGCCAATCCATATCTCGCATTCTCCGCAATGCTAATGGCAGGGCTTGATGGTATTCGTAACAAGATCCATCCGGGCGATGCTATGGACAAGGATCTATACGAACTTCCTAAAGATGAACTCGCACAAATTCCTACTGTTTGCGGTTCTCTGCGCGAAGCTCTCGAAGCTCTCGAAGCGGATCATGCCTTCCTTCTTGAAGGTGGTGTTTTCACAAAAGATCAAATCGAAAGCTACATCGCGATTAAATGGCCAGAAGTTTACAAATTCGAGCACACACCTCACCCGGTTGAGTTCGAAATGTACTACTCTGTTTAACCTTGAATTTTGTGCTCAGCTTTTATAGCTGGGCACAAAACCAACTGCTTCTCAAACACGTTATAACATTTCCCTTTTCTGTCGCGTTGCGCTAACTAGCGAAATGTTATGTTTTCCTCTTCTCTCTCTCATTCTTTACTCCCCTTACTTGATATAGCGGGGACAGCTGTTTTTGCTATTTCTGGCGCACTTGCGGCCGCGCGTGAAAATCTTAACATCGTTACTTTTATTTTTTTCGCAGCAATTACAGGTGTAGGCGGCGGCACAGTCCGAGATCTGCTTATCGGTGCACCCGTTATCTGGATGCATAACTCAACCCCCCTTGCCGTTTGTGTTGTTTGTGGTCTTATTATTTGGTTCACACCAAGCCGAATATGGCCAGCAAAAGCCATCGATTGGTTCGATGGTTTAGGAATTGCCGCCTACAGCGTTTTTGGAACAGCAAAAGCTATCGCATATGGCGTTCCTTTATTGCCTTCTATTATTATGGGAATTGTCAGTACATGCATGGGAGGTATATTCCGTGACATGCTTGCGGGTGTTCCCTCAATTGTTGTTCGCCCGGAGCTCTATGTAACAGCTGTTGCGCTTTCTTCGGGAAGTTATGCTTTATTATATGAACTTGGCTGCAATATTTATGTTGCCACCGCAATCGCTGTTCTAGCAGGCTTTGGGTTGCGCGCCCTTGCACTATGGAAAGGGCTCGGTCTTCCTCACTATCAAAGATGAGTGCGTAGTTGCACTCACTCAAGCAACAACATCAAACCCCACATCTTCAACAGTTTCTTTAAGCTGTTTAACCGAAACAGTTTGAGGATCATAGTGGATGCGCGCCAAGCCGTCCTCTAACGTTACACTTGCTTGAGATACCCCTACGACTTTACTCAAAGCGTCTTGTAACTTGTTTGAGCATCCTGTGCAGGACATCCCGTCAACCTTTATTATAATTGAATCGTTCATACCCATTTCTCCTTTTATCCTGCGATTATTAAACCTTACTCTTCCATATATTGCGATATATCTGGGCAAGAACAGATTAAATTTCTATCCCCCCACGCATTATCAAGCCGTCCAACAGGAGGCCAATATTTAATGACTTCAACACCTTGTGGAAAAGCACCTTTTTCACGGGGATAAGCGCGCGCCCATTCACCAGCTATATCCGCTATCGTATGTGGTGCAAAATGTAATGGACTTTCATCTAGCGCCATTTCGCCTTTTTCAATTTCTGTTATTTCATGACGAATAGAAATCATAGCTTCACAAAAACGATCGAGTTCTTTTTTACCCTCGGATTCCGTTGGTTCAATCATAAATGTTCCAGCAACAGGAAAACTGACGGTCGGTGCATGAAATCCATGGTCTATCAAACGCTTTGCAATATCATCGACGGATACTCCTGCTTTATCTTTCAAAGGCCGTAAATCAATAATGCATTCATGCGCTGTAAACCCGTTCTCTCCCCGATAAAGAACAGAGTACGCTCCGTCTAAACGAGCGGCGATATAATTCGCATTTAAAACAGCAACGGCTGTTGCCTGACGCAGCCCCTCATCGCCCATCATCATTATATAAGCTACCGATATCGGCAAAATAGAAGCTGAACCATAAGGAGCTGACGAAATAGTACCCCCCCCCTCACGTGGTAAATAAGGCGCTAAATGCTGCCGAACACCTATTGGTCCCATTCCTGGGCCACCACCGCCGTGTGGAATACAAAAAGTTTTGTGCAGATTGAAATGTGAAACGTCTGCCCCATACTGTCCTGGCCGAGCAAAACCGACTTGTGCATTCAAATTCGCACCATCGAGGTAAACCTGCCCTCCAGCTTCATGAACAAGGTCACAAATCTCAACAATACGTTCTTCAAAAACGCCATGTGTCGAAGGGTAGGTAATCATAATGGCGGCTATCCGGCCTTCATTCTGAGAGATTTTTTCTCTCAAATCCGCCACATCCACATTCCCATTATCATCACATGCAACAACGACAACACGCATCCCTGCCATATGCGCAGATGCAGGGTTTGTTCCATGAGCAGATGCAGGAATTAAACAGACATCGCGCTGCACATCACCCTTCGCAGCATAATATTCACGAATAGCGATAAGCCCTGCAAACTCACCTTGAGCACCTGAATTTGGCTGAAGGGAGACAGCATCATACCCTGAAATTTTACACAATGCGTCTTCAAGATACGCAAAAAGCTCTGAATAACCCTCTTTTTGTTCTTCTGGGGCAAACGGATGGATACGACCGAACTCAGGCCATGTAATTGGCATCATTTCCGTCGTAGCATTCAACTTCATGGTGCACGATCCAAGTGGGATCATCGTCCGATCAAGAGCCAAATCCTTATCGGACAACGCACGCATATAACGCAAAAGATCCGTTTCTGAATGATGCTCGTGAAAAACAGAGTGATTTAAAAAATCACCTTTTCGAAGCAAATCAGAAGGCAAGCTCTCCACGATAGATAAACTCTGTTCAAATTTTTTGATCTGTTCTTCCGTAGCACCAAAACAACGCCACAACGTACGAATAGTCTCTGGCTCTGTTGTTTCGTCACAGGAAATCGCAAAATATCCATGCTCTAATTCACGGATATTTATTTTTGCCTCTAAGGTCTTCTTCTTGATCTGCTGGGCTAACGAACCTGCATTGATCGTAATCGTATCAAAAAAGTTATCCGAGCCAATTTGGAAACCCAAATCTCTCAAGCCCGCGGCCAAAATAGAACTCAACCGATTGACGCGTTGAGCAATTGCTCTCAGCCCCTGTGGGCCATGATATACAGCGTACATGGATGCAATAATGGCAAGCAAAACCTGTGCTGTACAAATATTCGATGTCGCTTTTTCACGACGAATATGCTGTTCCCGGGTTTGAAGCGCCAATCTGTAAGCTTGTTTCCCACTCCGATCACGGGAAATACCAACTAGCCGGCCGGGAATACTACGTTTATAAACTTCACGCGTGGCCATGAAAGCAGCATGCGGGCCGCCAGCTCCCATTGGAACTCCATAACGCTGCATTGACCCTACCGCTATATCAGCCCCTAAATTCCCAGGGCTATCGAGCAAAACAAGAGCGAGGGGGTCACATGTCAGCGTTACAATTACATTCTTGGTATGTAATTTTTCTATAAGTTCTTTAGGATCCCAAACCTTACCTGATGATCCAGGGTAAGACAGCAAAACACCAAAAACATCTTCTTCTAAAAGATCACTCTTAGGGTCGCCAACCTTGATATCCCATCCCAAAGGCTCTGCTCGTGTTTTTAACACAGATATAGTTTGTGGGTGAGTATCCTGATCCACAAAAAATATATTGGATTTTGACTTGCCTACTCGCTTTGCCAAAGCCATGGCTTCTGCGCAGGCTGTTCCTTCATCTAATAAAGAGGCATTCGCAATGTCTAACCCCGTTAAATCAGACACAAGGGTTTGAAAGTTCAACAAAGCTTCCAGTCGGCCTTGACTGATTTCAGGCTGGTAAGGCGTATACGCGGTATACCATGCCGGATTTTCAAGGATATTACGTTGAATGACAGTCGGCAGGATCGTATCGTAATATCCTTGCCCTATCATGGAGGTGAAAACCTGATTGCGAGAAGCAATTTTTTTTAGCCGCGCCAAGGCTTCCTGCTCTGTTAAAGGCGCGCCAATACCATAATCATTTTTATCTAGAATAGTTCTGGGTATGGTTCGATCTATTAGATCATCTAAACTGCTTGCACCCACAACAGACAGCATCTCTGCAATTTCAGAGGTCCGAGGACCTACATGACGAGAACTGAAACGCTCATTTACTTCGGGCCATAAGTTTGTCACAGGAATATTCTCGCTCTGAATAAGTGCAGTATGAAGAGGCTCCCTCTCCGAGGGATAGCCTCATATTTTTTAAAGTGCTTTATATTGTTCCAAGCTCAACAGGCTTTTTAACTCTTCAGGCTTGGAGAGCTTGATTTTAAAAATCCACCCCTCTCCCTCTGGAGCACTACCAATCAATGTCGGGTCTTCTGAAAGTTTCGTATTAAACTCAACAATTGTTCCAGATACAGGGGCATAAATATCAGACGCTGCTTTGACAGACTCTACAACAGCGGCAACATCCCCAGCGGCAAGTTCTGTTCCGTCTTCTTTTGCCTCTACAAAAACAAGCTCTCCTAACTCCTCCGAGGCGTGAGCTGTAATACCGACAACAGCATCCTGCCCCTCTTCATGACGGATCCATTCATGAGATGATGTATAATAGAGTGTCATAATTTATTTCCTTTTCTTTTATCGTTTAAAGGCCGCAGGGACAAAAGGCATTTTTTGTACCTTAACCGGAACAAATCTTCCGCGTAATTCAGCGTACAGCAATGCTCCTTCCGCAGAGTATTCCGTTGCAACATATCCCATTGCTACAGGAGCTTTCAGAGTGGGGCCGAACGCTCCAGACGTCACCTTCCCAACACATTGAGAGCCGTTTATATCGGCATAGAGTAGTGCACCTGAGCGAATAGGCGCCTTGCCTTCTGGAAGTAAGCCTACACGCTTCTTTAAGACGCCTTTTTGCAACTGTTGAGCGATAATAGGTGCGCCCGGATAATTGCCAGCTCTTTCTCCACCCTCTCGACGTGTCTTTTGAATTGCCCAACTCAAGGAAGCTTCCACTGGAGTTGTTTCGGTATCAATATCATTGCCATAGAGACACAACCCGGCCTCTAAACGCAACGAATCACGCGCCCCTAAGCCTACCGGCAACACATCTGCAACGGCGAGGAGAGATTGAGCAACCTCTACGGCATCTTCTGAAGAACAACCAATCTCATATCCATCTTCTCCTGTATATCCAGAGCGGGACAAGGTAATTGGTATCTTCATAAAATGAGTTTCCAACACATCCATGAAGCGCATTTTTTGAGCACTGGGACAAAAAGACTTTATAATTTCTTCCGACAAAGGACCTTGCAACGCCAACAATGCACGATCAAACAGTGGGGTAATGATGCATTGGTCAAAAATTTTTGACTCTAATTGAATTAAGTCTTGCTTTTTAGTCGCCGCATTTACAACAAGCAGAAAATACTCACCGAAATGAGCAAGCATTATATCATCTAAAATTCCGCCAATATCGTTTGTTAAAAATCCATAACGCTGCTTACCTTCCGGTAAATTAACAATATCAATGGGAATTAATTGCTCCAGCGCCAAAGCAGCATCTTTTATATGTCCGCTTTTGGGAGAAATTTTAATTTGCCCCATATGGGACACGTCAAATAAACCAGCTTTTGACCGCGTGTGAAGATGCTCAGCCATTACCCCGGCTGTATACTGCAGCGGCATTTCATATTCAGCAAAAGGGACCATTTTAGCGCCGTGCTGAAGGTGAAGATCATATAAAGGCGTGCGCATCAAAGGAGTATTCATAAGAGGGTAGATCCAGCCCTAAGTACAAAAAGGCAGACGCCGCTTTTGGTAAAGAAACGTCACCCCTCCTGTCCTTTTGCCTGAGATCATTATCCCATCGGCGGACACACTTTCATGTGCCTCTCTCCAGAATTTACACTCGATTCGGTCCTTCTGCCTGAGAGTTTCCGGGGCGGTTGCTCCTTCGGCGCCACTCTCGAAGAATGGTCTCTCCCGTCATCGATTTTTAACATTTGTCAGCTTAATGCAATTCCTGCCATCATGTCACCTGAATAAAATAAGGCCCCTTCTTTTGATCTTGGAAGGGCAATCAATTTAGGAATATATTTTATGTCTGGAACATTTATCGTTATCGCTGAATTTTATGTCGAAACGAAATATAGAGCCGCTTTCCTTAAAGTATGCGCTTACGATAAAGAACGTTCAGTTCAAGATGAACCGGGGTGTTATTCATTTGAAGTAAACTCTCTTACAAGTGACCCCAATCTTATTATTTTAATTGAGTCCTATGAAAACCAAGAGGCTTTTGATCTTCATTTAAAAATGCCCCATTTTGAGAAGTTTGCGCAGGCATTAAAAGACTATAATGTCATTGAAAAAAATGTTCGTACTCTTACAAAAGAAATTCTTTAATTGAAACGAATCGACTAAACCTCTTCCTCTGCTCAAGAGGAAGAGGTTTATTAAAGTCATTTCCTAGGAAGCTGCTCATTGATATAAGGTGGCAGGTTAAAAGATCCAACGTGAATCTCTGGTGTCCAATACCGTGTTGTTCCAATAATTTTGGCTTTTTCAGCACGCTCACGAATTTGTTCAACGGTTTGAACGTTAGGAGATTGTCCTTTAGACGCCATACCCAATGTCATAAAGCCACCAACATACGTTGGAACCGCCGCGACATAAGCTGTTACGTGTGGGAAAAACTTTGCTCTACGCAAACTTGTCTCACGTAATTCATCAGCTTGCATAAAGGGCACACCGCACTGATTAACGATAATCCCTTCATCTGACAGAATCCGTGCACAATCACGATAAAACTCATCCGTAAATAATACTTCACCCACTCCGATTGGGTCCGTACTATCAACGATAATCACATCAAACGATGCGTCTTTTGCCTTGGCGACGTAATCTATTCCATCACCAACAATGACCTCTGCACGAGGGTCATTCCATGCATCTCCCGCAATATTAGGGAGATGCTTCTTGGAAAGCTCAATAACAGCACCGTCAATCTCAACCATGACGGCTTTTTCTACGGTGTCATGCTGTAAAACACGCCGCAAAACACCACCATCCCCTGCGCCAATAATCAGAACACGCTTCGCATGGGGATGAGCAAGCATAGGAACATGCGTTAACATTTCCTGATAAACGAATTCATCTCGTTCTGTTATCTGGATAACGCCATCCAAAACGAGAACCCGACCATGACTAGAACTTTCAAAAACAACAACATCTTGAAAGTCTGACTTTACACGTGCGAGTTCACGCGTAACGAGAAAACGCTGTCCCCAATTTGGGTACAAAGTCTCGTTTAGCCATGTTTCAGCCATGGTCATTAATTCCTTTATCGAATTTTAAAGAAAAAATGAGGAGGGAAAGCCTCCTCATTCAAGTAAGATTTAAGCTACGTCTGCTTCTCTCTTTTGCACACGACCACGACGCATTGAATCAACCTCTATGCGACCGGCTTGAAATAAACGCTGCATGACTGGGATCGATAAGTTAGGATCACACACGCCACACATAAATACGTCAACCGCTGCAAAATTACGCTCAGGCCACGTATGAATAGAAATATGGCTTTCAGCCAAAACGATCACACCAGAGACTCCACCATTTGGTGTGAAATGGTGAAAGTGGCTATGCAGAATAGTAGCCCCTGCTGCTAGAGCAGATTCACGAAGTGTTTCATCAATACGCTGCGGATCATCAAGATTTTGGGCATCCCAAAAATCGATCAGCAAATGATTGCCAGCATAACGCTCGCCATCACGTTCAATGAAATAATCTTTACGTTCATCCTCAACAGAATGAACTTCGCTGTTCTGGATATCTCTCGGGAGTCCCGATACCATCCCCAGTTGAGCAAGTGCGTTCATCACGTACCCCCAAACCAGTAGACAGCCTGTTGGGCGAAAACGCCCCCTTGGGCCAGGAAGGCCGACTGATAAAACCCTTGGTCGATATATGCAAGAGTTTTTTACGATTTTCTTGAATATGTCACATAACTTACAGGCTAATACGTTATGTGACACCGTATAGGCTAAATTACCAACAGAGCTTTTTTCTGATTCTGCTAATAATTTAGCCTTATTAACTCATTAGTTGCGTGTTTTATCAACCAACTTACCCTTGGCAATCCAAGGCATCATTGAACGCAGTTTCTCACCTGTTTTTTCAATCTGATGAGCATCATTGCGTGCGCGGATAGCTTTGAAACCAACGCCACCAGACTGATTCTCCAGAATGAAGTTACGAACAAACGTACCATCCTGAATATCCGTCAGAACACGCTTCATTTCAGCTTTTGTTTCTGGCGTAATAATACGAGGCCCCGTTACGTATTCCCCATACTCAGCAGTATTGGAAATCGAATAGTTCATGTTGGAGATGCCGCCTTCATACAGAAGGTCAACAATCAACTTTAACTCGTGCAAGCACTCAAAATAAGCCATCTCTGGAGCATAACCGGCTTCAACCAGTGTCTCAAAGCCTGCACGAACCAACTCAACTGTACCACCACACAGAACAGCTTGCTCACCAAAGAGATCGGTCTCGACTTCTTCTTTAAATGTGGTCTCAATAATACCCGCGCGACCACCACCATTGGCAGAAGCGTATGAAAGAGCGATATCAAGCGCCTTACCTGATGCATTCTGCGCAACAGCAACAAGCGATGGAACCCCACCACCACGCTGATATTCAGAACGAACTGTGTGGCCAGGGCCTTTTGGAGCAATCAAGAACACATCCAAGTCAGGGCGTGCTTCAATAATCCGGAAATGAATAGCAAGTCCATGAGCAAACGCCAAAGCAGCGCCTTCTTTCATGTTCTTTTCCAAAGAGTCTTTGTAAAGGGCACCTTGGCCTTCATCTGGCGTTAGAACCATGACGACATCAGCCCAAGCTGCTGCTTCACCGGGTTCCATAACCTTAAACCCGGCAGCTTCTGCTTTTTTTACCGCAGTGGATGTTGGGCGCAGGCCAATAACAATGTCAGAAACACCACTATCTTTTAAGTTATTCGCGTGTGCATGGCCTTGGCTGCCATACCCAATAATGGCAACTTTCTTCCCTTTAATAAGGTTTAAATCAGCATCGCGATCATAATAAACCCGCATTAGACAGGCTCCTCATTCATATAAAAAGTTTTAGGTCCACGCCCAATGGCCGCAATACCTGTTCGTGAAACTTCGGCCAAGCCAAGAGGACGCATTAAATCAATAAAGGCATCTATCTTGGTTGGTGATCCTGTTAACTCAAAGACAAAGCTTTCTACCGTCATGTCAATGGGGCGAGCTCTAAAAGCTTCTGCTATACGCAACCCTTCAGTTCGATCTTCCCCGTGTGAGACGATCTTCACCAAGGCAAGCTCACGCCCAACATAAGGCCCCTCTTCGGTTAACCCACAGACAGCATGCACGGGGATCAAACGCTTAATCTGCGCCTTGATCTGCTGGATAACCATAGGGGTTCCAGATGTCAGAATAGTTATTCTTGAAAGTCCACGTTGTGCATCAATCAAAGCAACCGTTAAGCTTTCAATATTATAACCACGGCCAGAAAACAGCCCAACGACACGTGCTAAAGCGCCGCTTTCGTTCTCAATAAGAATTGAGATTACTGATTGTTGGATTGTTTCTGACATTAGACCAACATCTTCCCTTCTTCGGTTAAACCCGCTGCTGCCGTATCCTGATCAGGGCCAAGCAGAATTTGATTATGAGCCGCACCCGATGGAATCATAGGGTAGCAATTTTCATTTTCGGCTACACAAATATCCGCGATCACAGGCCCATCATGATCTAACATCGCATGAATAACGTTATCCAGCTCACCTACAGTCGTTGCGCGTAAGCCTGTTCCATGGAAGGCTTCAGCCAATTTCACAAAATCAGGCAAAGCCTCACTATAGGACTGAGAATAACGCGATCCATGCAGCAACTCCTGCCACTGCCGCACCATTCCCATATAGTGGTTATTCAGAATAAAAACTTTCACCGGCAAGCGATATTGCGCGATCGTTCCCAACTCTTGAATATTCATCAATGTTGAGGCTTCACCCGCAATATCAATCACCAAAGCATCTGGATGAGCGACCTGCGCCCCTACGGCAGCAGGCAGTCCATACCCCATTGTGCCTAAGCCACCGGAAGTCAGCCACCGGTTCGGCTTATCAAACTGAAAGTGCTGAGCGGCCCACATCTGATGCTGCCCTACTTCCGTTGAAACAAACGTATCGCGCCCACGCTCCTGCACCAACTCATACAGACGCTTGATAGCGTATTGCGGACGAATAACAGCCGAAGGCGTCATGTCTTGGGTAAACCCAAACCCATCGACACTGCGCCACGACGCAATTTGCTTCCACCACATTGTCAGGTCTGGTGCTGGGGTGTCCCCCCATGCCTCTAATAAGGCGGAAAGTGTCTCTCCAACATCGCCTTCCAAACGGACATCCACTGAAATGATCTTATCGATCTGACTCGGATCTATGTCTGCATGAACCTTAAAAGAATCAGGAGAAAATGCATCGACACGCCCTGTTACGCGATCATCAAACCGCGTTCCTAAAGCGATCAATAAATCACACCCATGCGTAGCCATATTGGCCTCCACAGAGCCATGCATCCCTAGCATTCCCAGAAACTGCGGGTCGGGAGATGGAAAAGCCCCTAACCCCATCAAAGTTGATGTCACGGGGAAGCCAGTCTTACGTGCAAGAGTACGCAAAAGCGTGGATGCTTCAGGACCTGAGTTAATTATTCCACCGCCTGTATAAAACAAAGGCTTTTTGGCGGATTTCATGGCCTCTATTGTACGTTTAATCCCCTCGGAAGAGGCTTTGCCTTTAAAACGAGAAGATTTTAAGCGTGATGCTGTAGCTGGTGTTAATGGTGCTGAACCAACCGTTATGTCTTTCGGCAAATCAACAAGAACTGGCCCCGGACGACCTGACTGCGCCACATAAAAAGCTTCTCGAATGATGGGGGCCAAAGACCCAGCATCACGCACAAGATAATTATGCTTTGTGGCTGGACGGGTTATGCCCGTTGTATCAGCCTCCTGAAAAGCATCATTTCCAATCAGCTTCGTTGGGACTTGCCCTGCCAGACAAACGACAGGAATCGAATCCAGCAATGCATCAACCAACCCGGTAACAGCATTGGTTGCTCCCGGCCCTGATGTCACAAGAACTACACCCGTTTTCCCTGTCGAGCGCGCATAAGCTTCTGCCGCATGCACAGCGGCCTGCTCATGCCGAACAAGGATATGGCGTATTCGTTCCTGCTTAAACAAAGCATCATAAATAGGGAGGACAGCACCACCTGGATAACCAAAAATGACTTCCACACCAAGTTCATCAAGAACACGCAAAAGCACCTCAGCGCCCGTTAGCACGTCTTTGCTCATTTTTGCGTCTCTTTCAGCAGAAGAAGTCACTTTATCCTCCAAAAGTATGGATCATGTGGTTTAAAGAGAGATATGATATGCGTCAACTCGTTGGGATATAAAATTTTTTATTTTTATATGTTCGCTTTCCAATTCTTTCTCAAAACCTACATATCTACGCAATGAAATCATAGCGTCTTGCCCTTTCCCCAGTTTGTGATGTCTAAACCACGTCGCTTGCCTGCGAGTATACCGGCCACTCATTAAAACAGCCGTTTTTTGAGCTTCCTCTAGCGAGATCCGCCCCTCTTCAGCCGCAATCAACTCTGGCACACCATGTGCACGCATAACCGGTAAAGAGGTAGGCAAATTTCTCTCTAAAAGTTTACGGACCTCCGCCTGTGCACCTTGAGCAAGCATATGAGAAAATCGCTTATCAATCGCCTCTCTCAACTCCTCACGAGGTGGGTCCAACTGTATCGATAGAAAACGACACGGAGCAGCGGGAATGCCTGGTTGAGAACGCCACCACGACAACCCCTTCCCGGTTCCTTTCCAGACCTCCCAAGCACGTGAAATACGCTGAGAATCGTTCTGTGTGAGGCGCTGAGCCGTTTCTGGGTCCACGCGCATTAAATCATCATAAAGAGCGGCAGAACCGTGCATTTTTACAAAAGACCGCGCTTCATTCCGCGCGTCCTCGCCCGGGTCAGGCACCTCTACCAGTCCATCTGTTAAGGCACGCAAATACATCCCTGTACCACCACACAAAATCGGTATGCGGTTATTCTTCCATGCCTGCTGCATTTCCGTTAAGGCTTGTTGCCTCCACCAAGCAACACTTCCAGCAATGGAAGCATCCAGCACACCATATAATGTATGCGGAACTTCTCTTTCATCCTCTTCACTCGGACGTGCTGTTAAAATACGAAGATCCTGATAAACTTGCATGGAATCAGCATTTATCACTGTTCCATTAAAGTTTTTTGCCAAATCAATTGCTAAAGCAGACTTGCCTGAGCACGTTGGGCCAGCCACAATCACCGCTACATTCGAAGTATTCATTTTTAGATTCTGCCATACGTGCAGAAGCATTGCGAGAGTTTATGTCCCTCCCTTCTGTTTTGACCCTGATTATCAACCGCAAGTCAGGATCTCTCCCCTCTGAAGCTATTGATATTGCACGGTCTCTCGTCAAAGGCAGTGCACCTGTCATTTTATCAGACGGAGAAGCTGTTGATATTCCATGCCCAACACCAGCGCCCGGCGCAGCAACTGAAACAACAATTCGAGCCGCTCTAGCTCCCTACAAAGTGGATGCTGTTCTTACCAAAACACGCGGCCGTCGCAAAGCTGTTCTCATTGCAGATATGGACAGCACAATTGTAACCAGCGAAACACTTGACGAAATTGCGGCTCTTCTTGGCTTTGGCGAAAAAGTGGCTGAAATTACACGCGCTTCCATGGCTGGGGAGCTTGATTTCGACGCATCTTTAAAGAAACGAGTTTCTCTTCTTAAAGGCCAGTCCTCTGCTGTGTTAGAGAGCGTCTGGAAAGACACAAAGCTTACTGACGGAGCACTGGAACTTGTCCGTACGATGCATAAAAACAATGCTCGTACAGCGTTAGTTTCTGGTGGTTTTACATGGTTTACAGAACGTGTTGCAAAGCTCTGCGGATTTGACGAACATTATGGTAATATTCTTGATATAAAAGATGGAAAAATAACCGGAGAGTTAGCCGGGCCTATTTTAGATCCAGATGCAAAATTAACATACCTCCAAACAATTACCCAAGAACGAGGCGTCCAGCTAAAAGCGGCTCTTACAACAGGTGATGGCGCTAACGACATTCCTATGCTCTCGCATGCAGGTTTAGGCATCGCTTTCCATGCCAAACCAAAAGTGAAACAGCTTATCTCACGTCAAGTAAACTTTGCCGATCTCCGCGCGCATCTTTTCATACAAGGATACAAAGCATCTGATTTCGTCGTAGATTAATTTAATACGAAAGTGGTGGGGAACGATCGAGAGAGGTGTGGCTTTTATCTTCTAACGGAAGTGTTGTTTTTAACGTGGTGTTGCACCCCATCACCATATTATCCACACTCACGCATGTGGGAGGAAGTAATATCCTCATCCCCCAATCGTTCCTGATCATTTGATCAAACATGAAACCCTGCAATAAAGTCTTATCCATATCTTTGGTTGAGTTCCCTTCCCCCATATCTTGTCTCTTGGGGAGAAGCCCATACTTCATATTATACGGCAAAGCTTTTGCTACAGGATTATTCTGAAGGCAAAGCACCCCCAGAACGATGAAAATATTTTTCTTTTTGAAAAGCATTCTATTTCCATTTTCTGATACAGCTTCCCGAAGACGTTTGTTTCACGTGAAACACTTAGTCGCTGCTGCGGTCCATTTTAATCAAAACATATAAATGAAAAATGAATCCTAGATGCTCGTGGAAATATTCCTTAAAAACGCTTTTTTTTAACTTTTATATGCCCTCCTAGTCGCTCCAGCGCAGCCCTTAACTCCTCATCTTCAATATGCGTCACTTCTACTTGAGCTGGCTTAGGTCTAAGCCGTTTAGTCTCTTCGACTATGCTCATATCTTGAACTATTTTTATCTTTGTTAGCGCACGCTCTCCTACCAGACCTGCTGTCGTATTAATCCGATCAATCATCTGCGGTGCCATATGCTGCAATTCCATCGCAACGGGACCTGAGCATCCAATTGTTAATGTCGTGCCCGTAATACGCTTAGGCTGTGTTTGCTGAGCCAATCGTGCCCCCACAAAATCAGTCCAGTCCATGGCCATTCTCACAAAAAGTGAGGATTTCCTTTTAAAAGCAGGCTCTGTAATTTCAGAGACGAAAACCCCTATTTGTTTTGTTCCACCCCTTTTGGGGATCCATGTTTTCTCAACGAAATTATCTTTGTTTTGATAAGAAGCCTTGCTTAACCTCTTTTCTTTCATCATATCAACTCCGGTGACACACAGTTCTTCTGATTTACTCCATTGGTATGATCAACACCGACGCTCTCTCCCTTGGCGCTTCCTGCCGGGAGAAAAGCCTGATCCCTACCATGTGTGGCTTAGCGAAATTATGCTCCAACAGACAACGGTCAAAACTGTTGAAGCTTACTATAAACGCTTTCTAAAAAAATATCCCTCCATACACGAACTTGCCGCAGCGCCTCTTGAAGATATTCTCCAACTTTGGGCAGGTTTAGGTTATTATGCCAGAGCCAGAAACCTTCATGCGTGTGCAAAAGTTGTTTCCGAATTGGGGAGTTTTCCTTCCTCTGTAACTGAACTCATCAAGCTCCCCGGAATCGGGAAATACACGGCAAATGCTATCGCCTCGATTGCTTTTGGTGTTCCTGTTGTTCCTGTTGATGGAAACGTTGAGCGCATTACATCACGGGTTTTTGCTATTACCGCCCCTCTTCCTCAATCACGCTCTCATATTGCCGAAAAAGCTTCCTCGCTTAATAATTCTGATCCTGCCAGAAAACACCCCTCTGATTTCTCTCAAGCGCTCTTTGACCTTGGTGCAACAATCTGCACCCCGAAAAATCCATCTTGCCTGATGTGTCCATGGCAATCCTCCTGCCAAGGGCACAAACAAGGAATTGCGGCCAGCCTTCCCAAGAAAACGGCAAAAAAGCCAAAACCTATCCGCTACGGTGTTTATTTTATTGCTCAAAGAGCAAACGATACTTTCTTATTAAGGCAGCGCCCTCCAAAAGGTCTGCTTGCATGTATGGATGAACCGCCTGGTACAGAGTGGCGTACAGAAACGTGGGAACAGACAGAAGCTTTAAAAAATGCTCCCTTCCTTTCCTCATGGACGTTTTCTGGAAAAATCACACATATATTTTCTCATTTTACTCTTTTAATCGATGTGTATGTGACAAACGTACCAGAAAGAAGTAACACTTTGATCGATCCTGTTTTTGGTGCGTTCCGACCTTTAGAGACAGCAGCTTTACCAGGTGTCATTCAAAAATGTTTCACTCTGGTTGGCGTGGATGTGGAAAAACAATGACAGATACAACAACAAAGCGCTTATGGTTTATGGACTGGCATGGTTGGGTTTTAGACCACAATCTAGCAAGAGACTTTTTCTCTCGACACCCATTCCAACCTGGCTCTTATCCCGGATTATCCATTATTGTTCCGTCTGACTTTACATTACCTACAGAAGTCACATTTAAAAAACAGATCTCCATGCCACGTGCTTTTCCTCTTTTAACAATGGGCGATGCTGGAGAAAATTTGGTTTTTTTCAAGAATGAAAAAACCAACACATATATGAGCAGCTCTCCTCATGAAAAAAGTCGTGAAATCACTTTAGACTCACCAAATTGCGCAGGATGGGAATATTTCTTACCTCTGTCCGAAAACCTTCTAAGAGGCATAAGCTCCTTGTTGGTTCCGTCCGCCTTAACCATAGTAGATTCAGCAAGCCAATCTGTTCTTTCTACATTGAAAATACATGACGGTTTTATAGGGCAGCTTTCTGAAACATCTTTTGCTCTTAATGAAAACCTAGAGGCCTTAGAAAAAATAGGATCCCTACCCGCTGGCTCCAGCACAGAAATCACATTTCTAAAACACCAGAGCCATGAACCTTGGATACTTAACATTTCGCGCCCATTAGCGTGATATCTCAATTTTTCATTAACATTTAAAAAGCTACTTCTCTTCTTTTTCCTCTTAATCAGAGAGGTAGATTTTCATCTTTTCCTTTTTCATTCTCATATCCTTTTTTTTACTTTTATGCCTTTGACAAACACCCCCAACACCCTTCACATAGAGCGCGTTACCCACTGGTCTTTTAAGACCAGTCTAAAAACGGAAATTGCCTGTTTTTGATTAGAAACATTTTAGTGTTGCGCATAATGTGACACCATTATCAGGTTCTATCGAATACATGGCCTCTGAGGTACTGAAATATGACTTTTACCGTTGGACATTATCTTGCCGAACGTCTAACGCAAATTGGACTGAAGCACCATTTTGCTGTTGCTGGTGATTATAACCTCATCCTCCTTGATCAACTTCTAGAGCATGGCGGCACAAAGCAGATTTATAGCTGCAACGAACTAAACTGTAGCTTTTCTGCAGAAGGTTATGCTCGTGAAAATGGTGCAGCTGCAGCGATTATCACCTTCAGTGTTGGTGCTATTTCTGCAATGAACGGCATCGGAGGAGCTTATGCAGAAAATCTTCCTGTCATTTTAATTTCTGGCGCTCCGAATACAAACGACTATGGCTCAGGCCATGTTCTGCATCATACCATTGGTACAACAAACTATAACTACCAAATGGAAATGGCAAAACAGATCACGGTTGCAGCCGAAAGCATTGTTTCAGCAGAAACAGCCCCTGCGCAAATTGATCACGTTATTCGTACCGCACTGCGCGAAAAAAAGCCTGCATACCTAGAAATTGCTTGTAACGTTGCGAACCTTCCTTGCGCACGTCCGGGCCCAGTTTCTTCTTTACTTTCTCACCCTATTCCAGACCAAGAAAGCTTAAACGCTGCTCTCAAAGAAAGTCTGAGCTTTTTAGAAAAACGCAATAAAGTCGTTATTCTAGTCGGCAGTAAGCTACGTGCTGCTGAAGCTTTAGAAGAAACTGTGGCGCTCGCTGACAAGCTTGGTTGCGCTGTTACAGTCATGGCTGCGTCAAAAAGCTTCTTCCCAGAGACACACCCTGGCTTCCGTGGAGTATATTGGGGCGAAGTCAGCAGCCCAGGTGCTCAAAAGCTCGTTGAAGAAGCTGATGGTGTTATTACTCTTGCACCCGTTTGGAACGACTATTCTTCTGTTGGCTGGCGTAACCTGATCCAAGGCAACAATGTTCTTGAGGTTAACCCTGACCGCGTAACAGTAAATGATCGTACGTTCGAGGGCTTCCGCCTCAAAGAGTTCGTAAAAGCCCTTACAGAACGTGCACCAAGCAAACCAGCATCTCTTACAGAGAACTATAAGCCAGTTACATTACCAAAAGCTGACCCAGCAGCTCCATTAACCAACGACGAAATGACACGTCAGATCAATGATCTGGTTGATGAGAAAACCACGCTCTTCGCAGAAACGGGTGACTCTTGGTTCAATGCTGCACGCATGAACCTACCAAAAGGCGCTAAAGTTGAAAGCGAAATGCAGTGGGGTCATATCGGTTGGAGCGTGCCATCCATCGTCGGTAACGCCCTTGCTGCTCCAGAGCGCCGTCATGTTGTTATGGTCGGTGATGGTTCATTCCAGCTTACGGCACAAGAAGTTGCACAGATGGTTCGTTATGAACTGCCTGTCATCATCTTCCTTGTAAACAACTACGGCTACGTCATCGAAATCAAAATCCATGACGGGCCTTACAACTATATCCAAAACTGGGATTACGCCGGGCTTGTTCAAAACTTCAATGGTGGCGTTGGCGGCGAAGGCGGCGGACATGGTCTTGGCCTTAAAGCAACAACAGGCGCTGAGCTTGCAGAAGCTATTGAAAAAGCCAAAAAGAACACCCGTGGGCCAACATTGATTGAGTGCAAACTCGATCGTGAAGATTGCACAGAAGCCCTTGTCGAATGGGGCAAACGTGTTGCTGCAACCAACTCACGCAAACCAAAAGTAAACTAAGTCCTATTTGTAGACCTCCCCTTTTATGGGGGAGGTCTACAAATTTTCTATAAAAGCTGGGCCAACTTCATAAATAAGAATGTTACGGCCATAAAAACAAAGCACACAACACCAGCTTCTACCGTACCCCACTGGCCATTTGCCAAAAACATTCCCCCCGTATTCATTCCGAAGAATCCAGTTACAAATGTTGCTGGCAACATCAATGTTGTTCCAACAGACACGATATAAAGCCGTCTATTCGTTTCTTCTGCCTGATTAGATGATAATTCATCTTGGAGCGAACGAGAGCGGTCCTGAAGAGCGATCAAATCATCCAATGCTGCATGCACTTGCCGCTCAGCACGGTCTCGAAGCTCATCCTCAGCCCAAACAGGAAGGTCCAGATCTTCCTCATGAAAGACGCGGTCTATCGGCATAACCACTCGCCGCAACTCAGTCACTCGGCGTCGAACCTTGCCCACAATACCACCCAGATGCCCTAAGTCCGAACGGCGTTCAATTAACAACAACACATCCTCAGCCCGATCCAATTCATCATCGAGCTGCCCAAGCTGACGTCTAACCACTCCTGTAAACTCTCTTAGCGCACGATCAATAACCCCCGCCGGGGTTCTTGGCGTTTGATCCGGTTTTAACGAGCGATATACAGTTCCTAATACAGGCACAGGGTTTCTACGTGTTGTTATCAACAAATCAGGCCGCATAACAAAACGCCATGCCCTAATTTCCCGGTCTTCCTCTGACAAAGCATCATCAAATGCTGGCAAAGACCCCCAAACCAGATTGCCCTGCGCTTCTAATGCGATCCCATATTCTGTTTCTGCCAGAATACCACACACATCTTCAGGAAGCCTTGGAAGATGAGCCACCAAAGACCGGGCCGAGCTATGTATCGTATCAAAGTGCAGCCAAAACCATCCTTCATTGGCATGCAGAGCGCCCTTTTCAAGGAATTCTTCTACTTCGGCGGCTTCTAATGAACGCAACTCCTGCCCGGGAACAGCATGCACGGCCCACACCAGCCCATTAGCAAAGGACGGTTTATCTGAATCCTTATGAGCAGGATCAATCACCGTGAATGGAAATGTATAATTTGGATTGTCGGACACGGTATCCTCCTGGCTTCTCAGGGGAGTTTCTGAACCGGATACATTGGGTAACAGGTATCAACAAAATGAACGTGTGGTTCTCTTACACGGTATAATTACCAACGCAATACAACAACCATAACTATATTTCATTTTTTAGAAATTAATTTAATGTTTTAAACGATTAAAGAGAATTTTCTCTCCTCATCCAAACGCCTGTCACTTTATAAAACAACTTAATCCTCACTCTTGCTCTTTGCTTGAGCGCCTCAAACCTCTATATCTTGCCTCACTCAATATATGGGCAATAAGGGCCAATTCATGTCATTTCAAGATTATAAAGTCCGTGATATTTCTCTCGCAGACTGGGGACGTAAAGAAATTTCCATCGCTGAAGGCGAAATGCCAGGCCTTATGGCTCTTCGCGAAGAATATAAAGAACGTCAACCTCTTAAAGGCGCACGCATCGCTGGCTGTCTACACATGACCATCCAGACGGCTGTTCTGATTGAAACATTAATCGCACTTGGTGCAACAGTTCGTTGGTCTTCTTGCAATATTTTCTCCACGCAAGACCATGCAGCTGCTGCCATTGCAGCCGCTAATATTCCTGTCTTCGCTTGGAAAGGCCTCACAGAGGACGAATTTAATTGGTGCATTGAACAGACCATTAAAGGCCCAGATGGCTGGACCCCAAATATGATCCTTGATGATGGTGGGGATCTGACGGTTATGATGCACGACAAGTTCCCAGAACTTCTTGAGCACGTCAAAGGCTTGTCTGAAGAGACAACAACAGGCGTTCATCGCCTATGGGCCATGCAGAAAGACGGCTCACTCAAAGTGCCTGCCATTAACGTGAATGATAGCGTCACAAAATCAAAGTTTGATAACCTTTATGGTTGCCGTGAAAGCCTTGTTGATGCCATCCGTCGCGGTACGGATGTAATGATGGCTGGTAAAGTTGCTGTTGTTGCTGGATATGGTGACGTAGGAAAAGGCTCTGCTGCTTCTCTACGCAGTGCTGGTTGCCGCGTTCTTGTGACTGAAGTCGATCCAATCTGTGCTCTTCAAGCGGCTATGGAAGGCTATGAAGTTGTCACGATGGATGAAGCAGCACCTCGTGGTGATATCTTCGTAACATGCACAGGTAACGTCGATATCATTACCATTGACCACATGCGCAAAATGAAAGACCGCGCAATCGTATGTAATATCGGTCACTTTGATAGCGAAATTCAGGTCGAAGCGTTAAGAAACTACCGCTGGAACAACATTAAGCCTCAAGTTGATGAAATTGAACTTGCGGCGGACCGTCGTATCATCCTTCTTTCAGAAGGCCGTCTGGTTAACCTTGGCAATGCAACAGGACACCCATCCTTTGTGATGTCTGCATCCTTTACCAACCAGACACTGGCGCAAATTGAGCTCTGGAATGCAAAGCCAGGCCAATATGAAATCAAGGTCTATACTCTTCCAAAAGCACTGGACGAGAAAGTGGCTGCTCTTCACCTTGCAAAGGTTGGAGCAAAACTTTCAACAATGTCACAGAAACAAGCAGACTACATCGGCGTTCCTGTTAAAGGTCCGTTCAAACACGAAGAATATCGTTACTGATCGGAATACATCATGGATGGAGAATTTTCGTTCTCCATCTTTATCGTATTTTAAACATCAGGAGACTTCTTATGGGTCTTTTTAGTTCAATTATGTCCAAGATTTTTGGTAGTGCACAAGCTGCAACACCAGCATCTGACAGCCCGGCACAAGCCCCAACTTCTTCTGATGCTGGTTCAGCGCCAGCACAAGCTCCAGTTGACGTTGATGCTGTTTTAGCTGAAATGGCATCAAAAGCAGGCCAACCTCTCAACTATCAAACATCGATTGTTGACCTATTGAAGCTTCTTGGTTTGGATAGTTCTCTTACAGCTCGTAAAGAACTCGCTCAAGAACTTCACTATACAGGTAATACAGAAGATTCAGCAGCGATGAACGTATGGCTTATTAAACAAGTCTATGCTGAACTAGAAAAAAATGGTGGTAAGATCCCAGCCGGCTGGGCTCACTAATTTCCATAATAGCTGGGTGCCTCGTGCTCCCAGCTATTCTTATTATTTTATTTTTTATAAAACAAGCCCTCGTTAGGACTAGACTTTAAAACCATTGTGTCGTTAACCCTAAAGGTATGTCTCAAACCACTGCCGTTCAACGAATTTATAGCAAGCTTGGTCGCCTTCTTACTGGCAAAGTTGCAGCAGGGATTATTGGGATTATTCATCTTGGTATTTCGACAAGAACTCTAGGTCCAGATAAATTTGGCGTCCTCATTCTTGTAAGTGGCTTTACGACAATGATTGGCGGAATTGCAGAATTCCCATCATGGCATGCCATTTTAAGATATGGCTCGGATGCTCTTGCAAACAATAATCAAGACCGCCTTCTCCGCCTCCTCCGCTTCACAACTTTCATCGAAGCCATTGGAGGTGTAATTGCTGTTTTATCCGTTGGTTTACTAGGGACATTTTTAGGTAAATCTCTTGGATGGTCGCAAGATGCTATTAATTTTGCCATACCATTCGGGTTTGCAGCACTTGCCTCTATACGATCTGTTCCAACCGCTTATCTCCAACTCTATGACCGCTACGATCTGATTGCTTTTCACGCAACACTACAACCCATTGTTCGTACGATAGGAGCAGTTTTAGCCGCAACCACGGGAGCAGGTTTGCGCGGGTTCCTCTGGGCATGGCTTGCTGCTGCTCTTGTAGAGTGGAGTTCCATGTGGCTGATGGCTCTTTTTGAGCTTCATAAACATATCGGAATCAAACGTATATGGGGCCCTACACGCGGAGTTCTAAAAGAAAATGAGCGTCTTTTTGCTTTTATGCTCGGCGCCAATGCAGATACAACTTTTGGTGATTTAGCCGACCGCCTTGTCCCTCAAGTTATTGGTTGGTGGAGTGGTTCAACAACGGTTGCCCTTTTCAACTTAGCCCAAAGAGCAACTGTTTTCATTGCACAGCCAGCAGAGCTCTTCGGTCGAACCGCCTATGCCGAGTTTGCACAAATTGTAACAACTGGAGATACACCTCTCCTTAAAAGAACATTATTTCGCGCGATTGGCATCGCTATTGGGGCCAGCATCCCTCTTGTTCTACTGGCAGCCTTTATTGGCAAACCAATTGCGTCTCTCTTAGGTGGCCATAAATTCAATGCTGCCGCTCCACTAATGCTGTGGCTTATTCTCGCACAAGTTATTCTGCTTATTGTGCCCCCAACCAGTGCAGCTCTTGTTGCTCTAGGATCGCCTGGGCTGTCTCTCAGCGCCAATATATCGTGCCGCCTGCTACTGCTGCCCTTATTACCTCTATGCCTCACATGGATTGGCCTCCAAGGTATTGGTCTCTACTCCATCACCGCAGCGACAACAACCGCCCTAGCGTTAGTCTTACTCCTCTTTTGGAAAATTAAATCCGTTTCACATACTGCAGTTCTAGTTGATCCATAATCACCTGTATTCTTGTCAAAAAACTTTCTTTTGAAAAACGTTTCAAAACAAATAAACGCGCTTGAGAACCCATCCTGTGCATGTCTATAGGACGCCGTGCCAACTCTTCTATCCGTATGGCTATTCCTTTATAGTCCCCATGCTGCACGTGATAGCCTGTTTTTCCATCCAGAACGCTATAGACCAACTCCCCAACAAGGGTTGAAAGAACAGGCACGCCAGCCACCATCGCTTCGTGTGCGGCAATACACATCCCTTCCATTCTTGAATGGCTGCACATAGACATGCAGACTAGCCAAAAACTGAGATGGATCCTCAAGGTGGCCAACTAACTCCAACTGATTTTCTATTCCGAGCTCAACAGCAAGTTTTTGTAATGCTTCCTTATCAGGCCCAGCGCCAGCAATTATCAAAACACTCTTTTTATAAAGATCAGGAGCAATATTACGTAAATGTGCATACGCACGTAACAAAGTGGGATAATCTTTATGGTAATGTAATCGCCCTAAGCTACCAATCCGCAATGGTGTTTGCCCATCCCAAAGTTGAGATTGAGGCCAATCAGAGTGCGCAATAAATATAGGCCACTCAATAATTCGAGAAGGCTTAACCTTCATCCGTGCTTTCAAATACTGAGAAACACTCGCTGAATCTGAAATCCAATAATGACTAAGCCTCTGCAAAAAAGGCATAGCCCATTCTTTGTATCTCTTTGTGAAGGCACTATGTTGCCAGCTAATTACAGGTATCTTTAACAGCTTCCCTATAATCTGCCCATCAAGCGTCGCCTTTGGCAAAGATGTCCATATCAAGTCAGGCTTTTTTGCTTTCACATACGAAAGCAGATTTAAAACTCTTTTCCATCTATTCGTATTAGGCTGCCCTAAAACCTTATAGGCTATTCCAGCAGCATCCAGGCGAGAACAAGCCATTCCATCACCGAGTGTGCACCCTACAACACTTACCTGATGGCCACACCCCTGCAAGGCTTTAACAATATCAGGGATAGCAAACTCCGCTCCGCCCCCTTCAAAACTGCTTACAATATAAACTATATGCATATGTTATAATCTCTAAATATCTTTTATCTACATACTTAAAAATATAGCCCTGCTTATTACCAAGCAGAGCTATATTCTTTCACTTACATTAATTTCTTATGGTAATGGCCTTTTATTAGCGATTGGATCTATTTTAGGCTCTGTTAAAGGGCCTGAATCTATCACAACAACTAAATCACCCGCGATTGGTGTCGGCTGTCGATCTTTCGGTAAAAGGGCCGAAAAGCGACGATCATAGCTGGCGGCTTGCTCATACAGAACGTCAATTAAGCCGTAATGATCCATAAAATGATTCATTGTCGCAGGAATACGAATACATCCTTCTGATGCGGGATGCCCTAATCTTCCTTCCAAGAATTGGGGATCGGTTGCATGAATTTCCAAACGAATCTGGCCTGTTTCATGCTTCGGCAACCAGCCTTTCATAGCTGTTTGCCATCCCATATCCCACACTCGAGAACCTTTAGCCCCTATCCCACGAATACCGTACTTATTTTTAGTGCCTTCAGCCCGATAACCTAAACGGTCAATCGTATTCTGAAAAACACCCGTAGGTGTTATATAATAATATTTCCTACCGGTAGACCCAGTCGATACAGGTGTTCCCCCAAGAGAAACCCATGTCGCATCCGGTAAAGCCAACACATAATCAAGATGCTGAACACGCTCGTTCCTATCCACAACCATAACAAGTTGTGGTCTTGAAATTGTAATGTTAGCACTTTTGATTTCTTCTTGTGCCAAATTAATAAACTTCTCGCGCCTCTCTGGGGTATATTTTGTAAATCGTTTAATCGATTTTACCATCAAGCTTTGAAGCCGAATTGCTTCTTTCTTCGCATCTGCTTCTTTTAGATCGGGTAACGGCGGTATATTCACCGGAGGTGTTACAGGTTGCGTATCCGTTGGAATATTCACAGCAGGAGGTGGCGGAGATACAGCCGTTGAAGCATCTGCTGGTGTTTCATGTGAAACAACAGGCTCCGTTTGCTGAGCGTGAGCACACGCTGTTAACGACAAAGCACCAAGGCTAAGAAGAGTTGTCGAAAGCAACGCCTTAGATGAATAACTTTTGCCATATAGAAACTGCATAAATTAACTACCTCGGTTCAAAGCTTTACTATGAACGCGAGGATACATATTACCGTTTCTCAGCGTTCAGCTAATAGTTAACGATTAAACGTTATACTCTTACCCTACCAATCAAAGATCCAATAGCAACCTGCGAGGGTCTTCGACCAACTGCTTTATACGCACTAAAAAGCTAACAGCTTCCCGTCCATCCACAATTCGATGATCGTAAGAAAGGGCAACATACATCATCGGTCTTATAACAATCTGTCCATCTTTAACAACAGGACGGTCTTGAATAGCATGCATGCCCAAAATACCGGATTGGGGAGTGTTTAAAATCGGGGTCGAAAGCAACGATCCAAAAATACCCCCATTCGTAATTGAGAATGTTCCGTGAGATAATTCCTCAAGCTTCAATGCTCCAGCTTTTGCACGTTTGCCATAATCGGCTATGCGACGCTCAAGCTCAGCAAAACTCATCTGGTCTGCATCATGAAGGACGGGAACGACTAGCCCTCTTTCTGTTCCCACGGCAATTCCTAAATTTACAAAATCTCTTTGTATAATTTCATCACCATCTATTTGAGAGTTTAAAGCAGGATAATCCCTCAAAGCTCCAATGACAGCTCGTGCAAAAAAAGACATGAACCCTAATCGGGCACCGCCATGTTTTTTTTCAAACTCTTCCTTATATTCTGCTCGCAACTGCTTAGCAGCAGACATATCGATTTCATTAAATGTTGTAAGGATCGCCGCTGTATTTTGTGCTGCCTTTAGATTACGTGCAATCGTTTGCCTTAAACGCGACATAGGGACACGTTTTTCACGCACGTCACTTCCCCGCGTGAGGCTCGTCATTTTTTTTGCAGAAGCAAAAAGAATGTCTTTATCATCTTCGCGCTCTACTGCTTTTTGAGGTTGAGGAGCTGCTATCTCCTCATCTTCTTTCTTCTCTTTTTTTGGTGTGGCTTGATCTGGTTCGGAGGACTGCGGTTCTTCGTGTTGAAGCTCCTCGGAAGGTTCCGGCGCTTGAGCGGTTTCATCAACCTCTCCCAGCACACCTCCTATTTCAACTTCAGTGCCCTCTGGTAAACACTTTCCCAATTGCCCTGCTGAGGGGGCCACAACCTCAACACTTACCTTATCCGTCTCTAACTCAAGGATCGTTTCATTATGTTGAACATAATCACCCTCATGCTTCAACCAACGAGCGACAGTTGCGGTCGTTAAACTTTCACCAAGCGCAGGAACCCGAATATCGACCGCCATGACCTCTCCTCTAAACTTCAACAAACTATTTCCCAAGATATGGGGGGCTTCATATCAACTAATCAACTCATTACCTATGTCTTAACTCTATATTGTAGAATTATCGGAAAGAGAAGAAAACACGATGCCCTCCTCTATATCACCTCCATTTATGGAATCGAACCATATCTCCACACGCACGCGAAAGATTCTTGAAACACGATCTTTAACACCTGAACCACTACACTCGCGGAATCTTTCATCTCTTGCTTTTTCTGTTCTTTCCTCAATTATTCCGGCTCTCCTTCCACAAGAAAATATTTTAAAAAATGATCTCGTTGAGTTAGCAGCACAGATTGATCAAGCACTCTCTGGCTCACGAGATGGGTGGCGCTTTGCTGAACTTCCATCTGACATAGAAGCATGGGAGCAGGCCTTATTAACCCTAGAAGACATAAGCCTCTCCAATTATAAAAAAAACACTGCATCCCTTTCTATTAACGAAATACACTCTCTTTTTGATAAGCTCTATGCAGGTACAATCGGTGTTGTCGCGCCTCACCGTTTTAATGCTCAGCAAATGCAAAAATGGTATAGTGACTTCAGAGCCGAAACTCTTGAGTGCTTCCTTTCTCACGCTCACGTCCAAGACGCTCTAGGAATATCGTCTTCTCTCACGGGAGGTGATGATGTTTTTCAGGGGTTTGTGTCTGTGACACCCAACACGCGTGAAGCCTTTGAACCCGTTTCTCCACAAAGCCCTCTCCCAAAAAAGAATTCTTCTTTATGAAAACTTATTCCAATCAAGATGTGGTTGATGTCGTTGTTATTGGTAGTGGCGCAGGAGGTGCTCCCCTTGCCGCAAAACTCGCACAGCACGGTAAGACTGTTGTTGTTCTGGAAGCTGGTCCTCTTTTCTCTGCCTCCAACCATACGCCTGACGAAATCGCAGCACGTGAACTCTACTGGCTAAATGAACGTCTTTCAGGCGGCGAAAACCCACAAGCCTTTGGCGGGAATAACAGTGGCACAGGTATTGGTGGGTCTTTGCTGCATTACGGTGCTTTCATGCCTCGGATAGATCCAAGAGATTTCTTCCTTCACCGTGAAACCGGAAAAGGTGTGGATTGGCCTTTTGGGATGGAAACGCTTCTCCCCTATATCGAACAGGTTGAACATTTCATTGGTGTATCCGGCCCCTCTCATTATCCGTGGGACGAACAGCGTCGTTACGCTTATCCACCTCCTCCCGCCAATTCAGCTGCTTTGAAAATGAGAGAAGGATGTGATGCGCTGGGCCTTCGCCATGCTGATGGCCCAGCGGCCCTTATTACCAAGACCATTCAACAACCTCATTTTGGCACAAGGAATGCGTGCGTTAATTGTGGCGCTTGCCATCAAGGATGTCGAAACAGCGCTAAATCAGGTGCAGATAATACATGGCTCCCTTACGCCGTAGCCCATGAAGCAGAACTCCGTCCAAATTGTTTTGTGCATACAATTGAACGTGACACGCAAGGGCGTGTGAGTAGCGTCGTTTATCGCAAAGACGGAAAGGATTATCGTCAAAATTGCGCACATCTTGTCCTATCAGCAGGAGCCGTCGAGACACCTCGCTTGCTTTTACATAACGATATTGCCAATAGCTCCGGCCAAGTTGGTAAAAACTATATGACCCATGTTTCCACGCAGGTATGGGGCGTTTTTGATGATGATATGAGACCGAACCGTGGCTACCCGTCTCTAACCATTACAGAAGATATGGTCCGCCCTAAGGATGCTGACTTTGTAGGCGGTTACCTTATTCAATCTTTGGGGGCTATGCCCATAACATGGGCCACCAACCTCGCACGAGGCACAAATCAAAAAGGAAACGAACTGGCTAAAACGCTTCTCAATTACAATCGTAGTGCCGGAATTGGTATTAACGGAGAATGCCTTCCTAGCGCCAAAAACCGCGTTACACTCTCAGAAGAAAAAGATACCTTTGGAATTCCCAAACCGTTGATTGAACACTCTTATGGCCCCAATGAACACGCCATGCATAATCATGCAGCCAAATTACTTTCTCACATTTGGCAATCCGCAGGAGCTCAAGAAATCCGTGTCGTTGATCGAGCGGCTCATATGAGCGGTACCTGCCGCATGGGGGCAGATGGATCCCAAAATGTTGTTGATCCCTATGGCAAGAGTTTTGACATTGATAATTTGTGGATCAGCGATCATTCAACCTTCCCCAGCGCAACAGCAGCCAACCCTGCGTTAACAATCATGGCTCTGTCCTTAAGAACAGCAGATGCCATTCTGAAAGGTTGACGTATATCAAAATGACGGTTAGCCGCCATTTCACTTGACATATTGCGCATCCATGTCTAACCAGTGCAACCATTAGCTACCACCTCAGCTAATACAATCTTCCTAACCGGATGTTGTCTGTCTGTTGTGTTTTTAAGTCATTCAAATGGCTTTTACGCACCAAAATCTTTTTATTAGATTAGACCATACCTTTTAGACAGACACACATCCTTCCCTTTTCAGCTCTGCCTCATAGGCAATATTAAAGCGCGACTTTCATGCATCTCGCCGAATTGAAAAAGAAATCTCCCGCTGATCTTCTTGCTTATGCTGAAGAACTGGAGATTGAGAATGTTTCGTCCATGCGCAAGCAGGACATTATGTTCGCCATTCTTAAAACTCTCGCAGACCGCGATCAGGCCATTTATGGCGAGGGAACTCTCGAAATCCTTCCTGATGGATTTGGTTTTTTACGAAGCCCCGAAGCGAATTACCTTCCTGGTCCAGATGATATTTATATCTCTCCCACACAGGTTCGCCGGTTTGGATTACGTCCAGGTGATACCGTAGAAGGTCAAATTCGTGCTCCTCGCGATGGAGAACGTTATTTTTCTCTTTTAAAAGTTAATTCTATTAATTTTGAAGACCCTGAAGTCGTCAAAACACGTATTAATTTTGACAACCTAACCCCTCTTTACCCTGAACGTCGCCTCAAAATGGAGGTTGAACAAGCAGAACAACCTGCTGAGCCAAAAGGAAAAGGCAAGAAAGACCAACGCGACTTTACATCTCGTGTTATCGACCTTGTAACACCTGTTGGTATGGGACAGCGTGCTCTTATCGTAGCTCCTCCCCGCACGGGTAAAACGGTAATGCTGCAAAGCATCGCAGCATCCATTTCTGCCAATCACCCAGATGTTTTTCTGATCGTTCTTCTCATTGATGAGCGCCCAGAAGAAGTTACGGATATGGCTCGTTCCGTACGTGGTGAAGTTGTTTCTTCAACCTTTGATGAGCCAGCAACACGCCACGTTCAAGTCACGGAAATGGTGCTTGAAAAAGCGAAGCGTCTCGTTGAACATAAACGCGATGTTGTCATCCTGCTTGACTCCATCACACGTCTGGCCCGTGCCTATAACACGGTTGTTCCATCATCTGGAAAAGTTTTAACAGGTGGTGTGGATGCCAACGCTCTTCAACGCCCAAAACGCTTCTTTGGTGCCGCTCGTAATATTGAAGAGGGTGGCTCACTCACCATTATAGCGACAGCGTTGATCGATACGGGCTCTCGCATGGATGAAGTGATCTTTGAAGAGTTCAAAGGTACAGGTAACGCGGAACTTATCCTTGACCGGAAGCTCTCCGATAAGCGTACCTTCCCTGCAATTGACATCACCAAGTCTGGTACACGAAAAGAAGAACTTCTTGTTGACCGTGCAGAACTATCAAAAATGTGGGTTCTCCGCCGTATTCTTGCTCCAATGGGTCCAATGGATGCGATGGATTTCTTATTGGATAAGCTCAAATACAGCAAATCCAACCAAGATTTCTTTGAAGCAATGAATAACTAGAGCACCGTGAGGGAGGGTAACCTCCCTCTTTTTTATTCTTTATCGCCTCTTTCAAGAGTCAATAAATATTGCTTATCAACAATCCCGTTTAATCCAGAATATCCTCCCAACCCTTGCTTCCCAACAACACGATGGCAGGGAATTAATATCGGGATAGGATTAGCACCAACAGCTCCTCCAACAGAACGAGCAGACCCACCAACTTGCTTTGCAATCTCTTGATATGTTCGCGTCTCCCCATAAGGGATCTTCAAAAGAGCGTCCCAAATTTTCTCTCTATAGGGTGTTCCAAAAGGGGCAAAGAGTAACTGCGAAAAATCAACTTCCTTACCATCAAAATATTTTTCCAGAACATCCCGTACCGCTATCAAAAGCGGTGTCTCTTCCTGATCACGCCCCCACCCCCAGTCCAGGGCAACAATCTTTCCATCTTCTTCGCTAACAGTTAAAGCCCCAAGTGGGGAATGGAATGATAATTGGGGCATCGAAGTTTAGCCTTATATTTTCTTAAATTACTCTATAATAATCCTAGCATATATCTGCTTTCACCTCCTCAAGATTCTTTCAAATCTCATCCTGTAAATAAAAGACACATGATCACAGCATCTTCATCTCAAACTATCTTCGCTCTTGCTACGGGAGCAGGCCGGGCAGCAATTGCTATTATCCGTGTAAGTGGCGCCGAAAGTGGGCAAATTCTTAAAACTCTTATTCGCGGATCACTCACCCCAAAACGCGCAAGTTTAAAAAAAATAATCCATCACGATGAAGTTCTTGATCATGCTGTTGTTTTATGGCTCCCTGGCCCCAATTCCTATACAGGCGAGGATGGATTTGAACTTCATCTTCATGCAGGCCCCGCTATCATTGCGCGTGTTGCGGATGCCTTAACAGACTTGGGCGCTCGTCCTGCAGAACCAGGAGAGTTCACCAAACGTGCTGTTCAAAAAGGACGCATGGACCTTATACAAGCCGAAGCCATTGCAGATTTAGTTGATTCTGAAACAGAAAGTCAGCGCAAACAAGCTCTCGAACAAGCCAATGGCGCCCTCAGCAATTTATACAATAGTTGGGCAGAACGTTTGCGTTTAGTTTTAGCAAACCAAGAAGCTTTAATTGATTTCCCTGACGAAGATTTACCTCCAGAAGTTGAAGATGCCCTCCGTGCTGAGATTGATGCGTTACATCATGAAATGTCTGAACATCTTACGGATCAACGCGGAGAACTCATGCGGCAAGGTTTAACTGTCGTCATTGCAGGCTCTCCCAATGTCGGAAAATCAAGCCTTTTGAACTCTCTTTCTGGTTACGATGCTGCTATTGTTACGCATCGTGCAGGAACAACGCGCGATGCTATTGCTGTCGATTGGGTGTTAGAGGGTGTTCGTGTACGCCTCATTGATACCGCCGGCCTACGTGAAACAGAAGATGAAATCGAGGCTGAAGGAATTCGTCGTGCGTTGTTTCACGTGAAACAAGCCGATATTGTTCTCCATCTCATTGGACCGGATGAAGAACTAACCTCCCTATCCAGCGAAGAAGTAGCGATCAGAACAAAAATCGATCTTTCACCTGCCCCTGAAAATATGTTAGGCATCAGCACAGAAACAGGCCTCGGTTTAAAAGAGTTACGTAATCTCCTCAAAGAAAAAATCTCCTCTCTTATGGCAGGATCCGGCACCCCTCCTCTTACCCGCGCCCGACACCGTGCTGGTATCCAAGAATCAGTGGTCCATTTAGAACGTGCTCAAAAAGCCACTTGGCCAGAACTACGAGGCGAAGAACTGCGTTTATCTATGCATGCTTTAGGTCGCCTAACAGGTCATGTTGATGTTGAATCTTTGCTCGATGCTATTTTCGGGCAGTTTTGTATCGGGAAATAAACTTTGATCGATTTTGATGTCATTGTCATCGGGGGCGGCCATGCCGGGGCAGAAGCAGCTGCGGCCTCCGCACGCTTTGGAGCAAAAACATTATTACTCACACATAAACTCGATACCATCGGAGTTATGTCCTGTAATCCTGCCATCGGGGGGATTGGAAAAGGGCATTTAGTGCGTGAGATTGATGCCTTAGATGGACTAATGGGGAAAGCTGCGGATCAAGCAGGAATTCACTTTAAGCTTCTTAATCGATCTAAAGGCCCAGCTGTTCATGGTCCCCGTTGCCAAGCCGATCGGTCTTTATATAAAGCAGCAATACAAAACCTTCTTGCCGAAACCAAAAACCTTACGATTAAAGCCGGCGCTGCGGGTGATCTCATTGAAGAAGATGGGCGCGTGTGTGGTGTTATTTGCGAAGATGGTCAAACATTCCGATCAGGTGCTGTTGTCTTAACGACAGGTACGTTCCTGCGAGGAGTTATCCATTTTGGTCATCAACAAGAGAAAGCCGGACGGATAGGAGATCAACCGTCTACAAAACTCGGGGAACGTCTTGAAGCACGTCATCTTCAAATGGGTCGCCTCAAAACAGGAACGCCACCGCGATTAGCAAAAGACAGTCTCGATTGGGAAAATCTTCCTGAAGACCGTGGGGATACACATCCTGAACCCTTCAGCCCTTTGACCGCAAATATCCAAAACAAACAAATATCGTGTCGTGTTACGCATACCACCGAAGAAACACATCACATCATCAACGATAATCTCCATCTTTCTGCCATGTATGGTGGATCTATCGCTGGGCGCGGCCCACGCTACTGCCCTTCAATTGAAGATAAAATTGTAAGGTTTGCAGACCGAAAATCTCACCAGATTTTCTTGGAGCCAGAAGCTCTTCCGGGAAATCCAGGAAGTGATTTAATTTACCCTAACGGCATTAGCACAAGCTTACCTCTCGACGTTCAAAAAGCCATGATTGCTTCTATGCCGGGCTTAGAACATGCACGTATTGTTACAGCTGGCTATGCTGTAGAATATGATTATGTTGATCCAAGAGAGCTACTCCCCTCTTTAGAACTCCGCAAATTACCCGGTCTTTATCTTGCCGGGCAAATAAACGGAACAACAGGATACGAAGAAGCTGGTGCACAAGGTTTAGTCGCAGGATTAAATGCTGCTCGATCTACTGCAGGCAATGCACCTCTTATTCTTGATAGAAGTGAGGCTTATATTGGCGTCATGATTGATGACCTCACTCTGCATGGTATTAGTGAGCCTTACCGCATGTTTACCTCCCGAGCAGAGTACCGCCTCAGTCTGCGCGCAGATAATGGTGATTTACGTTTAACGCCGAAAGGCATTGATGCAGGATGTGTTCTTTCAGAGCGGGCAACTTCATTCAATCTGCTAAAAGCTGAAATTGATGCTGCCCTTGATCGCTCGGCTACAACAACATTTCTTCCACAAAAACTTCGGGATGTTGGGTTCGAAGTTTCTCTCGATGGGCGCAGACGCAGTATTATGGACGTTCTGGCCAGCAATGGAGATCACTCACAAATCAGCGCGTTAGCGCCTTGGTTTGGAGAGCTTCCTCTGCGTGTTCGACGTCATGTTGAGACAGAAGCACGATATGGCGGCTATTTAAACCGTCAAAACAGAGAGATTAAACAACTCGCCTCTGAAACGGCGATTACAATCCCTGCCAATTTGGACTATGCCTCCATTGGAGGTCTAAGCAGTGAAATGCGCGAGCGTCTAGCTCAAGCAAAGCCACCAAGCTTTGCTGCAGCTCAGCGTGTACGTGGTGTCACACCGGCCGCGCTAGTTGCCTTACTTGCACACGTGAGAACCTTATGATGAAATCTGTTTCACGTGAAACACAGGAAAAGCTAGAAATTTTTTCTACACTTATCCAAGAGTGGAACACTAAAATCAATTTGATTAGTCCAAAAGATATGGAGCATCTATGGACTCGTCATATTGAAGACAGTTTCCAACTTTCTGATCTTATTCCAGAGGGTGCAACAATAACAGACTTAGGTTCTGGCGGTGGTTTCCCGGGGCTTATTCTTGCTATAGCGACAAAAAACCCGGTAACATTGGTTGAATCAGATCAACGTAAATGCGCTTTCCTGCGTGAAGCTGCGCGTCTTTGTGAAGTGAAAGTAACCGTTGTCCCAAAAAGAATCGAAACTGCCTCTCTTCCTGAAGCTGATATTATTACAGCGCGCGCCCTAGCCCCTCTCGATAAGCTTCTTTTCTGGGCAGAGCCTCTAGTGAAAAAAAATGGATTTTGTTTGTTTTTAAAGGGGGTAAAGGCACAAGATGAGTTGACCGACGCCAGAAATAACTGGCACATGACATCTACAATTCTTCCTAGCCGCACAGGCTCTGGTGGTTCCATTATTAAGGTTAGTGATTTTACGCGTGTCGTCTAATACTGCTCCCCTCTCCACTACACGAATTATTGCAATCACAAACCAAAAGGGTGGCGTTGGAAAAACGACAACTACCATTAATCTTGCTGCTGCGCTGGCCCTAAAACAACGTGTTCTTCTTGTTGATTTAGATCCTCAAGGAAATGCATCCACAGGCCTTGGTATTGAATATGATCAGCGTAATATTGGTACATATACCGCTTTAATGCAGGAAGCTGAACCTCAATCTCTCGCGACTGAGACAGAGTTTGATAATTTATCCATCATCACTGCTAATAATGAATTAGCTGGTGCTGAACTGGAAATGATTACAGACGAACGAAGAGAGTACCGTCTAAGAGACGCTCTTCGAGCATTAGAGGGCGAATACGATATTATTCTAATCGACTGCCCTCCGAGCCTTGGCCTATTGACCTTAAACGCTCTCGTTGCCGCAGATAGCGTTCTCGTTCCTCTGCAATGTGAATTCTTTGCTCTCGAAGGCATCAGCCAACTCGTTAAAACGATTGACCGGGTTCGACGCGCTTTTAATGCAGACCTTCATCTCGAAGGAATTGTCTTGACTATGTATGATAGGCGGAACAATCTTTCAGAACTTGTTGCTCAAGATGCTCGTGGCTTTTTTGGTGATCAGGTCTTCAGTACTCTTATCCCTAGAAATATCCGGATTTCTGAGGCTCAAAGCCATGGTAGTCCTGTTTTAAACTATGATCCACGATCTACTGGAGCAACAGCCTATATTGCTCTTGCAGAAGAACTCACCAAAAGAAACATAGAAAAATCAAAAGGTTAGCAGACATGGCCAAAAAAGACTCCTCCCCTCGCCTCGGTCGTGGTCTTGCTGCTCTACTTGGAGATCAAGCGCCTCAACTTGCAAAAGCAACGCGCGCTCAAACAAATTCTTCTCAACATATTAGTTCTTTAGGCATTGACGTCCTTGAACCAAGTCCTTTTCAACCTCGTAAAGATATAAATCCAGAACGCTTAGAAGAACTTGCAACTTCGATTCGCTCACGCGGCATCTTACAGCCTCTTTTGGTCCGCCCAGATCCTCACAATAAAGAACGTTATCAAATTATTGCTGGGGAAAGACGTTGGCGCGCCGCTCAATTAGCTGGGCTGCATAGCGTGCCCGTACATATTCGTGCATTCGATGATACCGATGCTATGGCAGCAGCACTCGTCGAAAATTTACAACGCTCTGACCTTAACCCGATTGAAGAGGCAGAAGGTCTACAACGCTTAGCGACAGATTATACACTTACGCAAGAAGAACTCGCAGGAGCTGTCGGGAAATCCCGTCCCCACATTGCGAATACAATGAGACTTTTAAACCTTCCTTCAGAAATAAGAACACATTTACGACAAGGCACATTAACAGCAGGACATGCACGTGCACTTCTTGCGCATCCTGATCCGATTTCCGCCTCTAAAGTTGTGATTGAACGAGAGCTAAACGTTCGTCAAACAGAGGCCCTTGTTGCAGCCACAACTAAAGAAAAATCTCCTAAAAAAACCACTCGTGACAACGAAATTATACAACTTGAAGCCGATTTATCTTCGCGCTTGGGCTTAAATGTTAAAATTTCTTATAATGGGAAGAAGGGAGGCTCTCTCAAAATCGACTATAAATCACTCGAACAATTTGAAAGCTTAATGCGCCTTCTCCAAAAAAATTAAGTTTTTTGAGAAAAATCAACCAAATTGCTTGCATATAACATCTTTCTTTAGGTATAAGACGTTTGTTAAAAACATGGGCACATAGCTCAGTTGGTAGAGCAGCTGACTCTTAATCAGCGGGTCCAAGGTTCGAGCCCTTGTGTGCCCACCATGTTTTTATTCCATAAAATCAGTTAAATTTTGGCAGCTCATTTACAGCTATTACTCTCCATGCTCCATTTATTCTTTCTATAATTGAAAGAGACAAATTCTGAATTGTAAATCTTAATGCATTTTCAGGATGAATTGACAGAGCATGCGCCAAAGCTGCCCGAATTGCTCCCCCATGAGAAACTATAATGGTATCCTGCCTTTCATTCTCGTCAGCAAGATCCTCTAAAGCATGTCCTACACGGGCATATACATCCAATATACTCTCCCCTCGCGGAGGTTTTTCAGAAGCCGATAATGACCAAAATGGATGAGGAGAACGTTTCAATAAAGCCGTGAATTGATCATGTGGTGTTCCGTGCCAATCTCCAATAGATTGCTCAATAAACCGAGAATCAATCTTAATTTCTTTCTTATTTAAAAAATCTCCTTCCTTTTGGATTTCTTCTGCCGTTCTTATCGCTCTTTTTAAGGGTGAACTATACCAAGTTCCTTTTTTAGGCAGTCTTTGCGCCAAAGACATATAACCATTTTTCTGTTTGAGAATTGCTTTTTCACAAAGCGCAACATCAAGAGCACCATACATTGTTTTACGAGCATTCTCTTCAACAACAGCATGCCTGATCAACCAAAACCGTGTTACATTATCAGGAAGTTGAGGGTCATCAAGAAAATGAACATGGGGAATATTTTTATTTTTTCTCGTCATTTTTTTACGATATATAAATTGTTTATAAAAACAATTACTTATCAAATTTTTTATAAATAGCTTCTTCTTTGATTTTCTATAATTCAGCCACTCTCAACATTATGTGAAATTTAAAGATTCTTTGCATCCCCTACGCAACTCTATAAACTCTTTTTACGATTATAGTAGTTCAGGTTTCGTTCGCGTTATCGATAGGGGAGTTAAAGTGAAAATATTATTAACGGGTGGATGTGGCTTCATAGGTTCAGCTGTTGTCCGTCATATCATCAAAAACACTGAACATTCTGTTCTCAATGTTGATTGCATGACATATGCTGCTTCTGAAGATACCGTCGCAGAAGTCAGTTCTGACCCTCGATACTCCCATGTAAGAGCCAATATTGTAAACGGCGTTGAAATGCAGCGCTTATTTGAAGAGTTTAAACCTGATGCTGTTATGCATCTTGCTGCAGAAAGCCATGTTGACCGTTCGATTGATGGTCCCGGCATTTTCATTCAAACAAATATCGTTGGAACCTATTCCCTTCTCGAAGCGGCTCGTAAATATTGGAACACTCTGAAACCTGAAGAAAAGCAAGCTTTCCGTTTCCACCATATTTCTACGGATGAAGTTTTTGGTCATCTTGAGCCTAATGACCCTCCCTTCACAGAAACAACTCCTTACGATCCTCGCAGTCCTTATTCTGCCTCCAAAGCATCATCCGACCATCTGGTAAGAGCTTGGTACCATACCTATGGTTTCCCTTCATTCGTAACAAACACCACAAACAACTACGGTATATGGCACTTTCCTGAAAAGCTAATCCCTCTTGTCACGATCAATGCCATCGAAGGAAAAGAACTTCCTGTTTACGGTAAGGGAGAGAATATTCGCGACTGGCTCTTCGTTGAGGACCATGCCGAGGCACTCGTAAAAGCAGTAGAAGTTGGAAAACCAGGCGAAACATATGCCATTGGTGCACGCCAACCTCGCACCAACCTTGAGGTTGTTAAGAAAATTTGTGCCGTTCTTGATGAGTTATCACCAGACCCTGCTGGATCTCGTGAACGTCTCATACGTTTTGTAAACGACCGCCCAGGTCACGACTTCAGATATGAAATTGACCCTTCACATGCTGAAAAAGAATTAGATTGGAAAGCAAAACACAACTTTGAGGATGGCATCAGAAAAACCGTTCAATGGTATCTTGATAATCGCTCATGGTGGGAAGGCATCCGATCCAAACGTTATACAGGACAAAGATTAGGAACAAAGGCATGAGCACAATTGAAACCAAGCCAATGAAAGGCATCATTTTAGCAGGGGGTTCAGGCACACGCCTTTACCCCATGACGCTTGCTTCATCAAAGCAACTGTTGCCTGTCTATGATAAACCAATGATCTATTATCCTCTTTCCACGCTTATGTTAGCGGGAATTAAGGACATTATGATCATCACAACCCCTCATGATATGCCCCAATTCCAAAGGCTCTTAGGGGATGGGTCACAATTCGGCGTCACATTCGAATATCGTATTCAGCCCTCTCCTGATGGGTTAGCACAAGCCTTCCTTATCGCTGAAGATTGGCTTGATAATTCTCCTTGCGCTCTTGCCTTGGGTGATAACCTGATTTTCTCTGATCACCTTGGGGTATTACTGCGTGCAGCAGCAAACCGCCCTGAAGGAGCGACGGTTTTCGCTTATCAGGTTCGTGATCCTGAGCGTTATGGCGTTGTTTCTTTTGATGAAAGCGGCAAAGCTCTTGAAATTATTGAAAAGCCAGAAAACCCACAATCAAACTGGGCGGTAACTGGCCTTTATTTCTACGATCATCGAGTTGTTGAGTTTGCAAAAAAAGTAAAGCCTAGCCCTCGTGGAGAGCTTGAAATTACCGACCTCAACCAGATGTATCTTCAAGAACAAACATTGCACGTTGATCGTCTGAGCCGAGGATGTGCATGGTTGGACGCAGGTATGCCTGATAGCTTGATGCAAGCCAGTAGCTTTGTTCAAACCATTCAATCCCGTCAAGGTATGCTAGTTGGCTCTCCAGCTGAAGTTGCTTTCCGTAATAAATTCATTACAGCAGACCAGCTTCGTCAGCATGCTAAAAAAATGGCGAAAACTGAACTGGGTCGTCTTTTACTCGAGCTTGCAGATCATGGAGTCTAAAGGCAGCCGAAACTAATCCTTTTAGCTAAACCCTATCACAAAAGAGAGAACTCAACATGAAAGCTGAACGCCTCGCAATTCCAGATGTAATCCTTGTTACGCCTCCCCGTTTTTCTGATAATCGTGGTTTTTTTTCTGAAACATATAATTTTGATGCCATGTCAGAAGCAGGTATCAAACTGCCTTTCGTGCAAGATAATCAAAGCCTTTCCCGTCAAAAAGGCGTTGTCCGTGGATTACATTGCCAACTAGCCCCTTATGAACAAGGAAAACTGGTCCGTGTTACCCGTGGAGCCATATGGGATGTTGCTGTCGATGCACGAACAGGCTCACCAACTTATGGTAAATGGGTTGCGGCCGAACTTTCTGCTGAAAATTGGTCTCAATTATGGGTTCCTCCTGGCTTCTTGCATGGCTTCGTCACCTTAGAAGAAGACACAGAAGTTCAATATAAATGCACATCTCTTTATAACAAAGCCTCTGAACGAGCCGTTATTTGGAATTCTCCTGAACTGAAGATTGATTGGCCTATTTCTGAGAGTGAAGCTGTTTTATCCGATAAGGATAAAGTTGCTCCTCATTTCTCTGAAGCTAAAGGCTGGTTTTAATATAAATAAGAGAGAATTATCATGTCTAAAGAAATAAAACGTATTCTCGTTACGGGTGGAAATGGCCAGCTTGCTTTATCACTTGCACACTTAGGTGGCGATCATATTATCCGTGTCGGCCGTCCTGAATTTGATTTTGATAAGCCTGAAACCATCTCTGATGTTGTCAAAAAATATAATCCAGATGCTATTGTAAATGCAGCAGCTTGGACTGCGGTTGATTTAGCAGAAACAGAGAAAGAAGGAGCCGATAGAGCCAATAATACGGGCCCTACCCTTCTGGCAAAAATATCAGCAGAACTAGATATCCCTTTTATCCATGTTTCAACAGATTACGTTTTTTCTGGTGATAAAGGTTCTCCTTATACTGAGACAGATCCTACATCTCCGCAAACAGTCTATGGTAGCACCAAGGCAACTGGAGAGCAGGCTGTTCTAGCTCAACATAATAAAAGTATCATTTTACGGACAGCTTGGGTTTACTCTGCTCATGGTAAAAACTTTGTAAAAACAATGATTAATGCAGGTGCAAAAAACCCTGCTTTAAAAGTTGTTGGGGATCAAAGTGGAAACCCAACCAGTTCAGATGATCTTGCTAAAGCTATTTTGGATATTTTAAACAAAATTAGCAAAGAGGGTTGGAAAGACAATTATAAAGGCATTTACCATGCAACAGGTAGCGGAGATGCCACTTGGTATGAACTTGCTGTAAAAGCTTTAAAAGAAGCGGAAAAACATGGACAAGCTTTACCAGAAATTACCGCTATTAAAACAGAAGACTGGCCTACTCCAGCTAAACGCCCTAAAGACTCACGCCTTGATAACAGTAAACTAGAAAAAACGTTCAATGTCCGTTTACCAAATTGGCATGAAAGTGTAGAAAAGACTGTTCAATCTCTCTTTTCGTAATAGAAAGAGTTGTTTTTAGTTTAAGGCCGTTATGTTTTCTTCCCCATCCAGCAGCAAACGCTGGGCTCATCATACACAGAAAGGGGAAGAAACTGATTTTTTGTCAGAAAAAGTAGCTATACTTTTATCATTATATAATGGTGAAAAATATCTACATGAACAGTTAAATAGTATTGTAAATCAAACCTATCAAAATTGGGTAATTTTTTGGCGAGACGATCAATCTACAGACCAGTCTAAATTTATTATAGAATCTTTTTCTAAGAAATATGGTAAAGATAAATGTATTGAAATTAGCGATATAAAAGACCGGCTTGGCGTTGCTAATTCATATCTACATCTTTTAAAGGCAATTCCATCTACACCATTTATTGCTTTTTGTGATCAAGATGATGTTTGGCACCCACAAAAGCTCGAGTGGGCTATTACAAAAATAAAATCTCTTCATTCAAAAAAACCAACATTATATTGCGCTCGGCAGTATTTAACTAATAGTAATCTAGATATAATTTCTCTTTCTTTTTCTTTAAAAAAGAAACCTTCTTTTTCTGCATCTTTAACACAAAATATAGCAACAGGTCATACGATCGTTATTAATACTACAGCGCGTGATATTATTAACTTACTCCCCTCTCCTCCTTCTGTTTTACATGATTGGTGGAGTTATATTCTTGTTTCCTACTTTGATGGAAATATCATTTTCGATGATAAATTTGTTAGTCACTATAGACAACATAATAATAATGCAATCGGTGCAAGAAGTTCTATCTTACAAAGAGGTATAAAAGCTTTACAGAGAGGACCAAAAATATTCATGAATATTTTTAATAAAAATATTCATGTCCTGTTATTCTCTGGCTTAAACACTCCTATCAAAAACAAAAAAATACTTTATAGTATTCACTCATCAAATAGTTTTTTTCAAAAAATAATTATTTTGTTAAAAAACAATGAATTAAGACGACAAACAATTTATGAAAATATAATATTTTTTATTTGGTTTTTATTATCAAAAAAATAATATCACTATATTTCCCTTTTATATCCTAAAAACATTCTATATAATGCTTCGTAAATTCTGGAGGTTTTATGGAACAAGATGAAGCTATTTTAGCAACAACTAAAGACGTGCCTGTCATTACTTTGAAAGCATTAATCATAATGAACCTATTAATGGCTTTATTTATTGCTTTTATCTCGTGGACTATTTCTACGATGAACCATTAAAAATCTTATTCCAAGCCATAGCAAAACAATAAAATATAACAGCACCTATTCCTATCCAAAAGGAACTAGGTATATCTGTTATCCAGGACAGAATTAAACCACTCCAAGATAGAACTAAAGAAAGTATTATAGAAAATATTATCCCTGCCAGGGGGGCTAGATTTAACCGTAATGCAGTAGCAGAAGGTCCAATCATCAAACTAAATGCCAATAACATTCCTGCTATTTCTGAGCATGCAGCACACGCCAAAGCTGTAATGCACATAAAGCCAAGAGAGGCATAATTAACAGGAACTCCTCGCGCTAAAGCCACCTGAGGAGAAAGGCTTAAAAATAATAAAGGCCTTGCTAAAAATAAAAGACTTAAAAGACATATAATCATTACCATCATTAATAGAAAAAGCGTTTGGGTATCAATTCCTAGTATATCCCCAAAAAGTAATGCTGTAGCTATAGATGATGAACTATTAGCCGCATGAAGAAACCACGTTCCTACCCCTAGACTGGCAGCTAATACCAGTCCAATAGCATTATCCCTTTGCACCGGTATTCTTCTATCACTTTTACTTTCTACACCCATTGCTAAACCAGCAATTAACGTAAAAATAATCATCCCATAAAAAGGAGATATACTCATCCAAACAGCAGCAGCAGCGCCACTGAAGCCAACATGCGACAAAGCGTGAGCAGCAAACGTTTGCCGTCTAAGTGATAAAAACCAACCTACTGGACCCGATATTATTGAAACAAGCGCACACCCTATAAAAGCATGCCGCATAAATTCATATTCGAACATGTAATTGTCCTTTTTCTAACTCAACTACATGATCTACTATTCCATCTAGACTTCTTGTTTCATGAGAGGTCATTAAAATGGATAACGATAATTTTTTTACCAATTTCAATAATAACAAAACTATCTCATCTTGAGATTTATGGTCTAACCCAGAGAATGGTTCATCCAAAATTAACCACTTAGGTTCTCCTGTAAGCGCCAAAGCTAAACCTACTCTTTGCCTTTCCCCTCCTGACAAAAAACCAAGAGGACGTTTTGCAAAACCTAATGAATTAGTCATATGCAAAAAATGCTCTGCTTTTTTTCTTTTACTTTTAAAGTTAATAGGAAACCCCCATTTAGTTCCATCAATTCCTGAAGCAACATGGTTAATAGCAGGAATCATCAAAGCATCATCATTCAAACTTTGAGGCATATATCCTACGGATTTTCTACTATCCTTTGGGTTATTACCTGCAAATAATATATTCCCTTTTTGTAACGAGGTTAAACCTAAACACGCCCTTAAAATAGTTGATTTACCCGCGCCATTTTCTCCTGATAGAAGTATTATTCCTGATAAGGGGAGATCCAAAGACGTATCTTTCAAGATCACTTTATTCCCTCTATATAAAGAAACAGACTGAAATGATAAAACTTCAGGCATGCTCATTCATTACTTTCTGTATCGATTCTAGTATAGAAAATACCCATTCTTGCCAGGATAAACCCTTTGGTAAAGTCTCTCCTATTTCAATAAAAGGAATAGATCTATTTTGTGCATAAGAAGTTATTCTTGTAATTTCAGTTGATTGGATCGATGGATTAACAACAAGAAATTTTATATCTCTTTTATCAAAAGATTTTTCCATTTCAGCTATTTCTTTGGGAGAGGGTTCTCTATGAGAAAGAGTTGATAAAGAAAACTCTTTATCAATAATATTAAACCTTAAATTTTCTAGTAAATCAGACCCTATAGGCTCTATCATCGCTATTTTTTTTCCAGAAGATATTTTTTTTATTTCTTTTATTTTTTGATCAATTTTATCTAAACTTAACAAAAATAAATTATATTCTTTATTTTCCTCATTTTTAAAAAATTTATCTTTTATATAAAATGAGAATTTTCTCACATTATCTATATTTAAAAACAAATGCTGATTATCTTGAGGTTTCCATCCCACTATATCTGCAACTCTAACTACACGTGATTCAGAGGAAAATCCCTTAACCCAATCATCGTAAGCTGCCCCATTTATAATGAACACAGAAGCAGATGATATTTCACGTATCATGGATGGAGTAGGAATTATTTCATGAGGATCAATAGTAGGGGAAGAAATTAAAGACCTCGTTTCTACCTCCTCTCCTCCTATCTGCTTTACAATATCACACCATGCAGCCTCAACACACACAACCGAAAGAGGCTTTGCCCAAGCAGGCTGAACACTCAAAGCAAGCAATCCAGTCAAAACAAAGATCTGGAAATAGCGCATGAATGTCCCCTTCTTTAATAAAAAAAGATGTTATAAAATAACAATTATACTCTGGCTATCCTCTTTTGCCTCGAGAACGCACATAACTTTGTGCAGCTGCAGCTATAACTTTTCTTTGGTATAAAATATTTAAAATTGGGGTCTGCGAATGATAGTCCCCTATCGCTTTTAATAAATTACCATGCTCTCTTTTTAAAGCCATTCTTAAAATCATAGCAGCTGTTTCAATATTAAAACACGGATTAAGAGCTAATTGCGTTGCAATTTGTGCAGGATACGCATGTAATTGAGCTGATATAGGAAGAATCCACCTCGAATTAATTTGCATTAAACCAATATCAACAGACCCATCACTATTATGACTAACATGCCCCATTTGTCCGCCCTCTACCTTTTGAATAGCAGGAAGAACTCCCGGCGGAATATGATAATGTATGGAAGCAGCCAACATACAGGCCATAATATTAGAGGCCACACTCACCTGCGCTTATTTTAAAAAATCTATTCCTTATTAAATAACATACCGTTATAATATCTTCTACTCTGATTATTTTTTACATAAAATGAAACTTTATTGATATGACAATAGAAACATCCGCAACATTATTACTTGATGCTCTCAATATTCCCTATAAAACTCATGTCTATGAGTATAATCCCTCTGTCGAGAAATTAGGAATAGCAGCTGCAGCTGCTCTAAATCATTCTCCTGACCATGTTCTTAAAACTCTGATGATAAAAGTAGATCAACATCCAGCCTGTGTTGTTTTACCAGCAAATAAAGAAGTTGATTTTAAACGTGTCGCACAAATTTTTGGTGGGAAAAAAGCCAAAATGATGCAGCGTGAAGATGTCCAAAAATTAACAGGCTATCAAATTGGTGGTGTTAGCCCTTTTGGACAAAAAAGATCTGTTCCTACGGCTTTTGAAAAAAGCATTATGGGCGGCTCCCCTCTTATTATCAATGGAGGGAAACAAGGATTTTTATTGGAAATAAACTCTAATGATGCAGTAATCGTAACGAATGCTATTCAAGAGAATTTCATAAAATAACATCTTAAATATTAATCTCTGGTGGAGCCAATCGGGATCGAACCGACGACCTCTTGAATGCCATTCAAGCGCTCTACCAACTGAGCTATGGCCCCACTTTGACCTGTTCAGAAGAACAGATAACAAGCCTATATAAGGATGCCTTCTGACTTACAAGAGTTAATCTTATGATATTAAGATTTTTTCTTTTCTTAAAACTTCAAAAAGCCCCATCCTAGGAAGACCGAGTATAGAATCATAATGCCCTTCTATTGAGGAAAAGAGCTGTATCCCTGGACCTTCAAGTCGATAGGCTCCTACAGAAGAAAGAATTTTTTCTTTTTCCACATCAAGATAAGTATCTAAAAAATTATCTGTGAACCTTCTCATTTTCAACTTTGGTTTTTCTATATGTTCCCAAATTTTTTTCTTCCCCTGATATAAAACCACTGCTGTATGCAAAAAATGTGTTTTTCCTCTTAATTTGATTAAATGGTCACGCGCTTCTTTCATATTGCGTGGTTTTGAAAAAATCTCACCGTCTAAATCTAAGATTTGATCAGCTCCTATAATATAAGATCCTGCTGGAGAATAATGAGCAGCTAATAAAGCTTTTCTGCGAGCAAGCTCTAAAGCTGTCTCTGCTAATGAAAAACCTGCTGCCATACATTTTTCTTTCACGGCTTCTTCATCAAGATCAACAGGCTTCGTGTAAAAAGATAAACCGCTCTCTTCGAGCAAAGCACGCCGAATCTGAGAGCCACTTGCTAGATATAAAGAAATATTCGTAGCAGTCATTTTAACGAATCCAGAAGTTATGAAGAATCAGATATAAAAAATTCAGCAATAAAAAGGTAGAATGATTGTGTCAGTACTGGGGTACATGGGGATAGTACTAAGGAGAGAAAAAACAGTACCGAGTACCGTGGATTATTTGGTACGCTTCTAATTTTTGTGGGTTGTACACAGAGCTTCTGTGGGTAATTCGGGACAAATTTCTAGAGCCTTAGAAAACATTAAGCTATAAAGTTGTACACAGTGTGAATAAGTTGGGGTACATTTTTAGAAAGCCGGGTACCCCGATATCCACAAGGATCATATAACACTTCAGAATTTCTTTCTTTTTTTATTTATGGTTAATGGTCGTATGAATTCTGAACAAAGCTCTTTAGCTCCATCACAAAAACCACTTTTGAAAGCTTTAAATGGGGAAGCAGTTTGGCCGCCACCTATATGGCTTATGCGTCAAGCTGGGCGTTATCTTCCTGAATTTCGAGCAATGCGTGAAAAGGCAGACTTTTTAACACGTTGTATGACGCCTGATATGGCTGAAGAATTAACGTTACAGCCTATTCGTCGCTACGCGATGGATGGGGCTATTTTATTTTCAGATATTTTGATTTTGCCTTGGGCTATGGGCCAATCTTTAGAATTTATTGAAGGGCGTGGACCCGTTTTAAACGCAATAAAATCTTATTCAGATCTTGAAAAACTTAGCCTTTCGCGTGTTCCAGACATTACCGCACCTGTCCGGGAAACGTTGTCACGTTTAAGAAAATCACTTCCTCAAATGACAACTTTATTAGGTTTTGCAGGAAGCCCATTTACGGTTTCGTGTTATATGGTTGAAGGAGGTGGTTCAAAAGATTTTGCGGTTACTCGCAAAATGATGCAAACAGAACCTGTTCTTTTTGATAAATTAATAGAAAAATTAACGATTGGTACAGCAGAAATGCTTTGTGGTCAGATCGAAGCAGGTGCAGAAACTGTTATGTTATTTGATTCTTGGGCTGGAATTTTGCCACCTTCAGCTTTTAGGAAGTATGTTATTGAACCTACACGACAAATTGTTGCTCATATTCAGAAGCGTTATCCTTTAATTCCAATCATTGGTTTCCCTCGTCTTGGAGGGGTAATGGTTAAGGAATATGTTGAAAAGACTGGTGTAAAAACATTAGCGTTGGATACAGTTGCTGATCCTGCCAAAGTTTCTGAATTAGTCCCTAATGTCACCCTTCAGGGTAATCTGGATCCTATGATTTTGTTTTCAGGGGGAGAAAATCTTCGCAAAGAAGCTTTATCCATACGAGATAAACTGCGTGGAAAACCTCATGTTTTTAACTTAGGTCATGGTGTTATGCAGCATACACCCCCTGAAAATGTTGCAGAACTTGTAAAAACGGTGCGTGGTTTATGACAACAGCTCTTGATGCTAACGGTAAGTTAAAGCTTGTTATTTTTGATTGTGATGGTGTTTTAGTTGATAGTGAACGTCCATCCAATCATGCAACAGCAGAATTTGCACGATCTCAAGGCTTGAATATTTCAGATGAAGAGGCGTTTCGTCGTTTTGCGGGGAAAGCCATTCCTCAGGTCATAAAAGAATTAGAAGATGATTTAGGACGTTCTTTACCAGAAAATTCGGCACTTAATTTGCGAAAAAAAATTGTACAAGTTATGGAAAAAATGGCTGTTCCTATTGATGGATCGCCAGAAATGCTTGCTGATATTGTGTCTTTACGAATGCCATTTCGTGTGGGTTCAAATTCTTCATTAAAAGAAATGGAAGTGAAGTTTAAAATTTCTGGAATTTCGCAGTTTTTTGAGGAAAATAGAATACATTCAGCAAATGATATGGGAGCTCCAAAACCTTCTCCTGAGGTGTATCTGTACGCATCTCAAGCTGAAGGAGTAATGCCAGAAAACTGTGTTGTTATTGAAGACAGTGACACAGGAGCAGAAGCAGCAAGACGTGCTGGAATGAGTTGTATTCTTCTTCGTTCTAAAGAAGAAGCGTTACCTCCTTTTTGGCCTGTAAAAGGCTTCGTTCAAATTAATCATTTATCAGAGTTAGCGCCGTTATTAGGAAAGGTGTTAGAGGAACAGCAAAGTCAATGATAAATTTTTTTGCCATTCATTTAAGCTGGTTGCTTGCATTGCATATTATGGCCTTCACAGCTTGGATGGCAGGAATGTTTTATTTACCTCGATTATATGTGTACCATACCCAAGTTATTGCGGGTACAGCAGAAGATGAGCGCTTTAAAGTGATGGAACGTAAGCTGCTCAAACAAATAATGACACCAGCTATGATTGTAACAGTGATGGTTGGTGTCATTATGGCTTCTATACCAGATGTTATTGATTGGTACAGCATGTGGTGGTGGGTAAAATTAATATGTGTTTTTGGTTTAGTGTCTTTTCATGGAGCGTGCTCAAAATGGAGAAAATTATTTTATAAAAATGAAAATAATCATTCAGAAAAATTCTATCGAATGATGAATGAAGTTCCAACGGTTTTGATGATTATTTTAGTTATTATGATTGTTGTAAGACCATAAATATATTTTGAAAGAAGGTAACGGATTTATAATAATCCGTATTTAACTCCTGTCATATTTTCAGAAATATTCCATAATCGTTTAGCTATCTTTTGATCTTGGGCAAGTATAGGAACTTGGGCCAATCCAGGGTTGCCTAGACGTTCTTTTTTATCTTGAGGGCCGTAATATTCTCCATCTTCTGCATAAGGAGAAGCAAGAGAATAAAGAAGTGGCCAAGCACCCTCTTCTACGGTTTGGCTCATATGATTGAAAACTGGCTTAACTAGATGTTTTATAAGAAGACCAGATACTGATTTTTTTTGATTTAAAGTATTATTTGAAAAAATATTGCTTGCAGCCCAACCTGGATGGGCTGCTCTTGAGTGAATAGGCCATGGTGCTTTTTGAGCACGTCTGTTGAGCTCAAGAGAAAAAAGAAGGTTTGCAAGTTTACTTTGTCGATAACGAGCGCGAGCACTGTAGTAATGACGAGCGTTTAAATCACCAAAAGGTAATTGTCCTTTCAGTGCAGCCAAGGAAGAAACAGTCATAATTGTTGCATTCCCAGAAGCCAATAAAGGTAGAAGACGACCAGTTAGTGCAAAATGTCCTAAATGATTTGTTCCAAATTGTATTTCGAAACCATCTTCTGTTTCTAATCTATGAGGAGGTCCAAAGAGGCCTGCATTATTTGCAAGAAGATGTATAGGTTTATTTCTTTCTTTAAGCTTATGAGCAAAAGAAGCAATTGAAGAAAGAGAAGCTAAATCAAGGTTTTCGAATAAAGCTCGTGCACTTGGGACACGACGATAAAGATGATCGAGAGCTTGATAACCTTTATCGTTATTTCGACCGGTAAGGATAATGTTTGCCCCGCAAGTTGCAAGGCCACAGGCTATTTCAAAACCCAGTCCACTTGTGGCTCCAGTGATGATAGCTGTTTTCCCATCTAGTCTATTTAACTCATTAACAGACCAGATTTTTTTCGAAGAGTGCTTCATCAAAAGATCCTATTTAAGATTGGGGTTTAAAGGAGTTTTCGTCTTTTTTAGCTTCTCTTAATGCTTCATCTGTGAGGCGTTTTTCATTTTTCTTTAGGAAAAGAAAAATAAGAATAATACAAGTGACGCCAATAATACCCAATGTTATGCCAACTGGACCAGAAAGTTTTTCAATTTGTTTGCCGAGTTCATATGTAATAAAGGAATATCCGCCGGCCCAGCAAATACCTCCAAGAGCATTGTAGAATAAAAAAGAATGCCATGGCATGCGTGTTGCACCAGCAAGGAGAGCAACAAAGACACGTAGAAGTGCTAGAAAACGGCCAGAAAAAACAACAATTCCACCGTGTTTTTTGAATAAATACCGTCCTAAAAGAAGGCGTTCATCGGTAAGACCTATTTTTTTACCGTGCTTTTGTAGAAGATTGTAACCAAAATGATGGCCAATAAGATAACCAAAGTTATCTCCCATAATGGCGCCAATGATAGCAGCAAGCGCAATCCATTGGATCTGCATCTGATGAGTGCTTCCTGCATATAGTGCAGAAGCAATAATCAAGCTTTCAGCAGGTAAAGGTAGGCCCATACTTTCAAACATTACAGTTAAGCCAATAACGCTGTAACCATATTGCTGTAAAAGATGCGCAAGAATGTGAGTGAGATGAAACAGTTTCGTATCCTTAAGTTAGAATGTTAAAAGATATATTACAGATTTTGTTATCTTAGGACATCACAAGAAGGTTGGAAAATGGTCAATCAAAAAAAACTTTTCTCAACAGGACATTGGCCTTCTTGGGTAACTCCCGAATTAGTGGCAGGGAAAAACATTTCTTTTTCAGAGATAAAAACAGTTCAAAATTGGGTTTTTTGGTTAGAAGGAAGACCTGAAGAAAATGGAAGATCAGTCGTGGTCGGCCGCTCTCCTGAAGGGAATATGTTTGATTTAACACCTCCAGAGCGAAAAGTTGGCACCCGAGTGCATGAATATGGTGGAGGGGCTTGGGATGTTCGATTAAAAAATAATATTCCAGAAGTTATTTATAGTGATAGTAAAGAAGGTGGGGTTTGGCTTTCTTTTGATAATAAAACAAAAAATATTATAAAAAATGAAGATAAAAATGAAAAAAGATATGCTGATTTAAAATGGGATAATGTTGGAAAAGGTTTTTTTTGTATAAAAGAATTACATAAAGAGAATATAGTTGAGTCTACAATTTTTTATATTAGCTTAGAAGGTCAGGAAACTGTTTTAGACAAAGGGAATGATTTTTATGCAGCCCCTCGTCTTTCTCCTGACGGGAAGTATTTAGCATGGTTTACGTGGAATAATCCTGAAATGCCATGGACAGTTACTCAGTTGTATGTGGCATCATTCAGTTCAGAAAAGAAAACATTAGGATCTGCCATTTGTCTTAATTTTGGTAAGACGTGTAGTATTATTGAACCAAGATGGGCCGATGAAAAAACACTTTACGCTACGTCAGATGAAAATGGTAGATGGACACCAGTCAGATTTACTCATCAGAATGAAGAGTGGGTAAAGGATAATTTACCTGATGCTGGTGCAGAAATAGGCCTTCCTCACTGGGTGTTTGGCCAAAGAACATATGTTCCGTTAACAGATTCGAAAATTATTGCACTGGGTATAGAAAATGGTTTGAATAAAACGTTTCTTTATTGTGGGAAAGAATGGAAAAAAATAAATTTAGGAGCGCCTTTTAACGTTCCAGAACCGCTAGAGAATGGAATGTTCGCATGGATTGACACGCCTGAAAATGCTCCACCTGCTCTCGCATTGGGAGACTTAGAAACAGGAAAATTTGATCGTTTTAAGGTCAGTGTTCGTTTGCCAGACGGCATTATGCCAGATGATATATCTATACCAAAACCGATAACATTTACGACGAAAGGCGGCATAGAAGCATATGCGTTATTTTATGCACCGACGAGTAGTAAATATTCATTGATAGAAAATGAAAAACCCCCACTTGTTGTTATCGTACATGGAGGACCAACAGGTCGTTCTAATCCAGGTTTTGCGTTTAAAGTTCAATGGTGGACATCCAGAGGGTTCGCTGTTTTAGATGTAAACTATCGTGGTTCTACCGGCTTTGGACGAAAATACAGAGAATTGCTCGATGGCGAGTGGGGTGTTGCTGATGTTGAAGATTGTATAGCAGGAGCCCAAGCTGTTATTGACCAAGGATGGGTTGATCCAAAACGATGTGTTATCCGAGGAAGTAGCGCCGGCGGTTTAACGGTATTGTCTGCATTAGCCCAGTCTTCCGTATTTGTAGCGGGAACATCTTTATATGGCGTAACAGATTTGCGAGCATTGGTTGCTGAAACGCATAAATTTGAGGCTCGTTATTTAGATAGTTTAATCGGTCCTTATCCTGAAAAAGAACAAGTGTACGTAAAACGTTCTCCTTTAACTCAAGCGGATAAAATAAATGTTCCTGTCTTGTTCTTACATGGAGGCAACGACAAAGTTGTTCCTCTATCTCAAGCAGAGCTTATGAAAGAGAAGTTAAAAGATTCTTCTTTACATATTTACCCTGAAGAAGGCCATGGATTTAGGGAAAAGGAAGTTATTGAGGATGCTCTAGTGAGAGAGTTAAATTTTTACCAAAGTGTATTTAAATAATAGGTAAACATATAGAGTGTTTTTAAACACTCTATATTTATTCTTGGTCGATAGAAGATGTTTTTTCAGGAAGTCTTTTATCAATCCATTTCACAAAAACACGTAAAATAGTATTCGCAAATAGAATAAAAAAAGTAAGTAATGCTGCTTCAGCAATCATATCACTTCCAGCACAAGCGCCAATCGCAGCTGAACACCATAGTGTTGCGGCAGTGTTAAGCCCCCGAATATTGGCGCCATCCTTCATGATAACACCTGCCCCAAGAAAGCCGACACCCGATACAACATAAGAAATGACACGGGTAGCAGAAGTATTACCATCAATACGCTGGGCGAGATCTACAAAAGCTGAAGCACCTAAAGCAACCAGAGCATTTGTTCTAAGCCCAGCGGTTCTTTGGCGGAACTGTCGTTCTGCTCCAATAAGAGTTCCGAATATAAAGGCAGAAAGGTAACTTAAAAAAGTATCTGTAAAAGAATGAAGATCAAAAGTTTTAATAAAATGCATATTTTAGTCTTTAAAACAGAATGAATGCTATAGCGTCGTTATCTCATTTGAAAAAACGACGCTATAGTGTTTTTTATGACATAGTTGGTCTGTCCATGGTTTTACGTAGAGTATACAGGCTAAGAGATCTTATGGTTGCCCCTGCATTTGTTGCCTGCAGGCTCAGTGTATCAAGTGGACTGGTTGGATAAATAAGAGCCGTTCCAACGGATAAGCCATCATTTGCAAATATTTCTAGAGCACATGCATCTAGAACAAGTTGCAGTGAGAAGCTTCTACTATTCGTGGTCAAAGGAGTTGAAAATCTTCCTGTGAAGAAAGGTTGGGATAGACCACGTAGGTTTCCTCTATCAAGCCAGAGTTGAGCTGAGAAAGCGTCAAATCCAATTGAAAGATTTTCCCCTTGGTCATTTGAGAAGATGATTGAAAAACGGCCTGCTTTTCCACCATCTATATCTGGTAGAGCATTTTTGCGTTCATCAAGTGTGACATCAATATTGAGTTCGATGGCTTGCCCTGTAGGAACAGAAACCTGAACGCCACTTTTCTCAGGAATTCTCGTTACATGGAAAGGAATTTTCTCTTGCCGGAATTTTTCTAGTCCATAAGGGCGTTGAACGAGCCTCAGCCAATTCATTTCATCTCGACGCAGAGACATTTTGCGAGGAAGTGTCATTAATCCACGCCAGCTTCTGTTTGGCACTTCTTCACAGTATTGCCAGTTACCAAACCAAGCAAAATATACACCTTCATTATTAGGCATATTATCATATACCTGCATAGCATAACTATCTTTTGCAAAATCTGTTATACCTACAACGGTATTATCTGGAATAAAGCGTTCCCCATCGAAGTCTCCTACGAAATATTGGGTAACACTTCCTCCTTGGGGACCGCCAGGATTTACAGAAACAAAAAGAACCCAACGTGTCCCAGATTTTCCATTCTCTTCAATGGGAAGTTCAATAAGATTAGGACATTCGTAATCAACACCAAAAAGCCCAGAGGGGCCAAAATCACTTAAATGCATCCAATTTTTAAGATCAATTGAACCATAAAAAGAAACCTCATGGGCACGTGATTTTACAATGACCATGACCCATTTTTGGCTTTCTGCATGCCAAAAAACTTTTGGGTCACGGAAAGAGTTTGAGCCTATGTCAAGGATTGGGTTATGTTCGGAATCAATAAAGCGTTTTCCACCATCCGGGCTCCAGGCAATATATTGGGTTTCCAGTTTTGGTGTTGAACGTGTGTAAATAGCGACGAGCCCACCAGCCATGGGAGGGAGTGTGCTGCTAGGCGTACTCGCTGCTTCTTCTTTTCCATTAACTGTTGATGAAGGGGCGTAAATCTCGCCAAACGGTGCGTTTGTATTAGGGCCAAGCACTTTAACATTATCAGGTGATAATGGTGCGTCAGAGGCGCTTTTATTTAATTTTCCGGCAAGAGCTTGTGTAGCCGCTTCAGTTGCTGTTTGAGCTGGCAATGCAGCTGATTTATTTTCAGTTTGTGTGATGGGCTGTTTTGCCGGGAAAAGCCCGGAGACATTGTCTTTATCTAAGATCACACATCCGGTGTAAGCTTCTCCTGCAGATGTTTGGTCGATAGCAATGGGTTGATCTTCCCACGTGTATAGATCTGTACTTGTTGCATGCCCCCAATGAACTTGACCTGCATATGGAGCGAAAGGGTCATATTGATAGTATAAATGGAAAAGTTTTCCATCAAAGATCAAACCATTCGGGTCATTCATAAATCCTGTTAGAGGAGAAAAATGAATGGTTGGGCGATATAAATAGTCGCTTTGTGTTTTAACAACAGGTCGGTTGGCTACGCCTGGTTGGTTCCCTGGTTCAGGGTGAGAGCTGTTTTGATTCGTATTATCGCTATTTTTTTTATCAGCAGCATTTGCAACCTGACGACTTCCGGCCATTGCACCGAGTGCAATGATTGAAGCGAGAGTACCGCGTCTGCCAAGTGCGAGTTTATCTTTTTTATCAGTCATACGACCTCAGAAAGTAAGAATGGAGAAAGAAGGAGTTGCAGATTTTTCGTGATTAAGATTTTATAAAAACATGAAACGTTTAGACCCCTTTCTCATGTCTTTGGTGGTTGCCATTATTTTGGCATCAATTTTTCCTGCTTCAGGAGGAACGCAAAAAGTACTAGAGAGGTTAACTTATTTTTTAATTTCTATGATGTTTTTCTTTCAAGGTGTAAGGCTGGAAAGAAAATTTCTTCTAGAGAGCTTAAAAAATTGGACTTTGCAGCTCTCAGTATTATTTTTCACATTTATATTTTTCCCTTTTATGGGAGTATTTTTTTATTTTGTTTGCAATGAAGTTTTAAAAGAGTCGTTTTTTGAGATAGGCCTATGGCAAGGCATTTTGTTTTTGTGTTGTTTACCGTCGACGGTGCAGTCATCAATCGCTTTAACATCTATAGCAAGGGGTAATATTCCTGCTTCTATTTGCGCATCAACAACATCCAATATTTTAGGAATATTTATAACACCATTTTTATTTAGTATTTTAATTGGTAGTAGTAATGGAAATTTGGCATCATATAATACAATTATTGATATAGTGAAAGAACTTTTAATACCATTTATTTTAGGGCAAATCTGTCAAAAGTGGTTATATAGAATTATTAAAAAGAATAAAATATTAATATCATTTACAGATAGGGGATCTATTTTATTTGTTGTATATAGTGCTTTTAGCTCTGCTGTCTTAGAAGGTATTTGGAGAAAAGTATCTGCATTACATATTGCAGAAGTGTTTTTTATTGATTTTTTAATGTTGGCTGTTGTTTTATATTTTTCTTATTACCTTGCGAAAAAAGAAAAGCAATCTCTTGAAAATAGTATTTCTTTACAGTTTTGTGGTTCAAAAAAATCATTAGCTTCTGGGATACCAATGGCAAGTATTATTTTTCCGCATCATGAGGTGGGTATTATTGTTATTCCTCTTATCATATACCATCAGATACAACTCTTTGTTTGTACGATATTAGCAAGAAAATATAGTCAGAGATTATAGATAACCTTAAAAAAGGGTTGGATTAGATAACCCAACCCTTAGGATAAGAGATATTACTTATTAACAAGTAGGTTTAAAAGTAATTGTGAAAACTCATTTGGGTTTTTCAGTGATTCTCCCTCTTGTAACTTTGCTAAATTTAGTAAAACCAGAGCATAGTCGTGAATATTTTTTCCTTCGGCTACCTTTTCGCTAAGGTTTTTGATCAATGGGTGACGAGCATTAATTTCAAGAATTGGTGGGACTTCAGGAAGAGATTGCCCAGAACGACGCATTAAACGTTGCATAGTGAGATCCGGCCCTCCTTCAGAGGTTAAAACGACAGCGCTTCCTTTCAACCGTTCTGTATTGCGGACATCTTTGACGTTATCTCCAAGAGCATCTTTTAAAATGGGTAAGAGTGTATCAAGATTGGCAGGTTCGGTTTGATCCGCATCTTTATCTTCAAATTTATCTAAATCACTGTGAGAGTTTATGACAGAACGTAAGACCTTATCATTGTAAGAGTTAAGGCGTTCTGGCCAAAAAGCATCAACAGGATCAGATAAAAGCAGAACTTCTATTCCCCGACTACGAAAGCCTTCAAGTTGAGGGGAAGACTTCAAGGAAGCTAAATTATCACCTGTGAGAAAGTATATTGCGTCTTGGCCTTCTTTCATTCGGGAAATGTAGTCATCTAATGTTGTTAGATCATCACTATGAGTACTGTGAAAACGTGCAAAACTAGCGATTTCTTGTTTATACTCACTATCTTCCCAAAGGCCTTCTTTGATGACGGCTCCAAAATTTTCCCAGAAAGAATTGAATTTTTCATCTGCAGTTTTAGCTTTGTTCTTTATTTCGGCTAAAACCTTTTTGGTGACGGCTTTACGAATACGAGCAAGAACAGGTGTGGTTTGCAGCATTTCACGTGAAACATTCAAAGGAAGGTCTTCTGTATCGACAACACCTTGAACAAAACGCATCCAGTTTGGCACTAATTCTGCATTGTCCGTGATAAACATACGTCTCACGTGGAGATGGATGTGACTTTCACGAGTTTGTTGCTCCATGAAGTCAAAAGGCCGCTCACTTGGTAAGAAGAGGAGAGAGGTAAACTCCGTGGTTCCTTCTGCGTGCCAATGCATGGTAACGTAAGGCTCATCGAAGGCATGTGAAATATGGCGGTAAAATTCTGTATATTGCTCAGAGGTTATGTCTGATTTATTTTTTTTCCATAAAGCTGTTCCTTGATTAATTGTTATGTCTTCATGAGAACCATCTTCTTTTGTTTCACGTAATGTAATTGGCCAAGAAATATGGTCTGCCCATTTGCGAATAACAGATCGTAAACGCCAGTTATCAAGAAATTCTTCTGCGTCTTCCTTCATGTGAAGGATAATATCTGTTCCTGCATGAGAACGAGAAGCAGGTGTTAAAGTAAAAGATCCTTTTCCATTAGAAGACCATGTCCAAGCTTCGTCGGAGCCAGCTTTTTTGGATGTAACATCAACCTGATCTGCGACCATAAAAGCAGCGTAAAAACCAACACCAAATTGCCCAATCAGACTAGGGCGTTCTTCTGGTTTTGCGGAGCTTAATTTTTCACCAAAAGCACGCGTTCCAGAACGAGCTATGGTTCCGAGGTTTTGAGCTAACTCATCATGTGACATTCCGATGCCATCATCAGAGATTGTAAGCTTTTTTTCTGATTTATTCGGTGTAATTTGAATATTTGAGTTTTCTGGAAGAGCTAAAGACGCGTCTGTAAGTGCTTCAAATCGACGTTTATCACTCGCATCTGCAGAGTTGGCGACGAGTTCTCGTAGAAAAATTTCACGGTCTGAGTATAAGGAGTGAACGACTAAATCAAGCAGGCGCCCGACTTCAGCATTAAATTGATGGTTTTCAGTTTGTCCTTGTTTATCATTCATTTTTAAAACCTTTATGAAGACTAATTTCTAATATAATATGTAAATTAGTCTTTGGTTTTCAATATTCTTTAGAGATACCGTGTGAGTGAAAAATCAGACATTTTAGCAATAAGAGAATAAGATGCCTGGAGTTGGTTATTTATGTCATTAAGTTGAACAGAAACTGTGGCGAGATCTGCATCACGTGTAGAATTAAGTTGAGACGTTAATATATCTTTATTTTGAGATAAAAGAGAAGATTGATGCTGTAAATTGTTTTGCTCTATCCCCATTGATCCATTAATATTTTCTAATCCTTGAATTACTTTGCTATTAGAAGATAAAACTTCTTTCAGTAAGGGATTATAGTTTTCTTTTAATTTTCCTACGTTAACTGAGGATACGATCATTAAATTGCTAAAGAGATTTTTTATGATGCTTTCCGAATTGGACGGCATTTTTATATTAGCATTTGGAAAGCTCATAACAGAAGAAGAGAACGGTTTGTTTTTTGGGCTATTTTGAACAGCCTGTTGTGCTAAAGACAATATGCTATTTGAGTTTTTTCCAGAATAATTGTTAACAATTGATTTAATTTCCTTGTTAAGGGAGGATGTATTTATATCTTCAGATATAGGGGGAATATTATCATTTATATCTGAAAATATATATTTGTTTCCCTTTTGTGAATTAATTAGATTTGTAATATCTGAAATATAAACCTTTGCTTGGTTTTGTAAATCAGAGATGTTTTTCTGTGACACATTATTTGAGAACGAGTTTATTAAAAGATTAAAATTATTTGATATTTTTATTAAAGAACCTACATAGTTTTGTCGGATTGAGAGGTCTGTTTGTGATATTTTTATATTATTATTGAGAGCATTTATTTTTGTTATTGTTGGCTGCAAGTTTAAATTTTCAATACGATTGCTTCCAAGGTTTGTGTAATTGCCAGATAAAACACCGGAAGAGACTTCTTCTTGAAGGTTATTTTTTTTATTTTCCAAGCTATTAAGATCAAAAGTTTGGAAATTAGAGAAATTAGAGTTGCCAAATGATGAAATAATTTCAGACATACTAATTTCCAATAGCATTCATAAGGGTTGTAAACATTGATTGAACCATTGATATTACTTTGGCATTTGCTGAGTAAGCATTTTGTAGAGTAACAATATTTGTCATTTCCTTATCTATAGAGACACCCGAGGTTTTTGATAGGGTAGATGAAAGGTTTTTTTGAGTGTTTTCTGAAAGAGATAAACGATTTTGAATGTTATTGGCTGTTGTTGCTTGACTGGATGTTAAGCTAGTCGCGAGAGATAAAATATCTTGCTCCCCGCTATATCCTGTAGAAATATTATTACTTCCATAATTTATATTTGGTGCTTTCGGTGTGTTTGTGGAGAAGGTATTTTGTAATATATTTTGTATGACATCTTTATATTTAGAAGAAAGAAAAGAGGAGTTTTGAATATATATACTGGATACTTGAAAATTTTGAGAAAATCCTAAGATACTGCTCGGTTCATTTCCATTAACATTATTAGATGAGTTTTTATCAGAGTTTGTGAATAAATTCATTCCTTGAGAACTGAAACGATTAGCAACAGTGTAAGAGAGAGAATCTAGCTGAGCTTGCATTTTAGGTAATATAGAATCTCGGAGTGTTATATTTGCTCCTAACGATCCTCCACTTAAATGAGATGTTGCGTCTTTCCCTTGTAACATTATCCCAGGAATAGAAGTCGTTAGGGAGTTTTTTTCGTAAAAAGAATCAACAGAGAGATTGGTTAAAGAGATTGAAAGGGGCCATTTGTTAGAAATAGAATTATCAGAACGGTGAGTAGGTAATGTTAAACCATCTTTAGTTGAAATTGTCATATCCCCATTTGAGGAGATATTCCAAGAAATTTGTAGAGTATTTGATAAAGAAGAAAGGGCTGAAAAGCGTTCGTTTTCAAGACTTGTAGTATCTAATCCTTGATTTTTCATGACCATTATTTGTGATGAAAGGTTACCAATGCTTGTTAAATTATAATTAATGCTGGATATATTGTTATTAATTTCGTTTTGAGCATTCTGTCTTTGGGATTGGATAACGTTTGCAATATTATTAACAGATTGAGCAAAATCATTTGCGCGCGCAAGAACAGTATTTTGCAAAGTATAGTTGTCTTCAGAAGACGTTAATTGGATTAAAGAAGATTGTATATTTCCAAGTTGGTCCGTTAATGTTCCAGTTTCCCCCGGGTCAGCCGAAACAGAACCTTGCATACTAATAATAGGAGAAAGAGCATTATTGATTGTATTATATTCAGAAACATTCGCATTTTGTTTATATAAAGCTTTTTGAATTTGGATATTGGTTGAAAGGCTATCAGGAACAGCTCTAACACCTGCTCCTATCCCGTTTAATGATGTCGTTTCGACGTTTGTATCTTCTTTAATATACCCTTCCGTCTCAGCATTGGCTATATTTTGAGAAGCCGTGGACATGCCATATTGAATGACATTTAATCCAGAAGAAGCAATCGAGAGAGAATTTTCAAGGTTCATAATGAATACTCACTGGAGAAGAGGTAATTATTGAATCATAGCTAATGTTGTTTGAAGTAATTGATTAGCAGTTGTTACAACTTTAGTATTCGCACCATAGGCCTGCTGTGCGACAATAAGTCTTGTGAGGTCTTTAGTTAGATCTGTTGTTGACCCCTCTAGAGAAGATGTAACGAGCTGCCCTGCTCCATTAGTATTAACTGCTTTTATTGAGGCTGAGCCTGAATTTTCTGTTGCTGTGTAAGCTTGTCCGTTTTGTAAAGCGAGGGCATTAGGATCTGAGAAGGTAGCCAGAGGTATTTTTGCAAATTGTTGTGAAAGGCCATTATCAAAATTAGCAGTAACATCTCCATTGGATTGCATCGAAATACCGATAAATTGACCGCTCGTGATGCTATCGCTGGATGATGAAATAGTATGAGAGAAGGCGTTATTCCCTACGGCTAAACTGGCACCTGTCGTGCTACCAATCATGCCGAGGTTAATTGCTATATTCTGCGGAGATCCTTGATAATTAAAGGTTCCCTCCGATCCTGCAGATTGGTTTTGTCCATTAACAGAGGCTAAAGATCCATCGCTGTTAAACTGTAAAGTTGTAAAATTAGATGGATTAGAAGCATTACTCACCGTCCATGAGAGTGGATTTTGTGAAGACTGTTTCCAGTTTAAGGCAACTTGATGAGGCTGTCCGGCACTATCGTAAACAGTGGTTTGAGATGTATTGCTTGCTCCTGTGGTGTTGGTACTGCCAATGGGAGAAGAAATAGAAACGGTTGTTGTTTGGGTAGGCTTAAATGGAATATTTAAAGGAATTTGAATAGGAGCAAGGTTAGATTGCAACACTCCATTACTATCATTTTGATACCCTTCCAGATAGTATCCGGACGAGTTAACTAAAAATCCTTTATTATTTTGGGTAAAATCGCCATTCCGAGTATAAAATTGTGAAGTTGGGTTTGACCCTGCCTGCATACTGGGCTGCGCGACATTGAAAAAGCCATTTCCCGAAATCGCTAATGCTAAGCTGTCTGATGAAGAGACAACCATTCCTTGATTGTCGTTATGTTGTTGTGTTGAAGCGATGACATCATCACTTGTATTTTGCCCAGACGTTGATTGGGAATTATTCGTGACATAGTTTTCAAAACTTGTTGTTGTTGCCTTATATCCTACAGTCTGACTATTTGCTATGTTATTCGATAAGTCACTAAAGGCATGTGATTGAGCGTTTAAACCACTGACGGCCGTATTGAGCGAGTTAAATATGGACATTAGAGGAATCCTGACATTTCGTTAAGGAGCGACGTTTAAAAGTATGTTTTTTGAGGATTCCATAAGCTAGGTTAATAAATTCCTTATAATCGTTTGATTTTTGATTAATTATCCTAACGTATTCGAAGAATATGCTTTCTTTGATGAAAGATGAGATAAAAGATTAAGGTATGCAAAAATCATCGGAAAATTCAGAGAAGCCAGAAATTCCAGATGAGTCTATAAAGCCGGCGCGGTTTGTGCATGGTAGTATTATGAGGCATGTCATAACGATGGCAGGTATGGGCGCCATTGGTTTAATGGCTGTTTTTGCTGTCGATTTATTGAATTATTTTTATATATCATATTTGCATAACCCTGCCTTAACGGCTGCAATCGCTTTTTCTGCATCAATTAATTATGTGCAAATAGCAATTTCGATTGGGATGACGATTGGGCTAGGTGCCTGTACAGGACGTCTGATTGGTGCAAGGCAGCATGCAAAGGCGCGTCGGTTAGGGTCGGCTTTTATTATTGTGATGGTTAGTCTGGCTGGTTTAGTTGGAATAACAACGGCTATTTTTTCACGAAAAATTTTAGCTCTTCTTGGTGCACAAGGGGAGGCTTTACAAAATGCGGTATATTTTTTCTCAATTATATCGCCCGCCTTACCTTTGATGTGTTTAGGAATGGCCTTATCAGCTCTTTTAAGAGCTGTAGGTGATGCAAAGCGAGCTATGCGAGTTACGCTAACTGGTGCTTTTGTTTCAGCAACGCTTGATCCGATTATGATTTTTTTGTTGCATTTAGGGCTTGAAGGGGCTGCAATAAGTACTGTTCTTGCCCGTTGTGCAGTGGTGACGAGTGGATTTCTGAATTTAAAAGGGCATAGAATGTTGGAGTGGCCTCAAAAAGAGGATTTCATTCCGTCTATAAAATATATTGGTCGAATAGCATTGCCTGCGATAGCAACCAATTTGGCGACCCCTGTCGGGGGATTATTTGTCACACATGCCATGGCTCAATTTGGGCTTAATGCGGTTTCTGGACAGGCAACGATAGATCGTATTGTCCCTGTTGCATTTGCTTTGGTTTTTGCTCTTACAGGATCTGTTGGTCCTATTATGGCTCAAAACCTTGGAGCACACCAGTTTGACCGTGTAAAAGAAACGTTGATGGCTGCCTTAAAATTAACTGGCTTATGTGTTGGAATAACTTGGCTAGTGTTAGCCGCAGGACAAAATATAATTGTAAGTTTGTTTAATATTCATGGTGAAGGCGTTGGGATAGTAAAGATTTTTTGTTCTTGGCTTGTTATGAGTTACATGTTTGTCGGTTTATTATTTGTATCAAATACAGCGTTTAATAATTTAGGCCACCCTTTTTATTCAACAGGCTTTAATTGGGGGCGTGCAACATTAGGAACGATACCATTTGTTTGGATTGGGCATTATTATGGTCCTATCGGGGTTTTGGTTGGACAAGCTCTTGGTGTTGTTCTGTTTGGGACATTAGCCGCATTAACGGCTTTCCGTGTCATAAAAAAGCTTGGGCCCCATAGTTGTAATTGGTAATGGCATAAGGGCCATTACCCAATGTGTAATTTTAAGAGGTGCTATCACGTTAACTTATGACGGTTGTGATATAAGCGCTTTTTGGGTTAATGCATGCAGGGAGAGAGGCTGCGCTCTTCCATTGAGCGAAGGCTTGTATGCGATGACTGTGTCGTATGAGAGCGTTGGTGTTAAGCCGTGTCTGTAAGATTTCATCAAGGATATAGCCGTCCTGATCGACGGCACACGGCATAGCCAGTGCGCCTTGCCACCGATGACGATCCTTACCTCGTCGAGATGCCATATATTCCCAGACTTGGCGGTTTTGTGCTTTAAGCGACGAGCATAAGTTGCGCCGAATTTCAGGATCCAGAGACGAATGGTCTCATACGACACCATAATCCCACGTTCGAGCAGCATTTCCTCAATCAAGCGAAAGCTTAAAGGAAACGAAAATACAGCCACACCGCATGGGCTACCAGCTCACGCGGAAAACGATGCCGTTTGTAACTTACTGGAGACGCAGTCATGCATACCGTCTAACACGACAGAGTTAACGAGACAGCACCTTCGGGTCGGCGATAGGAACAATCAATCGTCTCGCCGTTTTTATCGAGCGCCAAATAGAGATACGCCCTTTTCTCTTTGACCTTGATATTAGGTCTCATCCACCCGCCAGCTACGGGAAAAGGACGGACGTTTCCAATACCCCCAAAGCCGCTTTTCCATCTCAGGCGCATAGCGCTGAACCCAACAGTAGATCGTTAGTGATCAACGTGGACACCGCGCTCACAGAGCATCGTTTCAAGGTCGCGATAGCTGATCCCATAACAGCAATACCAACGCACCGCCCATAAGATCACTTCACCACGAAAATGACGATCCTTGAAATCACTCATCTGCCAAGCCCTACGCTAACACCGGCAGCGGTTTCCAACAGGGGCATCAAGATGATACCTAAAATTTTTAAAAGGACCAAAATAAATATATTGCCTTGTGAAATTAAATTTGAAATAAACTCATTTACTAAAATGAAGGAAGTAGTGCTTATTTATTTATAATAAATTTCAAAACTTTTGGATTTATTGTTTTAAATTAAATAACACTTTGAAAAAATTGATTAAAGAGGCTATATGAGCACAGTACCACACGAAGATAGCGAAATCTTTATTATGACGCTTCAGCAATTTAACGTATTGCTCGCTGAGGATCACAAGGCAATGTGCCCAACGAATCTAGCTTCTTTACGTTCTCAGATCCCAACCTCGAAATCTCCTTCAAAGATGGCTGATAATTGGGTTAGTGATTGGGATCGTCGCCCACCAAATCCTTTTGCTGTTATAGATAGTGCTAATTCATATTTAAAAGATAATTACTATATTGATATGTTTGGTTTACATGATGCCTATAACAATGGAAGAAGCGCTATTAAACAAATTACTATTCTAGGAATAAAAGGGTCTGCTTATCTTAAAATAAGCCGCTCAGGGAAAGAGATAGTAGTGTTTAAAGGTCGCCCTGGATTGCGGGCGAAACTCTCAGGGACAACATATTTAAAAGAAAATCCAATCATTAAAGAAATGGGCCTAGTGGTTGGAAAAGCAGAAATGTTAAAAGAAGCGGGTAAAGGAACGAAAATAGCAATAGTTTGTGTGGTAGCTTGGGACATTGTACATGAATGTCTTCAAGATAAATTTGATATGACCCGCTTAGAGGTTACAATTTTAAGCGATGTAGTTCAGGCTTTGGCTGCGACGGCAATTGGAACAGTGGTAGGGCTGGTTGTTGGAAGTGCTATGCCTGTGGTGGCCACCTTTTGCGTAGTAGCCGGGGTATCCTTAATTGCTAGTATGGGTATTACTGCTTTAGATAATAGCTATCATTTAACAGATAAAGCTATTGCTCTTGCAAAACAAATAGAAGGTACATACATTGATAATGCGATTACGGTTACAGAACAGGCCATTAAATCTACAGGAGAGGCGTTTGAGTCTGTAGGAAAAGATATGACGAAATATTATGCAAAAAATATTAAAGAATATGCACATAGTATTGGATCTGAATGTAAAAGTTTGATTTCTTATCCAGGTGTGTATTTCTCCTACTAGGATGAGGCCATGAAAAAAATAAAGGGATGGGTTTTATTTACAACGCCAAGGCCTAGTGTCTTTAAAGTAATTATGGCAATAAGCGTTCTTTCTTTGTTTTCTATTTTATCAATTTTGATAAATAAATACCTAACAATTCCAGATTTGTTAAAATTGGATGGAAAAAATAATTTTGTAAAAGAATCTAGTGTAGAAACTGGATTATTAGGAGGATATGGTTTTGTTTTTTTGGATTTAGCTATGATTATAGCGGTAATTAGAAATAATAAAAAATCACAGCCTGTGGAAAGTTTCCTTTTTATTTTTTCTATTCTTTGGATGATAGTCTTTCCAGTTTTGCATTCTCCTTTACTTATACTGTGGGCTCACCTTCATCATTACTCCATTGATCATTATGAAGCTGCTCATAGAGGGGGGTGGTATATCTTTAAGCTTGATGGGAAGCTGTAGACCAAGACGGTTATATCCTTGATGAAATCTTACAGACACGGCGCAATACTAAAGCTGCTCAGCGTTTACTGACGGTGCTGTTACATCAAGTTTTTTGGTTTGAGTGTGTGTGGATTTGAGTGACTTTATGCTGTGAGAGAAGTTGCAGTATTCCACTGAGCTAAGGCTTGGATACGATGACTGTGTCGTATGAGAGCATAGACGTTAGCGGCTTTGGTATTGCGCCGTGTCTGTAAGATTTCATCAAGGATATAGCCGTCTTGGTCTACAGCACGTCATAGCCAATGAGGCTTTCCTTTACTTACGATCCTCACTTCGTCGAGATGCCATACATCTCCAGGTTTGGCGACTTTGCGTTTTAAACGACGTGCATAAGCCATACCAAATTTCAGGCTGCAGCCGACGGATCGTTACAAATGACACCACAATCCCACGTTCGAGCCATTTCTTCAATCAAGCGAAAGCTCAATGGAAAACGGAAATACAGCCACACTGCGTGCGCAATTAACTCACGTGGAAAGCGATGCCATTTGTAACGTACTGTGGGCTTGTTCATCCGCGCCGTTTAACACGGTGAACTGAACGTGCCAGCACCCTTTAAGGCGCTGGATTAGAATAAACCTGATGGATTGCGTTTATTTTCTCTTCTAGTTCGGGGGTTATTTTTACAGAACTTGCTCCTAAAATGACCTTTAATTGTTCAATACTCGTCGCTCCAATGATATTTGATGTAACAAACGGACGAGACGTTACAAAAGCAATAGCAAGTTGGACAGGGTCAATATTTTCTGCGAGCGCAAGTTGGTGATATGCTTTAATTGCCTCATCCACGCTGGGCTTTTGGTAGCGTTGTCCACGATCAAATAAGGTGGTTCGAGCCCCTGCAGGGCGAGCGCCATTCAAGTACTTCCCAGTCAGATAGCCTTGAGCGAGAGGTGAATAGGCCAATAATCCAACCTTTTCACGAAGAGACATTTCCGCAAGCCCGATCTCAAAGGTGCGGTTGATAAGATTATAAGCGTTTTGGATTGAAACTACTCGAGGAAGATTTTTTGTTTTGGAGTTCTCTAAAAACTGCGATGTTCCCCACGCTGTTTCATTTGATAATCCAACATGGCGTATTTTTCCTTCTTGAACAAGGTCGCCTAAGGCGCCTAAAGTTTCTTCAATAGGAACCTCGTTTTTATCATGTGGAATATCATAAAAGGTGGTTCCACCTTCCCCAAATAAGCCAATATTTCGATCCGGCCAATGAAGCTGGTAAAGGTCAATATAATCAGTCTGTAGTCGTTTTAGGGAGTTTTCTAGAGCATAACGAATCTGAGAAGGTGTTAGACGAGCTTCTTCCCCATTTGGACGAAACCAAGGAGATTTGCTCCTTCCAACAACCTTACTTGCGATAATTAGCTTGTCACGATTGCCGCGTTTTTTTAGCCAAGAGCCGATAATCGTTTCTGTTGAACCATAGGTTTCCGCTTTTGGGGGAATAGAATAAAGCTCAGCGGTATCAATAAAGTTGATACCATGATCAAGAGCAAAATCCAGTTGCTCATGCCCTTCAGCTTCTGTGTTTTGTTGGCCGAAAGTCATGGTACCTAAGCAGATTTCACTGACTAAGATATCTGTGAGACCCAGTGGACGCTTTTTCATTAACGAAATCCTGAAACGTAATAAGATTTAATAATCAAATTAGTTATGTCAGGGGAGAAAAGAAACAGCAATTAAGCAATAATTAACTGCTGAAAATACAAAAAATACGGGAGATAGAATGGTGCCCAAGGGCGGGATCGAACCACCGACACTGCGATTTTCAGTCGCATGCTCTACCAACTGAGCTACTTGGGCACATCTCAAAGAAGGCGTATAACCTGCTGTTGTGAGAAGCGTTTAGCTTATATTAAAAGAATGATCAACCCTATCTTTCGTTATAATCTTCAGTTTCTTCTTCATTATCCTGTCTGAATGAAGGGACACGGTAATTTCCATTAAACCACCGACCGAGGTCAACATTGGCGCAATGTTGGGAGCAGAAAGGTCGAAACTTTGGTTCGGTCTGTTGATGGCAAATCGGGCATCGAGAATTCATGATAGCCTCCATTCTGTTGGAGCAGCATTCGGATTTATAGCAAGCTCAATAGGGCTTGCACGACGCGAGATAAAGTCTTTTAGTGCAAGCGGATCGTTTTCTAGGGCTGTAATAAGAGGAATAGAAGCTGTTAACTTTGTTCCAGAACGATTTTCTCGAAGAATGTGTCGTAAGATATTAAGTGCTTGCCCGTGAGGCGAAGTTAAAAGTTCATGAAGAGGCGGGCGTTTTCGTGGACGGGTTATTTCAAGAAGACCAGAGGGCGTTACTCCTAAAACGTTTGGTTTAAGAGGGTCATCTTTCATGGCGTCTTGTAAAAAACTTACAAGAGCTGAGCGTTTACGTGTTTTGACACCAGCAGGATCAATTAAGAGTGTACCAGACAAATTTCTTAAAGCTATTTGGCGTGACAGCGGCGCAAAGGAAGAAACATTACTTTTAAAATCTGGGTTTTTATGGCTGTCGAGATCGATGGCAACAAGAGCGGGTGTTGGGAAAATACTGGCTGTCATTAAGCCTAGGTCAACCGTATTTGACCCGAGCTCATCAAATTCAGTCTCAATGGTTGAATCGAAAGCATTAAGACAAGTTTTTATACGAGGTCTGAGATGTAAAGGAAGTCGGGCTGCTATGGCCGCATCATCAACAAAAATAGTTGCGTCTTGAAAACGGTTTGCCACCTCTTCAAGAGGAGACATTCCATGCTGAATTAAGGCTGGTTCATGAAAAGATGAAGGTGGATCTTCAGCAGGCCTAAGGCGTAACCCCTTTCCATTCTGAGCTGATCGAGTAACGCGAGCACTAACAAGGGCCCCTTCTGTCATAAGCTTTCGTGAAGATAGAAAGCCACTTTGCCCATTAAAAAGTGTGACAAAGGCACCCCCTAAGGCTGGTGCTATCGTTTGGATCCGGACAATATGCCAATCATCAAATCCATCTGGCTGCCCTAGGCGCCAAAGCCCTGCATAGAGAAAAGTGTCATTCTCAATTGCAGCAATGCGTAATTCGCCTGGGGAGCAAGCAGCACGAATCTCAATCACACGGTCCACGTTGTTTGATGTCGAGGTTGAGAGCGAAGAAGTTGAGCTGTTTCAAAGAGAGGCAGTCCAACAACAGCAGAGTAACTGCCCCCAATTTGCCTAATATGTGAGGCAGCAGCGCCTTGTATAGCATAACCACCAGCCTTCCCTTCCCAATCACCCAAAGCAATTAAATGGTCAATTTGTTGATGGGTAAGGCGATTGAACGTGACGGCTGTTTCAACAACTCGTTCGTTGGAAAGACCATCAGGCCACGCTGAGGTAGGGCATAGAAAGACAGACGTAATAACTTTGTGTTTTCGACCGGATAAAAGACGCAAACACGCACGAGCCGTTTCTTCGTTCTCAGCTTTTGGAAGAATACGACGGCCCAATGAAACAACGGTATCTGCACCGATGATCAATGCTTTGCGATGTGCCTGCGTCTGAGCAATTGCTTCTGCTTTTGCTTTGGCAAGACGTCGTGCCAATTCACGAGGGAGTTCACCGGGGCGCGGCTCCTCATCCAGATCTGCGCTGATGATATGATCAGGAGTAATGCCAATTTGCTTCAAAAGAGTAAGCCGTCGCGGAGAAGCAGAAGCTAAAATGAGCTCGGGGCGATCCATTGGCTCTACATCAGAAAGCGAAGACTGGGAGGGTGCCATGAGGCGTCTTATTTGAAGCGGAATGTAATCCGGCCTTTGGTTAGGTCGTAAGGTGTCATTTCAACGTTAACGCGGTCACCTGCTAAAACACGAATACGGTTTTTGCGCATTTTCCCACTCGTGTGGGCAAGAATGGTGTGTTCGTTATCCAGAGTAACACGAAACATGGCGTTAGGGAGAAGTTCGGTAACAGTACCAGTAAATTCGATGAGGTCTTCTTTTGACATAGAAATCCTTGCTTCAAAGACGGATAATAAGACTCAATTTATAACATAGGCCCCGGCGAGAGCCAGAAAACAGTTCAGCTATGTGCGGATTCTTATGGCAAACGTCAAGCTATTGAACGGTCTTTGTTTCTCAAAAAGCTCCAAAAAGCAAGTATGAGAGACCAAGATGGTAGTCTTATTGGAGGGAAAAGACGATCATCTTGGTTATTTTTAATTATCAAGCCGTAGTGAGAGACTAAGCGCATGTGCGTCTAATCCCTCAGCTTTTGCCAAAGAGACACCTGCTGGGCCAATAGCTTTTAAGCCATTGCGGTTAGTCTCGATGCTTGTTGTTCTTTTGATAAAGTCAAACACAGAAAGCCCAGAAGCAAAGCGGGCTGTACGGCTCGTTGGTAGAACGTGGTTCGGGCCACCAACATAATCGCCTAAGGCTTCAGGGCAATAACGGCCCATAAAAATCGCACCAGCGTGACGAATATTCTCACTGAAGAGGCGTGGCTCATCAAGAAGAATTTCTAGATGTTCAGGTGCAAGTTGATTGACGATATCAGCTGCTTCATCAAGGTTTTTAACAACAATAATCGCTCCATGATTTTCCCAGCTTTGGGAGGCAATTTTGCTGCGAGGGAGAGTTTTTAATTCGTTCAGAACGGCATTTCCAACAGCCTCCGCGAAGGCCGAGTGTGTTGTAATAAGAATAGATTGTGCCTGTTCGTCATGTTCAGCCTGAGCCAGAAGATCAATAGCGACAAGGCGTGGGTCGTTATTTTCATCTGCTACAACGACGACCTCAGATGGCCCAGCGATGCTATCAATGCCGACATGACCAAAAACCTGTCTTTTTGCTTCGGCGACAAATGCATTGCCTGGCCCAACAATGCGATCAACCGGAGCAATCTGATGAGTGCCATAAGCCATAGCTCCGACGGCTTGCGCTCCCCCAACGCGATATATTTCATCCACACCACATAAATGTGCAGCGGCTAAGACGAGCGGGTTTAAGACACCATCAGGTGTTGGAACGCACATTGCGATCCGCTTAACACCAGCGACTTTTGCTGGCAGAGCATTCATGAGCACAGAGGAAGGATAAGCGGCTTTCCCTCCCGGAACGTAAAGGCCAACAGCATCAAGAGCTGTCCAGCGCATTCCCAGACGAATTCCTTGATCGTCTGTAAAATCGATATCTTGAGGTATTTGAGCTTTATGAAATGCCTCGATACGCTTGGCTGCAAGTTTAAGAGCATCCATTAACTCAGAAGAGACACGGGCCGCTTCTGAGCGGATTTCTTCCGCGCTAATACGTAACTGTTCAGGGGTAAGCGTTAGTCGATCAAAGCGCGCTGTATAATCACAAAGGGCTACATCGCCTCTTGTCCTTACATCGTCCAGAATGTTTCGGACGGGTTCTACAACGCGCCGCTCATCATTTCCTCTGTTGGCAAGGAGTGAGGCGAATTGTGTTTTGAAGTGAGAGTCGGAAGTAGATAATCGTTTCATAAGGAAATGTTTTCCTCAGATAAAGATGCTCGAAAGCGTTCAATTAATGCGCTGATTTCTTCTGAACGTGTTTTTAAAGCGACACGATTGACGATGAGACGACTGGTGATTTCAGCAATGGTTTCCGTTTCCATCAAGCCATTGGCCCGGAGTGTTGAACCTGTATCGACAAGATCAACAATGACGCTGGCAAGATCTAAAGTTGGTGCAAGTTCCATGGCACCATGAAGATGGACGATCTCAGCATTAATGGCCTGAGAGGCGAAGTGCTTCCGGGCGATGGTTGGGTATTTTGTGGCAACTCGTATTCTGGATTGTGCTTTTGCCGGGTCTTCTTTTTCATCTTTGGGGCGTGCGACAGAAATACGACATGCACCAATTCCAAGGTCTAACGGAGCGTAAATATCAGGATAGTCAAACTCCATAAGGACATCGGCACCACAGACTCCAATATGTGCGCCTCCATAGGCCACAAAGGTTGCCACATCGAAGGAACGAACACGAACTACATCTAAGTTGGGGTGGGATGTTTTAAATCTTAGCCGACGGCTGCTTTCATCAAGACAGTCAGGATCTGGTTCTATTCCTGTGCGCTTTAGAACAGGAATGAGCGCTTTAAGAATACGACCTTTCGGAAGGGCAAGAATGAGAGGAGATGATGTATTATCCATATCATTCTGAGGCGCTGTCATGACGGTATTGATCCTTGCTGTCCGCAATCATAGGCGTGAATAGAATTGCATATCATGAAGAGATGATCCTCCCAAATGTCTAATTTGGAAAGAACGAAGAAAGGGATTTACTTTTTAAAGGAATCTATAAAATGGAAGAGGTTTTTTTGCCGTGCAGTCGACAAACGAGCCGCGGTTAGTATGGATTTGGCTTGGGATATGGCTGTATCAAGGTCTGAATTAATGACCGTGTGGTCAAATTCATGCCAGTGAGAAATTTCATCGAATGCAGCTTGCATACGTTTTGCGATTTCGGCTTGGTCGTCAGAGTTTCTGTTGCATAAGCGGCGCTCTAGCTCTTCGATGGAAGGGGGTAAAACAAATATACTGACGACGTCGGATGGAAGCGCTTTTTTTAATAAGCGATGGCCTTGCCAGTCGATATCGAAGACCATGTCATAGCCTTGGGTCAACGCTTCTTCTACCGGAGCGCGTGGCGTACCATATCCACGCCCAAAAACTTCGGCCCACTCTAGAAGCTCCCCATTGTTTGCCATCGTGCGAAACGCTTCCATGCTTCGGAAGTGATAATGAACACCGTCCACTTCACCGGGGCGAGGGTTACGTGTTGTTACAGAAATAGAGTTTTTTAGAGCAGGTTCAGATGCTCGCAGAGCATTGGCGATTGTAGATTTTCCTGCGCCCGAAGGAGCAGAAATAACCAGACAGACACCACGTCGGGATGGGTGTAGCATGCTGAAGAGCTCCTTTTATAAAACACAGTTAAGTGTTTTATAAAAAAAGACTTGAAATCTAACAATAAGAAAGCACACAATAACTGTAACTTTGGAAGAGGAATACCTCATCCAGTTTTATGAGTAGGAGGCTGTTATGGCTTGGAACACACCTAAGGTTACAGAAATCCCTCTAGGGGCTGAAATTAACTCTTATGTCTGCGGTGAAAAGAAGTAATCTTCTTTTTATGGTAGAAGAAGAAACGGCCGCCTTGTTTAGGGCGGCCGTTTTTCGTGGTAGAATACATAAAGTGGTTTTGAGATAAATGATTGATGTTATTGTGTTGGGATCTGCCGCTGGTGGTGGCTTTCCGCAGTGGAACTCAGCCGCGGCGGGTTGTTTAGCCGCTCGTTCTGGACGAGGAGCGCATGCCCGGACACAAGCATCAGTTGCGATTAGCGGAGATGGTGGAAAAAGGTGGTTCATTTTAAATGCTGCTCCTGATTTGCGGCAGCAGATTCTTCAAACCCCGGCCTTACACCATACCGGGAGTTTGCGAGGGACACCTATTCAGAGTGTTATTTTAACGAATGGTGAAATTGATGCCATTACAGGGCTTCTGACATTACGTGAGCGTGAGCCGTTTACGTTAATGGGTAGCGATTCGACATTGGCTCAATTAGCGGAAAATCCAATATTTACGGCCGTAAATCCAGAGATTGTTCCGCGTGTTGCATTAAAGTTAAATGAGACTATTGCCTTAAAACATAAAGATGGCAGTGATTCTGGCTTAAAAATGGAAGCTTTTGCTGTTCCTGGCAAAGCACCTCTGTATGCTGAGGCTGAAGGATCAAACCCAGACGAAACTTTAGGTCTTTCATTCACAGATGGGACAAAAACGGTTTTATTTGTTCCGGGATGTGCTGAAATAAAGCCAGACTTGGTCGAGCGTGCCAGAGAGGCAGATTTGCTGTTCTTTGATGGCACGCTCTGGCAGGATGATGAAATGATTCGCGCTGGGCTAAGTCCGAAAACAGGCCAGCGCATGGGGCATGTTTCTGTTCATGATGCAGATGGCCCAATGATGAAGTTTGCGGACTGCAAAAAACCGCGTAAAGTCTTGATACATATCAACAACTCTAACCCCATTTTGCTGGAGGAAAGTCCGGAGCGAAAAACTGTCGAGAAGGCGGGTTGGGTCGTATCTGAAGATGGAATGAGTTTTAATTTAGGGTAAAGTATATGACGCTTCTAACACCAGATCAGCTTGAAGAACGTTTGCGCCAGATTGGTGCCGAACGGTATCATAATCGGCATCCATTCCATCGGAAATTGCATGATGGTCTTTTAACGAAGCAGCAAGTTCAAGCGTGGGCATTAAATCGATATTATTATCAGGCTTCAATTCCAGCCAAAGATGCAACTCTCCTTGCCCGATTACCGACAACAGACCTGCGCCGTGAATGGCGCCGGCGGATTGAAGATCATGACGGAACAGGCCCCGGCACAGGAGGTGTTGAGCGTTGGTTGGTTTTAACAGATGGCTTGGGGCTTGATCGGGATTATGTGCAGAGCACAGAGGGGTTGTTGCCCGGAACACGCTTTGCGGTAGATGCATATGTACATTTTGTAAGAGACCGCTCCATTTTGGCAGCGATTGCTTCTTCTTTAACAGAATTATTTTCACCCAAGATCATTAGTGAGCGTGTTTCTGGAATGCTGCGCCACTATGATTTTATTTCGGAAGAAACATTGGCTTATTTTACGCCACGTTTGACACAGGCCCCAAGAGATTCTGACTTTGCCTTAGCTTACGTGCGTGAGCATGCTCGCACACCAGAACAACAACAGGAAGTCTTAAGCGCATTGGAGTTTAAGTGCTCAGTGCTTTGGTCGATGTTGGATGCTCTTGATTACGCGTATGTGGATGGAAAAATTCCACCCGGTGCGTTTGTTCCATGAGTCTATCAAGCAAGAGTATTTTAAAGTTCAAGCGCGGTCATCGGTTACAACATGATCGTGTGCGTGATATTTGGTTGATACAAGCGCCAGAAAAAGCCTTTATTGTGGAAGGGGCTGCTCCTCATATTCTTCACCTTATTGATGGAGAAAGGGATATAGAGAGCATCGTCAAGAAATTATCGGAAGATTTCTCTGCCCCTTCAGATGTCATTTCCCGTGATGTTTATGCCCTTTTGTCAGACTTAGCAGAAAAAGGGGTTTTATACGCATGACAGGTCATATCCAGCCTCCTATGAGCCTTTTGGCTGAATTGACTCACAGGTGTCCCCTGTCCTGCCCTTATTGCTCTAATCCGCTTGAGTTAGACAAAAAAGCAATGGAGTTGAGCAAAGAGGAATGGATATCTGTTTTAAAACAGGCGGCGGATATGGGGGTTCTGCAAGTGCATTTTTCTGGTGGAGAGCCTATGGCTCGACCAGACTTACCTGAGTTGATCTCCGTAGCGCGGAAGTTAAACTTATATACGAATTTGATCACATCTGGTGTTTTTCTTGATGAGAGAAAATTAAAAATATTGGATGAAGCAGGGTTAGATCATATTCAGCTGTCTTTCCAAGATGTGACTGTTGAAGGCGCAGAAAGGATTGGCGGATTAAAAGGAGCTCAAGCAAAGAAGCTTGAAGCCGCTCGTTTAATAAAGGCTTCAGGCATTCCTCTGACATTGAATTTTGTTATTCAGAGAGAGAATATAGAACGCATTCCTCAAATGTTTGACTTGGCAGCGGAGTTAAACGCTGGGCGTGTGGAAATCGCGCATACTCAATATTACGGTTGGGGCCTCAAAAATCGGGATAAACTTCTTCCGACCCGCGCACAGTTGGAGCAGGCAACGCAGAGCGTTGAGCTTGAGCGTAAAAAGAACAGGTTCCAAATTGATTATGTAACACCTGATTATTATGCAGATGTTCCTAAACCATGCATGGGTGGTTGGGGGCAAAAATTTGTTAACATAACGCCAGCGGGGAAAGTTCTACCGTGTCATGCGGCTGAAATAATACCGGATGTTACATTTCCCAATGTGAAAGATCAGAGCCTGGCGTCCATCTGGAATGAGTCAGAGCTCTTTAATATGTTCCGTGGCACAGATTGGATGCCTGAGGCTTGCCGATCATGCGAACGTAAGGAAATAGATTGGGGTGGATGTCGCTGTCAGGCACTTGCTCTTACAGGGTCGGCCAAAAATATGGACCCTGTGTGTGTTCAGTCGCCTTTTCATAACGTGGTAGAAAAAGCGACTGAAGAACAGGGCGATAGAGAGTTAATTTACCGTCGTTTTTAAGAAAACTGCGGGATTAAGAAACATTCCGCAAAAAGGCGATGCTTTCGACACAAGCTGCCGCAGCTTCTCGACCTTTATTCTCAGCATCTGTGCGTGAGCGCTTTATGGCTTGTTCTTCTGTATAGGTTGTTAAAATACCAAAAGAAATGGGAGTTTCAGTAGCTAATTGCGCCTGCATGATCCCCATCGTTGCTCCTAAAGAAATAAATTCAAAATGAGCGGTATCCCCTTTAATAACGCATCCTAAACAAATGACACCTTCATATGTGCTTGTTTTAGCAAGCTTTTGAGCAAGAAGAGGAAGCTCAAATGCGCCCGGCGCATCATAAACATCAACGTCTGTAATATGACGTTCTTCTAGCCATTCAATCGCACCTGATTTGAGGCCATTGGTAATATCTGTGTTAAACCGACTGACAATGATTGCGACCTTCGGTGTAGGAGAAAGTTTGAGGTCTGGGGAAACAGCAATATGTTTGCTCATGATGATTGTTCCTGAAGAAAGTGCCCCATGCGGGTGCGTTTTGTTGAAAGATAGGCGCGGTTAAATGGGTTAGCTTCGATTTCCAATTGTTCGCGGGACTGAACGTCAAACCCATATTGAATAAGGTGTGTTTCCTTATCAGGATTATTGGTGAGTAAGCGTAAAGAGGAAACACCAAGCTGCTTTAGGAAGTCAGCCGCTGAAGACCAATCCCGTGCATCAGCCGGCAACCCGAGTGCCTCATTGGCTTCAACGGTATCGAGCCCTTGGTCCTGAAGCTCATAGGCGCGGATCTTGTTAGCAAGGCCTATCCCTCGTCCTTCATGCCCGCGGACATAAAGCAGAACACCAGACTCTGAAGCTGAAATCCGCTCAAGTGCTTCTCGGAGTTGTGCTCCACAATCACAGCGCAGGGATCCTAAAGCATCCCCTGTGACACATTCAGAGTGTAAGCGAACGAGAGGGACACCTTTTGTTGGATCTCCTTTAATGAGGGCCACATGTTCAACGCCGTCTGCTGCACGGAAGGCTTTGATTTTAAGGTCATGCCCACCAAAAATACTGGGCAGGGCAGAGGCCGCAACAACCTCACCTGCAATAGGTGCTGTTGGATTGGTGGTCTGTTCTTCAGACACAGGATTTCGTCCGTGCTCTTGGCACCATTCTTGCAGGTCAGCAATACTAATCAGCGGGAGATTATGTTTTGCCGCATAGCGTTTCAATTCTGGCAAACGCATCATGCTGCCATCATCAGCCATAATCTCACAAATCACACCAGCGGGCTCTAACCCTGCCAATCGAGCGATATCAACAGCACCTTCGGTATGACCGTTTCGTTTTAAAACCCCTTCTGGATGCGCCCGTAAAGGGAACATATGCCCAGGAGAAATAATATCATCCGATGTTGCAGCAGGGTTGGCCGCAACAAGAATGGTATGAGCGCGATCAGCGGCTGATATCCCTGTTGTTACGCCAGTAGCGGCCTCAATAGAAACGGTGAAAGCAGTCTTTCTTGGGTCTTGGTTCTGATGAACCATCGGCTGAAGGCCCAGGCGCTTTATTTGTGCGTCTTCCAAGGAAAGGCAAATCAACCCCCGCCCTTCACGCGCCATGAAGTTGATTGTTTGTGGTGTGGCATATTGCGCGGCCATCACCAAATCCCCTTCATTCTCCCTGTTTTCATCATCGACCATGACAATTATTCGGCCATTACGAATAGCATCAATCGCCGCTTTTAGAGCAGGCTTCATGGTGTAGCCTTTCCTAAGTTGGGAGAGAACCGCAAAAGGTTTTCAACATATTTAGAAAAAACATCCACTTCGACACTGATCCGATCCCCAACAGAAAGCGTAGAAAGATTGGTGTGCTCCCATGTGTGTGGAATAATGGTCAGACCAACTTCAAAACCTGCTTGGTTATGATAGGTCACGCCTTCATGTAGCGCGTTAACGGTGAGACTGATGCCATCAAAGGTAATCGATCCTTTTTCGACCACATATTGCCTGAGGCTTTGTGGAACAAAAACACGGAGTGCATAAGAATCTCCCTCACGCTCAGCATATATAAGGGTCGCGACATTATCGACGTGCCCTTGCACGATATGCCCAGAAAGGCGGGTATTTGCTGATACTGCGCGTTCCAGATTGATGCGAGACCCCGCTTTGAGTTGTTCTAACGGAGTGCGGGAAAGAGTCTCTCCACTGAGGTGGAAGGTCGCCACTCCATCAGGGGTACAGCTCTCAACCGTTAGGCAGACACCATTGACGGCAACACTTTCGCCCAGTTCCAAATCAGGAAATTGGGTTTCAAGGGTCAAATCCATAGCTTTGTCACGAAGGGAGGCTGTTTTAACCGTTCCCAATTTTTCTATAATACCTGAGAACATAGCGTTTCCCTTAAGAGTCTAAGTGGACTTTCCCCACGTGAATTGAGTTGAATAAAATCATGAGCGCCACGTTTTTCGATTGTGAGCCAGTCATCCCATAGATCTGCATCTTGGAATGTTTTCAAAAGGGAAGGACCAGCTTCAACCATCGCCCAGTTGACGCCGCGTTGTGCCAGTTCTGCCGGAGCCTTAATGATATCTTTGGTAATGATCACCTCGAAGCCGGCTTGCTCGACTTCTTTTTGCCAATCAAGGGGCGTGCGTCCATGCCGATCGGCTACAACCAGAAGTCTTGGCTTGCGGTTTAGGTGCTCTTTCACATGACGAACTGTAAAACGAGGCCTATCCGCTAAAACCGTACCGATCCCTGTAATGATGGCATCAGTTGCGCGTCGAAGGGTGTGGGCAAGTGTTAAGGAGCTTTGAGATGTAAAGGTTTTATGCCCTTTTGGTGGGATCATAGACCTATTTTCATCAAGAGCTTGCTTTACACTGATCCAAGGGCGTTGCTTTAGAACACGATGTGAAAAAGGTGCGATCAGGGCTTGGCAATCTTTTGAGAGATCTTCCATTTCTGGAAAATCTTTCAAAAAGAAGACAGAGCGGCCATTGGGCTCTTCCGCTAGCCGTTTTGCTCCGCCTGCGGCTTGAGGGTTAAGATCCGGAGCGCCGATCCAGACGTGTTTTACAGGGCTGTTTCGAAGGGCTTCACTACAAGGAGGCGTACGTCCTGAGTGATTGCATGGCTCTAACGTAACAAGAGCCGTATGCGCCTTATGAAGCAGACCGTCTTTCTCAGCTTGGGAGAGCGCCATGATTTCAGCATGAGGTTCTCCTGCTTTTGGATGTGCTCCAACAGCAAGAATATTCCCGGCCTTATCGAGTAAAGTACAGCCAACGGAAGGATTAGGTGCTGTTGCTCCTAATGTATCTGTTGCTTTGTTGATCGCTGCACGAAACCCATGACGGATCATATCAATATTGATATTTTCAGAAAGGGAAGAATGTTCAAACACAGCTGCGATCTCTAAACCTATAGTATAAGATATTCGCAGGGCACGTACTTGAGCTTTCCCTTTGCTAAAGATCAGAATACACAAACGTACTCTTCACCTTACAAAAGGGAAGTCTTGTCCTCTCACATCCGGACTATAACCGTCGGCTCCGGAATCACACCGGATCTGCTTGACCCTTTTATCATGAAAGACAAAAGGCGCTCGCGGGCTTAGATAAAACGTATCCTTACCGCCGGTGGGGAGTTTCACCCCGCCCCGAGAACATATTTAAAATGAATATGGGGGTGTTTAGCCTAGAAAGGCAAGGGGTAAAAAAGAAAAGCCTTAGCAATAGAGACAAAAAAAGCCAAAGAGAGCTATCTCTTTGGCTTTTTCAACTCTACTAATTTTAAAAAATTAGAGGTTTTTGTGGATAGCTGCTTTTGTATCATCAGCGCCACGAGAAACGCCATGACCAGCTGAGCTTACGTCTTTGCCTGCACCGCTGATAGTGTTGCAAGCAGAAAGAGCTGCAGATGCACCAGCAAGAAGTGTTAGGGAAAGAGCAACGCGAACGATTGATTTCTTCATGATGAAAAACTCCTATGTTAAAGAGCGTGTAAACTTGACATTATAGAAGGAAGACAGAAAAAAAGTCTAACCTTAAATGCGGTCAAAAAATTGTTACAGAGTGAATTATAGTAAAATTACCACACCACACCGCAATCAATAATAGCCTATCATTGAAAGTTATCCCTCTCAAAAGAAGAGTAGCTTTCATGAGAGGGATAAGTTCGTATTAGAGGCCGCCGTTAAGAAGGTTAGAAACATCCCCACGCGCTTTATTGCCAAGGTCGTTTAAGCGTTGTTGCTGTTGCTGTGGTGCATTTTGCAGTTGTTGCAGACGTGAATTCTGTTGGTCACGGAATTGGTTGAGTTTATCGCGCTGGGCATTAAGCTGTGACTGTTTTTCGTCGCGCAATTTATTAATTTTATTTAATTGCTGATCGCGCATATCCGTTAATTTTTTGGTTTGTTGGTCACGCATAGAGTTGAGCTTATTTTGTTGCTCGTCAATCTGCTTTTGAATGCGTGCTTTTTGTCTTTCTGGGGCATTGGCATATTTGTCTTTAAGAGCTTGGATTTTCTCTTGCCGAGCTTTCTGAGCTTCTGCAGACTTGTTTTGATAGTTTTGAAGCTTCTGATTCATCCGGTCTTCTTTTTGAGCAAGCTTCCCGATGAGATCATTCTGATCAGCATTTTGTGGTATTGGTGCTGGAGAACTGGTTTGTGCAAAAGAAACCGCAGGAACAGAACTCGCTAAAAGACCAAGAGCAAGAAGAGAATGAATGGAAAGACGGATTTTCATGAAGTCTCCTGTTCAATGAAGAGTTTGAGCAGAACAACTCTTCATGGCAGGAATATGGCTGATTCGTGGAAGCTTTATTCTAATCCCTCTGAAATCATTAACATTTTTTCAGGGTGTAAGACCTTTACATGCGTAACACCTTGAATTTTAATCAATCCATCCTTTTTGAAGGCACTAAAAACACGACTGATTGTTTCAATTGTGAGGCCTAAATAATCTGCAATATCCGTGCGAGGCATAGGAAGGTTGATCTCTTGGAAACCTGTATTTCCTTTTTGTGTCAGGAGCTTGCCGCGCTCAACCAGAAATGTTGCCAACCGTTCGCGTGCTGTTTTTCGCCCTAAAAGGGTCATGCGGGCTTGCATTAAAGAGAGTTCACGAGATGCTTCTTCTCTTAGCCGATGTTCCAGGTTGGGGAAACGTTCCACAAGGCGCTGCATAGAAGCATGAGGGAAACGGCACAAATGAACGTCCCCTAAAGCTTCGGCGCTAAAAGAATAGGTTTTCACTGCGGCTAGTCCAAGGAAATAACCTTCTTCAGCAAATGCCGTTATTTGACGACGACCATCAGGAAGCAGCGTAAAGAGTTTAACGCGCCCATTCGTAAGCACAAAAAAGTCGTGTGCTGGAGCGCCTTCTTCTAAAATAGATCGCCCATCCGAAACAGACATACGGGAAGACTCTCTTGCTAATGTAGCGAGATCGCAATCCTCAATCGCATTACAAATGCTGTATTTTCGACCAACGCAGTTAATGCATTTATCAATGATATCGTCTGGATTAATTACGGATGCCATAGAGATGATTTCCCAGACCCTATAATTGAGTCTATGTCTTATTTATCACAGCTATAATATTAAAATTATATATTTGTAATAAATTGATATTAGTCAAGGTTTGAAAGAAAGAAACGGTGCCTTTTCAGTCGTAGATGTATATTGATTTAGGACTCAAGCGATGAAGATTGTGGCTGTCACACTGAGCACTGCATTGGCAGTAGCTTCTCTTTCTACTCATGCCTTCGCAGAGCCGGTCACATCCAATGTAGCAGCGCCTATGCCTCAAATAAATATCCATGCACCTATTGCATCAGGACATTGTGGCCTTTTTCAGACATGTGCAAATACAAAAATTGGACTAGGAAAAGGTGACTTTATCATTCGGTTGTCGGCTTTAGGTGTATTACCAAACGATCATAGTAGCCGCATTTGGCTTAATGGCAGTCCTTTGCCCGGGCATGTTAAAACGACCAATCAAGTGATGCCTGAACTGACATTTGAATATTTTTTCACGGATAATTTATCGGTTGATTTAATTGCAGCAAGCACACGTCACGAAATTGCAGGTGAAGGCACTCCTGTTGGAAAGGTTGACGTTGGAAGTGCATGGGTTCTTCCGCCAACAGTCACTTTTGCTTGGCATTTCATGCCGCACAAACGGTTTAACCCATATTTAGGTGTGGGTGCCACGTTGGCTTGGTTCCATAACGTTTCACCGGCTGGTGGTCCGTTGGCTCAGAAGCTGAATATAGGCGTAACAGGTGGTCCAACCATTAATGCTGGTGTTGATTATCAGGTAGTTGGCAATTGGTTCGTTAATTTTGACGTGAAAGAGATGTTCATGCGTGTTCATGCGTGGACAAATGACCGAGGTGTAGCCGGGGAAAATTATTTACGCGCTCACGATTCTCTTGATCCTACAACGGTAGCTTTTGGTGTAGAATACCGGTTCTAATTATCTATTAAAAAAATTAATTTTTAATTATCCCTTATCTGTTTCTATTGAAAAATAGAGATCGGTAAGGGTTTTTTGTTACAATTCCAAGAAATTTTGGTTCTTTTGTTCGGAACCTCTTGTCAAAATCATACTTTAAGTTTCAGAGAGTAATCAGCAACATGGGGCGAAAAACCAACACATGGGACTGAAACAATAACGTTTATGTGTTAGTTGGTGTTGTGCGCGTGTCAATTTTTCGTGACATGTGTTTTCTGTAAATTTTTGGGGTATTCAAAGAGTATGCGTTTTGCGCGCGTTGGCGCTTTGACCTTAGGTCTTGTTGGCGTCGTCCTTATTTTAGGCTTTTTCCTGAAAGGGTGCTTTAAATCCCCTGTTCAGTTGACGTCGCCAGAGCAGCCAATGTTTTCCCATGAGAATGGGAGTATCGTGGTGAAGGAAAATACCCCTTTACAGAAACGACTGGAAGTGGCGCCTGTCGTTGTTGCTCCTCACGTGATGGGCGTACAGGTTCCTGCTCAGGTTATGGCTTTGCCAGACCATCAAGTAAATGTGTTGGCACCTGTAACCGGCCGCATTTTGAGCGTTTTGGTGAAGTTGGGTCAGCATGTTTCAAAAGGTCAGGTTCTCGCGATTATTGCTGCGGGAGATCTGGATCAGGCGTGGGCGGATGACCGTCGTGCCCGTGCTGCACTTGATTTTGCAAAGCGTGCCTATAACCGATCACGTGATGTACAAGGCATTGGTGGAAATGCCGTTAAAGATCTGGAATCGGCTCATAATGACTTGCTGCAAGCAGAAGCAGAAGCTCAACGAACCAGCCATCGTTTACAGGTTTTAGGATCTCAATCGCAATATGCTGCGCGTGGGCAAGTTCCTCTGGTTTCTCCTGTTGATGGTGTCGTTTCCACAACGACCATGGCTCCAGGTCAAAACATTACAGATGCGACAGCAGTTCAAATGACGCTGATGGACTTGTCGGCTGTATGGGTCGCAGCTGCCGTTCCAGAAAATCGTGTAACGGCTCTTGCTTCTGCTACAATGGTAGAAGCGACTTTCCCAGCCCTGCCAAGGCAGCGGTGTACCGGCCCTATTGCTTCTCGGGATCCAACATTAAAAGCAGATACTCGCAGACTGAATGTTTATGTCGTATGCCCCAATTCGGAAGGTGTTTTGCGTCCAGGAATGTATGCAACAGCGACACTTGATATTCCAGAAGATCAAGTCGTTTTACTTCCTAAATCAGCTTTGCTGATGAATAACGACCGGACATCAGTTTTTATAGAAACAGCTCCTCGTACGTTTCAACGAAGAGATGTAGCAATCTCTTATGACGATGGCGACAATGTTAAAGTGATTTCTGGCCTGAAGGCTGGAGAGCGCATTGTAACAAGTGGTGCCATATTGTTGAACGATGACTGACCGGGTAGGCCAGCCTTAAATGATAGAACGTTTTATTTCATGGTGTTTTGGGCGCCGTAACATCGTTTTTTTTGCAGCTGTTTTGCTCGCAGTGCTGGGAAGTGTCGCTTGGCGTTACCTTCCTGTAGAAGCATACCCAGACTTGGGGGCTGTGAATGTTCAAATCACGACACAGCAGCCCGGGCTGGCCGCAGAAGAAATGGAGCAGCAAGTTACCGTTCCGTTAGAGCGGGTTTTATCAACTGTTCCTGAGGTTGTAGATAGTCGTTCATCCAGTACGTTTGGCTTATCGCTGGTCACGCTTATTTTTCGTGATGGAACAAATGTCTTTTGGGCTCGTCAACAGGTCGAAACCATATTAGCGAGTAATCCATTACCTAATGGAGCTCAGCCAACTTTAGGGCCAATTACAGGCCCAGGTGGAGAAATTTATCGCTATACATTAGAGTCAGATGATAAAAATCTGATGCAACTCTCAGATGTGCAAAAATGGGTTGTCATCCCTGCCCTGATGCATGTTCCTGGAGTTGTTAATGTTGATAATTTTGGTGGATATACACGCGAATACCAGTTGGTTTTAAATCCATCTTCTCTGATGCGATATAATATCGGTCTGGAAGATGTTTTAGGTGCTATTCGTAATAATAATGTGAATGCTGGTGGTGGCCGCGTTTCTCGTGGTGAGCAGTCTTATATCATTCGTGGGGTTGGAATGATCCATACCTTACAAGATATGGGAAATATTGCTGTTACCCAACGGAATGGTGTTCCAATCTTTATCCATGATTTAGGCGTGGTGCAGTTTGGGCACCAAGTTCGGGAAGGTATTTTAGGAAAGAATAATAATCCAGATACGATTGAGGGTGTCGTTACCATGTTAAGTGGTAAGAACCCCTCACAGGTATTGGATAATCTGCACGAGACCGTTGCAAAGCTTCAAAAGCAATTGGCACCGCAACATATCCGTATCGTCCCGTATATTGACCGGGATAACCTCGTACAATCTACGACGCATAAAGTCATGGATACGATGGTCGAAGGGATTTTGCTGGTTCTTGTTATTTTAACCCTTTTCTTAGGCAGTCCAAGAAGTGCGGTTGTAACGGCTATTACCATTCCGTTGGCCTTGTCCTTTGTGTTTGTGTTGATGCAGGCTTTTGGGATGGCCGCTAATTTGTTCTCTCTCGGTGCGATTGACTTCGGGGTGATCGTCGATGGTGCGATCGTTATTACAGAAACGATCTTGCGCTTGAGGGAAGATGATCCTGATCAGCCGTTACAGGCGGGTAAGGTTTTAACCGTTGCGAAACGTGCCGGCCATGCAATTTTTTCATCAACATTGGTTATTATTCTGGCCTATAGCCCTTTATTTGCTTTTGAGGGAAGCGAGGGCAAGCTTTTCCGCCCAATGGCTTTCACCGTTAGTTTCGCTCTGCTTGGAGCGTTATTATGCGCGCTGACATTAATTCCGGCTTTAAGCTTCTTGGCATTAAGAAAACCGCAGCACGTATGGCATAATAAGCCATTAGAATGGCTGCATGAACGATATAGTCATTGGCTAGGTCATTTTATTGATCGTCCGTTCGTTGCTTATATTGGTGGTATTGGAGCGCTTGTCGCTGTCGTTTTCTTGGGGTCGTCGATTGGTCGCGAATTCTTGCCGAACCTTGATGAAGGAGCGCTTTGGGTACAGGTTCAGATGCCGACAGGGATTTCTCTGGAAAAAGGTGAGCAGATTGCTAATGAGATTAGAAAGGCTGTCAACGAGTTTCCTGAAACCTCTTATGCGATTACACAACTTGGCCGTTCGGATGATGGAACAGACCCTTGGACACCATCTCATATTGAGATGCCTGTTGGCTTGAAGCCTTACGATCAATGGCCTTCTGGTGAAACCAAACAACAGTTTGTGAAGCGTTTGCGTGCGCGTTTGTTGAAAATACCCGGTATTGATTTTGGTATAAGTCAGCCAATTCAAGATAATATGAGTGACTTGGTCGGTGGTGCGCATAGTCCTTTGGTGCTGCGTGTTTATGGCAATGATTTTGAAGAAATGCGCCGCATCGGAGACGAAATTGTTTCCATATTGAAGAAAGTTCCTGGAACAGTTGATGCTTCGATCTTTCAAGAGCCACGTATTCCTCAAATAGGCGTAGATGCAGACAGATTGTCAGCAGCACGGTATGGAATCAATGTTTCTGATATTTCAGATGTTGTATCATTTGCTATTGGTGATGGGTCTATATCCACAGTTTATGAGAACGACCGCTATTATAATGCAACGTTAAGAATACCACGGCATGACATTCAGGATCTGCAAGTTCTCAGGCAGTTCCCTGTTCTGACGTCGCAAGGGTCGTATATTCCATTATCACAAGTGGCGCATATTGGTTTGAAAATGGGTGAGAGTAATATTGCTCATGAAATGAACCATCGTCAGATTACCATCAGGGTTGATAATGGCCAAAGGCCGCTTTCTCAGTATCTTGCTGATGCTCAGGCGCGTATTGATCAGTCCGTTCACTTTGATCAAAAGAAAAATTCTTTGGAATGGGCTGGAACATTTCAGCAGCAGCAGCGCGCTCAAAAACGTTTGAGTGTCGCTTTAGCAATTATGTTCGCGATGATGTTGGTGTTGCTGTTTGTCGAGTTTGGAAAAATTCGGCAGGCCTTGCTGATTTTAAGTGTTGTGCCTCTCGCCACAATGGGCGGATTAATTGCGCTGCATATTCGTGGGGAAACACTGAACATCGCAACCGCTGTCGGTTTTATTGCGCTCTTTGGTGTGGCCGTTCAAAATGGAATTATCATGATATCAAGTATTAACCGGTATCGTGAAGAAGGCCGTTCCGTTCGAGAAGCAACCATTATCGGTGCGGGAGAGCGTTTTCGTCCTGTCCTTATGACAGCAACTGTGGCGAGTGCTGGTATGTTGCCCGCAGCTATGGCTACCGGTGTTGGAACAGACGTTCAAAGAGGGTTAGCTACTGTTGTCGTGGGTGGTTTAGGTATTGCGACATTGCTGACGCTTTTTGCATTGCCTGTATATTTTAGTGAGTTAGAAATGTGGGTTGAGCGTCGAAATAAGAAAAAAACTCAATCAGCGCATAGAGAGGGAGCCTAAACAGATGAAACGGTTTCTTCGTTATACAACAGCTATTATTGCGACCTCTTATTTGGCGGGGTGTAAAGTCGGCCCAGATTATAAGCGGCCAGACTTGCCAAAAGGAATGGATTATCAGTCAACTCCTTTGACGAATACGTCTGGGCGGGGGACAAATGCTTTTGACGTGTCACAGCACTTTCAAACGGGAGTAGACGTTCCGGGGAAATGGTGGGAGCTCTTTCAAAACCCTGTACTGAATTCATTTGTTGAACAGGCTTTAGCGCATAACCAGTCATTAGCGGGTATGCAGGCTGGGTTAAAATCTGCATGGGAGCAAAGACGTATTGAAGGGGCAGGGTTGTATCCAACTGTTTCTGCATCGTTCAACCCAACCCGAAATAAGACATCAAAAGCCCTTTCTCCTGTTCCCAACAGTAATTTGTGGCTCTATTCAATGCATACCGCACAGTTAAATATCGGTTATGTGCCAGACCTATGGGGCGGTGTGCGACGGGCTATTGAGGCAGCGAGTGCACAAGCTGAAATTCAACGTTTTCAGCTGGAAGCAACAGCGATAACGTTGATTTCTAACATTGTGAGCACAACGATTAATGAAGCGTCTATACGCGCTCAAATCAGTGCAACAGAAGATCTGATTGCGAGCCAAAAAGAGACCCTTAATACTCTTAAGGCTCGTCAGAGATTAGGAGATGCATCTCTTCAGGATGTTGTAACCCAACTCGCATCCGTGGCGCAGTTGGAGGCGACCTTGCCTCCATTGCGGCAGCAATTAGCTCAAACACGGGATCAGTTGGCTGTTCTTGCCGGTGTTGCTCCAAATTCGCCTTTACCGGAATTTTATTTAGAGCAGTATAAACTACCGAATGAGTTACCTGTATCTTTCCCTTCTGCCTTGCTGGAGCAAAGACCAGATGTGCGAGCTGCTCAGGCTCAAATCAAATCGGCGAGTGCTCAGGTTGGCGTTGCAATAGCAAATCGACTACCAAATCTTCAGTTGAGTGCGACACCGGGTGAAGTCATGGATAAGATGCATGACTTTTTTAGACCGGGTTATGGGAACTGGACGTTATCCGCTACTTTGATGCAGCCTATTTTCCAAGGTGGGTCTCTTTTGCATGCTGAGCGGCAAGCTAAGGATAATTTGTTACAGGCAAAAGATAATTATGAAGCGACTGTGATCAGCGCTATTCAGGATGTTGCCGATACACTTTATGCCTTAAAATATGACGCTGATACTTTGGAAGCTAATCAGACGAATTATGATGCTGCCGGGCGAAGCTTAAAAATTGTGAAAGGGCAGCTCAGGTTGGGGGATGTTAGTGAGCTGACTGTTCTTCAAGCCCAACAGGCATACGCTCAGGCACGTCTTTCTCTCGTACAAGCGCAGTCGGCTCGTTTTTCGGATAGTGTGGCGTTGTTTCAATCACTGGGTGGTGGTTGGTGGAACCGCAATGATTTAGGAATGTCACCTAAAGATCAAGAAAAATTAGGAAAGTCTTTATGGCCTTGGTAGTTTTTTGAAAGGGAATAAATCCCTTTCAAAAATAGAGTGCTATTGGGAGCAGGCATGGGTGAAGTCGATAACGATGTTATCGTTTAATTTATATAGGTTATAATTCACCCGTGAAATTATTTTATCAAAATGACATGTATTACGAATTTCTAAGGCTGCTTTCATTGTAGGCTTTGTGTCTGGGGATTCGTTTGTCGTAACACTTATATTATTGGGGAGATTGTAGGTTTTTAAAAGCGTATTTCCCCAAGCCCATCCGTCCAAGGCGCGAGCAAGATCAAACCGGAAAATAGGATGCTGGTTTAAAATGAGCTGCGTGTAAGCGGAGGTCGGTGTTTGATCTCCTAGAATGCGCACATAGGTTGTTTGTCTGCCAGAGAGTGTAAAGAGATCTTCATCAATTTGACGCGCCAGTTGATGATCAAGATGTGACTGTGAACCCTCAGCATTTCCCCAAGCATATGCAAAGACGAATTGTCCGAAAAGCATTAACATACCAAGAGCCATTGGAACGCATTGGTAGATATTTTTAGGAGAGCTACGACCGATAATAAAGGTTACAGCAAAAGCACAGACTGCTCCGACACTCATCATGGTCCGAGGTACAATAACCGGGAATTTTAGAAGGCTAAGAAGACCGGCGATTGATAAGACGGATAAGCCGAGAAACAAAAAGGTTAGGAATAATGAAAGAGTAATTTCGTTTTTGTTGCGATTACGAACGCCGATAAAAACGCGGGTAAAAGTTGCTATTATTCCCAGAATCATGCAGGCGCCAAGGAAGCGCTCGAGGTTGCCATGTCGGAACTCATTAAAAGCAAGACGAATACAGTTTTTGATGTTTCCTAAAAAGGAATGAACATCATGAACCATCCCTAAGTGGGCGCGTGTATAGGGATCATAGTTTGTAATATTCGTGACAGCGATTTCAATTTTATACAAAACCAGCCCTGTGATGAAGGCTATTATTCCTTGTATAAAACGAGAGATGGATTGTTTATTGCTGTAGTCTATAATTTGTAGAGTGCTATTCAGACATAAAAGAACCAAAAAAGCATTAAGTGCGGCTTGATATACATTAGAAGTAATCAGAATAACCAAGCTGGTTAGAACTATTCTTTTAGCATTAGAAATATTTTGAGGAAGAGAAAATGGAATAGTAATGAGAGCTAAGGCTGCTGTCATTGTAATAGAGTCAAATCTATAAGACAAATTTGCTAGTAAAAAAGGCGAGCAAACCAAAAACGATAGTGCAATACTTCCGTTTAATACAGAAAATCTCCAAGAACGAGATAAGAATGATAAAGCAATCGCAAGAAAAGAGACAGAAATAATCTGGGTTAATGGTGCTAAATTAGATACATAATTGGGAGAAAAGCTCATAATCTCCCAAATCCAGTCTCCGATAGGGCGACCATTTCCTGTTAAAGCGAGGTAGCCATAGACGGACCGTCCAAGGTCATCAATATAATAAATATTCTCTTGAATAATGGGATAGACAAAGAATAAAAAAAGTACAAAAAATATAAAAAATCGCTTTTTAAGGTCATTAAATAAAAGGGGATTAATAAAGTCCATGGTCTTTCCTTTCCGGTTTAAAGTGTGTGTGGGAAGCAATTAAAATAAAATATTAATTATATTTTTTGCGTATAATATAAATAGGACGGTGTTTGGTTTCCATATAAATACGTCCTACATATTCACCGAGCATGCCGATACTAATAATTTGTATGCTCCCAAGGAAGGTAACGGCAAAAAAGATAGAAGCATAACCAGGGATATGATTGCCATACATGAGGGTTCTTAAGAAGATAAATGCGCCGTAAACGAGCGATATAACAGCAATGGCAAAGCCAATATATGTCCATACCCGAATAGGGGTCGTTGAGAAGCTTGTGAAGCCTTCAAGGGCAAAGTTCCACAAGGCAAAGCCAGAAAATTTTGTTTCTCCAACGTTTCGGTTTGCACGCACGTAGTCTAACGTGACTGTTTTAAAGCCGACCCACGCGTAAAGGCCTTTCATGAAACGTTGACGTTCAGGGAGCTCTTTGAGTGCATCCACCACTTCACGGCTCATAAGCCTAAAGTCCCCTACGTTCTCTGGGATTTTAGGCTTGGCAAGTTTATTGTGTGCTTTATAAAACCAAGAGGCTGTGAGTCGTTTCGCAGCACTATCCGAAGAGCGATCTATTCGCCGGCCAAGTACAACTTCAGCACCATTGCGCCATTCTTGTATCATTTGCTGAATAAGCTCAGGCGGGTCTTGTAAATCTGCATCAATAATAATGACCGCCTCTCCTGTAGAGACGTCTAAGCCCGCGGTCATAGCCGCTTCTTTTCCAAAATTGCGGGAAAATTCAATAACTTTTACAGAGGTGTCTTTTTGCGAATATGCGATTAACCTTTCTAGGGTGTCGTCAGAGCTTCCGTCATCAACGCAGACAATTTCCCATTCAATGTTTTGAATGTCATGTAAAACGGGAGAAATTTTTTCAAAGAAATAATCAACGCCAGAACCCTCATTATAAAAGGGAGCAATGAGAGACAATTTAGAAGGGCGCATAAATTTCTATTCAGATAATACCAAATTTCACCTAGATTTTACTGTAACAATTTTAGAGAAAAAAGAATAGAATGGAATCTATTATGCGACACGATTTTGTACCGACCACTCTCCTGCATGGAAAGATAAATAGGTAGGAGAAGCATTGGGTAGGCGCACATTTACGGCGAGGTTCATAGCAGCTCGAATGCCTCTGAATAACCCTCCATGGGCAACAAAGAGGGGTGTACCTCCCTTGATGAGTTCTTTATTCAAGGCTGAAATAGAACGGTTTTTGAGATCATCAAAACTTTCTGCTCCTTCAGGGGTGAACTTTCCGGCGATCCAAGGATCATACCATTCTCCCATAGGTTGTCCTTCTTGCACGCCGAAGCTGACTTCTTGCAAATCTGGATCAATAGTAAGAGGGAGGTTAGGGCCTCCGCTGTTTAAAATAGCGGCTTGTGTATATTGGGCTGTTACTAAAGCACGTGAGAGAGGAGAGGTTATAATCCGATCAAACGGACGCTGATTGTTTTCAAAGAGCTTGGCAAAAATCTCCCCAGCTCGTGTAGCTTGAATGAGACCGGTTGTATTAAGAGGAACATCTGTGCGGCCTTGAGAAAAGCCTTGATAGTTCCAGTCTGTTTCTCCATGCCTGAGATACCAAAAAGGGCGTTGGATTAATTCGGACATAAAGAAACTCCAAAAAGTGAGAAAAGTCAGTCAAAAAGAGATGAAACGGAACTTTCATCTGCGACGGCGCTCATGGCTCTCGCTAAAAGATTGGCCGTGGTAATTTGACGAATGTTAGGTGTGTTTATTAAATTTTGAGTTGCAGCAATACTATCTGTTAATGTCAGCATGTTTAGAGGACTATTTTCCACACGCTCACAAGCATTACCAGTCAGAACTCCGTGAGTGACGTAAGCTTCCACTCCTTCAGCGCCTCGGCTCATAATAGCATTTGCTGCATTGCAAAGAGAGCCACCACTATCGATAATATCATCTACAAGGACGCAGTAACGGCCTGAAACATCTCCAATAACATTCATGACTTCAGAGACACCCGCACGCTCACGGCGTTTATCAATAATAGCAAGATCCACATTTAAACGTTGAGCGAGCTGACGTGCGCGAACAACCCCTCCAACATCTGGAGATACAACCAATAAATTACGATCGGGTAAACGTGCTTTGATGTCACGGACAAAAAGAGGGGCTGCGTATAAATTATCAGTTGGGATATCAAAAAAACCTTGGATTTGCATAGCGTGTAAATCCATGGTGAGAATGCGGTTGGCTCCCGCTTCCGTTAAAAGATTAGCAACAAGTTTAGCGCTAATGGGGGTACGTGGGCCTGATTTACGATCCTGACGTGCATATCCAAAATAAGGCATGACGGCTGTAATGCGTCGGGCTGATCCTCGTCGAAGAGCATCGAGCATGACCAAGAGTTCCATTAAGTGGTCATTCGTGGGCATAGATGTGCTTTGAATGACAAACACATCTTCTCCGCGCACATTCTCTTGAATTTCTACGAACACCTCTCCATCGGCAAATCGTTTGACAACAGTTTTACAAAGGGGAAGTCTCAATTCATTAGCTACTGCACGAGCCAAAGGAAGATTGCTGTTGCACGCGACGATTTTCATGAAAGGGCCTCGTCCAGTATTCGAGAGGAAAAGAAGTGGGTGCCTTCTAACAGTGTGACACTAAAAAGTCATCTCTTATAGAAAGGAAACTTTCTTTTATTCTTGTGTTGATGCTAAAGGCGATGCACATAAAACACAGAAATGCTTATAAAAAAACGTGTTAATGTGGTTGGATTTTAAGGAGTTTTTCAATGTTGTTAAAAGAATGCACCAGTTTTTCTGGGCGTCGATTAATTCTTGAGAATCTCCCTCCTATTCGGCATGCGCAAGACGCTGTTTTTATTCCAAGAGGAGACGGGCCGTTTTGGGGGCTTTTTGAAGCTTCTGGTCGGAGTGTCCCTGAGGCACTGAATTATACTGGTTTTCCCAAGCTTCACACTCCTCTTAGCTCATTGGATTGCCCGGCACTGCCGGATGTTCCAACATTAAGTGATAAGTATGACTATTGGTATATTGGGGAGGTTAATCTTCAGTATGGTCATTTTCTCATCGAAAATTTAAGTCGTCTATGGGCCATTCCCTCTTATGAAAGAACACGTTTAAGAATTATTCTGAGTTATCATGAAGAGATAGAAAACATTTTTAAATATGATTACTTTAAAAGTATTATGGAGGCCTTACACTTAACACAAGAAAACTTCATTCAAATAAAAGCACCTACTCGGTTTGAGAATATAAAGGTAGCATCTGCCGCGTTTGAAGATTTTTCATTGATTTATAGAGTGTATGCAGATTTTGTTCATTCAATAGGGCGATATGTGTTGCCGTATAAAGTTGACCCCCAGCCTGGCAGAGTGTTGTATTTTTCAAAAGAGCATTTGAGGGCTGGTAAAACGAGAATTGGCAATGAAGCAGAACTAACGAATATTTTAAAAGATAAAGGAGTAGGAATTATATTCCCCGAACAAATGAGTTTTAGGGAACAGATTAAACTTTGGGCTTCAAACCCTATTGTCGCGGGCTTTAGTAGCGCCTCTCTTTATACAAGCCTCTTCTTTCCGAGAAGAAATACAGTAACTTTGTCATACACGGAAAATGTGAATGTTAATCATGTGCTGGTTGATGATGTAAACCAGAACAATGCCAGATATTTAAACGCGTCCCCCGGTTTGGAAGCCTTAGGAGCAGGTGACGGTTTTCAAATGAACTATCGGATACAAAACGTTCAAAAATTTGCGGAAGAGTTTTTAGATATGGTGATGTAGGTAACGTTATTTTAACTAACGATACCTACTCAATATCATGATTTATTTGTGTTTTTTATCGTCATTTGTCGGTGGTAAAGGTTTGTGTTCACGGCCGGAGTAGTTGGTAATAATCGTTCTTACGCCACCAGCTGCTTCTTCTCCAGCGGCCATAGCTGTATCTCCCCATGCCTTATCGAGTGAGTGGGCAACGATATCATGCAATTGAGTAGCAGCTCCCGCTTCTTTTCCATCTGCACTTAAAACGCGCCAAGAGATTTCTATATGTTGCATGGCATGACGGTCATATTTGGGGGCTTTGGAAATTTTGACGATACCGATGACCGTAAAATCTGCCCCTTTTGGGGTTGTTTGAATTGAATTAAAGTGATCTGGGAGTGCTGTGAAAAAAGCGCGTGCCAGAGATTGATTTCCATCTCCCGGCGCCCCTTTGACACCTTTGAAATAAATATGTGCAGGCCGGTTCATTAAACTATGTGGGTCCTGTTGCATCATAGCGGCCTGAATGCCGGTAAGCATATTGGCCAGGACAGGCGCCTCCTGCACGGCTGCGCCTTTTAAGGCTAATAAATCACCAGAATTCCATCCTGCTAAATCAACGGGTGGTCCATCATTTTCAGCACGTTCTTTCCCTGTTGGCATAATGATAACGTAATGGGGCACAATGGCACCATTTTGAGTTTTGGTGCTCATTTTGACCCACCAGTCCCCAGGCTGTTGGGGCTGCGCGACCGCAGGGACGGCTTGAGCAACCATTGCTTGTGCCAAAGAACTTGCCCATGCTTGCGCTGCATTAGGAGGCAAAGAAACATCTTTAGGTGTTGGTATCGCAAGGCGCGGAGGAGGCAGGTTAGCGGTGGCGAGTTGGCGTGCTTGTTGGCCCGGGTCAGAAAAAGGGTGAGGCATGCTGAAGCACCCCGTTAAACTGAAGCATAACATGATAGGTAAAAAGCGACGCATTACAGTTCCCAAGGCTAAAGATGGTTGTGTGGTTGATTGATCGTTAATTTATTGACGAATAAGAATATAGGAGATTGTAACGTCAATATCAAAGTGATCTCCAGCCATATCTGGTGGAATGGGAGGAAGGTGAGCACCTTGGAATATGCTGGTTGTTGCCGCATCTAAGGAATAAGATCCAGATTGTTCTGTTAGACGAACGGATTTTACTTTTCCAAAGCGGTCAAGAACAACGTGGACAGAAGATGGGCCTTCTTCCCCAGCACGTCTGGCTTCTTCTGGATAGTACATATGATGGCGTATCCAGTTATCAATCTCACGGCTGTAGTCACTACTAATTCCATGCACTGTGCTACGGGTCATATATGGCGCATTAATGGCACCATTTAAGCTTAATGGGCCAACAGAAAGGTCTATAGGGCCCGCTGAACCACTTCTACGCCCACGGTGATGTGGGTGTGGTGAAGGTGGCGAATTATCGCCAAAGCTTAGATCCATAGGGTGAGAAAAAGGATTTTTATTGGTGTTGTCGCTACGTCGAGGTGAATGAGACGAAGTATGGCGAGAGTGAGTGTGTTTCTTGGCTTGAGAGGCTCCCAGTGTCACAGGTTGGGTTGAAGGAGCAGCAGGAAGTTCAGCCGAAGGGGCTTGCTGAATGGGGGGAGCAGAGGGAGAAGTGGGCGTGTTAACGGCTGGTGACGGTGGCGCTTCGTCTTGGTTATTGGAGTGTTGTTGTTCGGATGGGGGGGGAGTATTTTTTTGCACTGTGGTCGCGGGGGAGTTTTCGCCATCATCATTGGAATGTGGTGGTGTCATGCCGCTTTTAGCGGGAGGGAGGTCTGCTAAAAATTCAACAGTAGGAGCCTCTACCCCTGTGGGAGCTCCCGGTGGCGGAGACGAATGGATAAGTAAGAAAGCAAAAAAACAGAAGTGAATTGCTGTAGAAATAGATAGAGGTGCAGTTAAGCTGGGATCAACGACATATTCTTTTTTAATTAGAGGGGTAATGGCGGGTTTTATTGGAGTGTTGTGAGGTTCATAGCTTTGAATGGGTTGCCGTGTATGAGGTAAGTTACGAATATATTTTTTTTTGGTGCGTTTGGATTTGGGCAACGCAAAGAGGCGTGGTTCTTTTTTTATTTTATTTTGGTTTGTTTTAGATACGATTTTACTCATGCCGCTTGTGTAAAGATAAAACATTCATTCTGAGTAGAATAAGCAAGATATTGCATAGACAGAAAGAATAACCGATCGAGAGTAATGTAAACCTATATCAGGATGACATTTCTCTTTCTTCTGTGGAAGAGGGAAATCACTTTTGTATTAAAAAAGACATCATAATTTCTGAAAATTCTTTGGGCTTTTCTGCATGGAGCCAGTGTCCAGCATTTTCAATAGATTGAATTTTAGCTTTTGGAAATAATTCATAGATCGGTTTATGTGCCCTTTCTTGCACATAGGGGGATAAAGCGCCACGAAGAAAGAGGGCATCGTTTGGAAAGGGAGCCAGTTTTACATTGGGCCAAGTTTCAATCTCGTCGATTCCGTTGGCAATATCATCAAAGCCAATATGCCACCTTGCGGGTATATCAAGCGCAATATTTTGCAACATAAGTTCGGATACCGCTTGACTGCCGGTAATGGGTTCCAAAAGGGCTAAAGCTTGTTGTTTTGTGAGCTGTTCCGGGAAGCGCAGTTGAGCCAGTTGAGCAATCATTTCTTTATGGCCCTGGTGGGTGGCTATGGGGGCCATATCACCAACCAAGATTTTCGAAATTTTTTCAGGTGACATTAAGGCCATTAACATGGCAACTTTCCCGCCCATAGAATGACCCACAAGAGAGAATGAGGAAATATTCATACTCTCAAGAGTATCAAAAACATCTTGAGCTAGATTATGGTAGGTCACAGGACCGTGAGGGCTATCTCCGTGGTTGCGGAGGTCAAGAGCGATTGTTCTAAAGTTCTGTGATGCTGCTTCTCGTTGGAGAAATCCAAGATTTCGTGCTCGTCCAAATAAGCCATGTAGGAAAACGACAGTTTCGGGCCCTTCGCCACGTTGGATTGTATTGAGGAGCATTATTTTCTTCCGAAATTATCGTATCTTTTGCTTGTTTAATTCTACCCTTGATTGATGACGTCGTAAAGAACCGCTTCATATCTTCATATAGGGAGATTATTGCTATTGTGTGCTATAAAGTTTTGAAAGATCAAAACCGAGGAGAATAGAATGTCTCAGACACCAGAAGAACGCTTGGCTGCCCTTGATATTACATTGCCACAAGCTGCTGCACCGGTTGCAAATTATGTTACAACAGTGCGTACGGGAAACCAATTGATTGTATCAGGTCAGCTTCCACTTGTGGATGGAAAGCTACTCATTGTTGGAAAACTGGGAGCAGAAGTTTCTAATCATGCAGGTGTTGCATGTGCGCGAGCATGTTTGATTAATGTAATTTCTCAAGCAAAATCTGCTTTAGATGGAGATTTAACACGTATTAAAAGAGTCGTTCGGTTAGGTGGTTTTATAGCATGTGTTCCTGAGTTTACCGAACATGCCGTTGTTATGAATGGTGCGTCTGATTTAGCGGTTGATGTTTTTGGAGATGCTGGTCGGCATGCTCGCTCAACGATTGGGGTTCCTAGCTTGCCGATGAATGCCCCTGTGGAAGTTGAAGCTATTTTTGAAGTTGAGTAAGTAAAATTGGACGGGTGAATCCCGTCCAATACTTTAATTATTTATCAGCTTAATTTTTTAGAAATATAGTTACCGCAAAACTGAATAAGACTGACAAGAGCAATTAAGACCGCCACAACACTGAGCATGATCGTCGTATTAAAGCGTTGATAGCCATAACGAATAGCTAAGTCTCCTAAACCTCCTGCACCAATGGCTCCTGCCATAGCTGAGGCGCCAATGAGAGAGACGATTGTGACAGTTATTCCTGCAACAAGACCAGGAAGCGCTTCAGGGATCAAAACATATTTAATGATCATGAAACGCGTGCCTCCCATCGCTTTTACGGCTTCAATCAGACCTTTATCCACCTCACGCAAAGAGACTTCAGCAATGCGCGCGTAGTATGGGATAGCGGCAATGGAAAGGGGAACGATAGCTGCTGCAGTCCCTAAAGATGTCCCAATTAAGAAACGTGTAAAGGGAATAAGAAGAACGAGAAGGATAATGAAGGGAATAGCACGAATAGCATCCACGACTAAGCTAACGAACGTGCCAAGAAACGGTACTTTATAAAGCTTGGCAGAGCCAGTTGCGGTCATGAACAAAGCAAGAGGAAGCCCAAGGATGACAGAGATTGCAGCGGAGGCAAAAACCATTTCAAGAGTTTGAAGAGTGGATTGGAAAATGAGATTAATAATCAGGCGTGACATAACCCAGTCTTTCAATTTTTTTCATATTAGCTTCTAGAAATGCTTCTGCTGCTGCGATATTTCGCCCAGAAAGGCCAATAATCATTTCACCAGTGGTTGTGTCTCCAAAGCTGGTAATCCCACCCTGAAAGATAGTAATATCTGTTTCAAAAGTTTTTGTCATATTAGACAAGAATGGTTTAAAAACTTCATTCTCTGGGAAAGTGATTCGGACGACTGTGACTTTTCCTGCTTTATCGTCATGATGCAGTTTCTCATTAATCTCTTGGGGAAGATTGGGTTTCGTTTCATCTTGAAGTTTTACAATGATGGATTGCTCTGAAGGTGTTGTAAGCAATTCGCCCATTGAGCCATCAGCAATGAGGCGTCCATGATCCAGAACAAGCACGCGTTGTGCGAAATGGCGCACAACATCCATCTCATGTGTAATTAAGACAATCGTTAGTCCTAATTTTTGATTGATTTCCGACAGGAGATCCAAGATTGCAGTTGTACTTTCGGGATCAAGAGCTGACGTAGCCTCATCACACAAAAGTAGGTCAGGATTAGCAGCTAAAGCACGAGCGATCCCAACACGTTGTTTCTGCCCACCTGATAGCTGTGAGGGCTTTTTGTTTTCATGCCCTTTTAAGCCAACGAGAGATATAAGTTCGTGAACGCGCTCGGCTTGTTTGCTTTTGGGCCAATTAGCAATTTGAAGAGGAAGAACAATATTTTTGAAAACAGTGCGAGATTCAAGCAGGTTGAAATGTTGGAAGATTAAGCCGATCTTCCGGCGTAATTGCACCAGTTGACTTTCGCTTTGGGTAACGAGGTTGACCTCATTGAGGAGAATTTGGCCTTGAGTTGGTTTTTCAAGGCCGCATAAACAACGCAATAAGGTTGATTTCCCTGCCCCTGATCGACCGATAATGCCAACGATTTCACCACGCTGAATTGAAAAGTTAATATCAGTAAGGGCAACATGGTGCCCAAACCGATGGTTAACGTGTTTTACATCAAGAACCGGCTCCATTACTGCCATGCCGGAACATTGGCGCCATGATAAACGTCTAGAAGAGCCTGACGAACATTAGGCTGTTGGTAGGATTCAACAAGCGGTTTAACCCAAGGTGCATGTTCATCTTCTTGATTGACAGAGATAAAGCATGCGTATGGGTTATTGGTCATACTTTCTTGAGCAATTTTTTCCTTTTTGATGTCGATGCCGGATTTAATAGCCCAGTCAGTATTTACAATGGCTGCATCAAGATCTGGCAATGTGCGGCCAACGACGCCTGCATCTAATTCACGGATCGTGATGTTTTTGGGGTTGTCGGTAATATCCAGAGCGGTTGGCGTTAAACCTGCATCAGGGGATACTTTTATGACGCCGAGAGTTTCTAGAAGTTTGAGTGCGCGGCCTTCATTGCTGGGGTCATTAGGAACACCAATGGTTGCATTTTGAGGAAGTTCTTTAATACTATGCCATTTTTTTGAGTAAAGACCGATTGGAGATACATAGGTGTTCCCGACCGGAACAATGTGGAAATTACTATGCGCTGCCAACTGAGCTTTAAGGAAAGGGCCGTGCTGGAAAGCATTAGCGTTTAATTCATGCTCAGCTAAAGCTTCGTCAGGTGCATTATAATCAGAGAATGTGACGATTTGTAAGTTTAAACCGCGTTTGGCGGCATTTTGACTCACAACTTTCCAAATGTCTTCATCTTCTCCCGACATAATTCCTATTTTAAGAGTGGTAGGAGTATCAGCAAAAGCTGGTTTAATAAGAGATAGTCCTACGACTCCTCCACCCAAAAGGGTAAGAAAATGCCGACGGCTGGAAGGTGAAGAGAAAGCCATAAGGACACCTAAAAACTAAAATAAAAAGTTAAATAAGAGTGTAAAACATAAATGCTTCATTGTTAATGGTTAAAATGATTTTTGAGAATTTGAATTTTATGTAAGGATGCTTTCTTGAGTTTATCACCCTACATATTAGAGACCTCTCATTTTGGAATAGCGGAATATGCAGGATAAAGAGAAGTGGGTTGTGACGCTTCATTCATCGATTCACGATATTGGAATATCGGCTTGGGATGCGTGTGCGGGCTCCGATAATCCATTTGTTTCGTTTGGTTTTTTATCTGCACTGGAAGATAGTGGCTCCGTATCGCAGCAAAATGGCTGGTTGGTAAGGCATATTGCGTTAAGAAATGAAGATGGCCCGATTTTAGCGGTGGCCCCGTTATATGGAAAACTACACTCTTGGGGAGAGTATGTTTTTGATCATAGCTGGGCTCAAGCGTATGAGGCGGCAGGAGGACGATATTATCCGAAGTTTCAGTGTGCTGTTCCGTTTTCTCCGGTTCCAGGACCACGTTTGCTGGTTAGACCAGATGTGGAAAATAAAGAAGAAATAGCAGTGGCTTTAGCTACAGGTATGGTTCGGGCTGCTGAAGAGCTTAGTCTATCGTCCGTGCATGCTACTTTTTGTGATGATTTTTCGTTAAAGTCTTTTGAAAAAGCGGGTTATTTGAAAAGAGTTGGTGTTCAGTATCATTGGTATAATGAAGGTTATCAATCTTTTGATGATTTTTTGAATAATTTATCGTCGAGAAAAAGAAAAAACATTCGTAAGGAACGAAAAATTGCTCATGAGCATGGTTTAACATTTGTTGTTAAGCAAGGTCATGAAATAACCGCAAGAGATTGGGCGTATTTTTATAAATTTTATTTGGGAACAGTCGATAAGAAATGGGGAAGTGCTTATTTAACGCAAGACTTCTTTTTATTAATGGCAGAAAGGTTAGGGAACAAAGTCGTTTTAATGTTAGCTGAACAAGAGGGAGAACCCGTTGCGGGTGCTCTCAATCTTATGGGGGAGGATACATTATTTGGGCGTAACTGGGGGAGTGTCGGGGAATGGCCTTTTTTGCATTTTGAATTATGTTACTATAGCGCAATAGATTTTGCTATCGCGAATAATCTTTCTAAGGTAGAAGCTGGAGCGCAAGGTGAACATAAGATACAGCGAGGGTATCTGCCGAGTTATACCTATTCAGCTCACGCTATTATTGATGCACAGTTAAGAAAAGCAGTGAAGGCTTTTTTAGAGCAAGAAGCAGAGTTGATAAAACAGGAAGCACAGGTTTTAGCGGAATACTCACCATATCGATCTAACAAAGAAGAATCGCTCTAAAATTAACGTTTGATCAAGTATTAACGCGCTATACTTCGTCTATTATCAAGGGAGGCGGAGTAGCCGATGGAGAACAGCACTTATATTGCTCTTTCGCGGATGGATGCACAGCAACGTGCGATGGCTGTTGTTGCGGATAATATGGCGAATGCATCTACAATTGGATATAAGAAAGAAAGCGTTCTTTTTAGTGATTACCTGTCGCGTCAGTCGGGCTCTGAACAGCCGAGAGGCACTGAGATACAATCATATACTCAAGATCGGTCGACATATCGTGATTTTGGACAAGGCGATTTTCAACAAACCGGAAATCCTTTGGATCTCGCGTTAGGTGGGGACGGGTATTTTCAGATTCGAACTTCCAATGGGACGCGGCTAACCCGAGCAGGCAGATTTGAGCAACAAGCAGATGGAACGGTTGTGGATGAAGTAGGTAATTCTCTTTTGGGAAAAGATGGAGAACCAATTTCTATACCTGTTAATGCTCACCAAATTACAGTTGCTTCTGATGGGGTTATAACAACAGAGACAGGACAAGTAGGCCAAATAGCTGTTGTAAAAGTTCGTGATAATAATAGCCTGAAAGCGGAAGGAAGCCATTTGTTGGTATCAGACCAGCCAACGGATGTAATTGATCGTCCTAATATTGCGCAAGGAATGGTAGAGGCTAGTAATGTTCAGATGATGTCTGAAGTTACGACGATGATGAATATTCAGAGAAATTTTAATTTTATGGCTCAGTTTGTAAATGCAGAAGCATCCAGACAACAAAATGCCATTGATAAAATTGTACAAGTCTCAGCTTAATTTGGATTTTTAAGGAACTTATTGATGCGTGCTTTAGACATTGCTGGAACTGGAATGCAGGCTCAACAGACGAATGTTGAGACAATATCAAATAACATAGCGAATATGAGCACAACTGGTTACAAACGTTCGCGTGCTGAGTTTCAGGATCTAATATATCAAAATATTAGGCGTGTTGGAACTAGTTCTTCTGATACCGGAACGACTGTCCCTGCGGGAGCGCAGGTAGGTTTGGGTGTAAAAACAGCTGCAATATATCGAATTAATGATCAGGGAAGCTTAGAGCAGACCAGTAATTCATTAGATTTAGCTGTTCAGGGAAGAGGCTATTTTCAGATTCAATTACCATCAGGTCAACTTGCATATACTCGAGATGGAACCTTATCGATGGATAATAATGGTTCTTTGGTTACAGCTGATGGTTATCAGGTTAGTCCAACAATATCGATTCCTAATAACGCACAAAGTGTGAGTATTGATCAGTCGGGACAAGTGAGCGTTGCTATTGCAGGGCAAAATAACGCAACAATTGTTGGTCAATTACAGTTAGCAACGTTTACAAATGAAAATGGATTAGCCGCAATGGGGCAGAATCTATTTACTCAGACCACGGCTTCTGGAGATGCAATGTTAGGGAACCCTAACACTACGGGCTATGGAAGTGTCATGCAGGGGTACGTAGAAAACTCAAATGTGAATGTTGTCAGTGAAATAACAGATTTGATTACAGCACAACGTGCGTATGAAATGAATAGTAAAGTTATTACATCTGCTGATGATATGATGCAGACTTTAAATAATTTAGGCGCTCGTTGATGAGAAGAAGTGTTTTTTTGTATGTTATAGTTGGATGTTTATTCTTTATAACGAGTGTGAGTGCAGAATCCGCAACGCTTCGGACTAATGTTATTTTAAACCATCCTTACGTTTTGCTTTCAGATTTATTTGATGGGATTCTGCCTTCTGAGGATAGGAAGATTGGAGCTGCTCCTCCTTTAGGAACGCGATATACAATTGGTGGAGATCAGTTAACGGCTATTGCAGCGCAGTTTGGCGTGGAATGGTTAGATGCTTCTCCGATACTTTCAACGACTATTGAAAGAGCGTCTTATACGATTAATCAGAGCGATTTATTGCCGGTAATAGAAGAAAAATTGAATTTTAAAGAAAATGACTACACTAAAATAGAATTAAAAGAATTTGTTCCGATCAAGATTGCTTCTAACGAATTTAAGGGATCTCAGCAAATTAATGTACATTTTTGTGATGATAAACACGAAGACTTTCAAGGGGAGATAAAAATCCCCCTTTCTAAAGAGGGAGAACTAAAAATATATCCTTTTGAGGGAGTGGTCATCAAAAAGGTTTTAGCCGTCGTAGCACGTCACGATTTATATCCAGGACAATCTATTTTAGCAGAAGATCTTGAACAGAAACCAATTAAATATGTTTCTATCGATGGTGAAAAAGAGTTATCTGTTAATGATATCGTGGGTTTGGTTGCAAAGAAAAAAATTGCAGCAGGGCATATAATGGTGGCTTCTGAACTGATACACCCTCAACTCGTAAGCCGTGGAACCCCAGTAGTCTTGCTTTTCGCATCAGAAAATTTGCGCGTAACAATATCTGGTATTGTATTGGATGAGGGTGGAAAAGGCGATATAGTACATGTTTATAATGCATTGAGTAAAATGATTTTAACAGGAAACGTTATGAGTCGTAGTGAGGTAAAAGTAATTTCTGGTATTACCCCATTATCTGCAGATGAACGCAGACTATCTATGAATCGCCTTCCTTCTCTTTAAAAAGACATCATTTGTATTCCCAGAAGACAATATCAATCGTCGCATTATATAGTATAGAGATCTTCTCTATAGGGGATATTCATACATTGATGTGGTTTTTTATCGTGTTCTTAAAATAAGAGAATATTCTTTTAAATATTTTTCCCATTGCATCCATCCATAAGTAAACAATTGGAGTTGTATAAAGCGTAAGGAGTTGACTTACGATCATTCCGCCTAGAACAGAAACTCCTAGAGGGATTCTTATTTCACTTCCATATCCATTTCCAAGTATAAGTGGGATAGCGCCTAATGCTGCTGCAATAGACGTCATTATAATGGGTCTAAAGCGTGCCTCTGAAGCTTGAAGAATAGATTCTTTTGGAGATATTTTTTTCTCTCGCTCAGCTTGAATTGCAAAGTCGATAACCAGAATGGCATTTTTTTTAACGATACCCGTTAAAAGGATAATTCCTAAAATGGCAATAACACTAAAGGGTAAACCAAAAATCCAGAGGCCTAATACGGCACCAATTCCTGCTGAAGGCAAAGTCGATAAAATTGTAATTGGGTGAATAAAACTTTCATAAAGTACACCTAAAACAATATACATAATAGCGATGGCAGCACCAAAAGCTAAAAGTGCATTTATCATAACTTTGGCTGTATCACCGGATGTTCCTGTAAACTCACCAAGAACAGTGCTGGGGGCATGAGTATTTTTGAGGGTATCCTGAATAAGGGAGACAGCGCTTGAATATGTCGTGTTGGGAGATAGATCAAAAGAAATGGCCGCAGAATAATACCCCGATCGGTGAGTTATATCGAGAGGTTGTTGCTTGCTAAGTATGGTGGCAACCAGATCAAGCGGGATCATAGTTTCTATTGAGGAGGAAACAGCAGACCCACTGGACTTGTTTCCAGAAATTTGGTTGGCAAGAGAGTTTTGAATCGATGTTCGAGCGAGAGAAACTGCGCTATCATCGTTATTATTCTGCGTAATTTTAGTTCGGATTAAATTACTAGCTACTCCACCTGCCGCTGTTCCTGCTGAGGTGGAGATCCAAACTTGATGAAGCATATTAGGGTCAGTACGGTATTGGGGTGCCAGAACCATTACAACCCTGTGCGTGGTCAGAGGGAGATGAATGGTAGAGACAATGGCCTGTCCATACGCATCATATAAAACATTTTGTATGAGCTGGGGGGTAATATTATATCGTGCTTCTGTGTCGCGTTGAACGTGGACATAGGTGGCTGCAGATTGGTTTTCGGTCATTGAAGAGATATTAACAAGCTTACCAGATTTCCGGAGTACATTTAGAAATTTCGGCAGGTAGTTAGTAAGGTCAGACACATTCTCGCTTCTGAGTATGTAGCGATAGTTGCCTGTATTATTTTGGCCATTGCCTCCTTGAGTACTTCCGCCAACTCCCCAGAACATAACTTCTGCTCCGGGTTTCTGAGGAATGGAGTGACGGATTTGATCAAGGATTTTAGGAAGAGGGGGACGTATTTTTTTATCTTTGAGATCTAAAAAGAACTCAGAGACATTTTTGCTGTCGTTAGCTGTTGTTACAGTTAGGATATACGGGTTTTTCCGAAGGATAGAAGCAATATTTTGAGAGCGTGTGTTGAGCTCTTGAAAAGACATGGACGCATCACCTTGCAGGCGTCCTGAAATGAAAGAGAGATCTTGCTCGGGAATAAATTCTTTAGGCATCATAATAAGGAAAAGGACGAGAATGATGAAGCTAAGAGGTAACGTTAAACCTGTTAAGATGGGATGTTTTAAACACCATTTAAGAGATTGAACGTAAGCTGTATGAAGGTATTGAAGTGTGCGTTCTGTAACGTGTGAAAGACGGCTAATATACTTAGATTTGTGTCCGGATGCATGCTGGATATTGAGCATATAAGCACACATCATGGGCGTGAGTGTTAGAGATAGCCACATAGAAATAAGAATTGCCGAAATCATGGTCATGCAAAATTCAAACATGATTGATCCGACTGAGCCGGGAATAAAAAGAAGGGGAAGAAAAACCGCAATCAGTGAGATGCTTATAGAAATAACGGTAAAGCAAATTTCAGAAGAACCGATAACGCTGGCTTCATAACGGTTAAGACCATTCTCAATGTGTCGAGCAATGTTTTCTAAAACAACAATTGCATCATCAACGACAAACCCAACAGCTATGGTTAAAGACATTAAAGAAAGAATATCGAGAGAGAAGTGAAACGCCGCCATTGCCGCGAGGGTGCCTGAAAGAGCAACGGGAATTGTAATGGCGGGAATAATGGTTGTGGAAGCGTTTCGAAAGAAAAGTAATATGACAAAAATAACAAGAATAACGGAGATAATAAGTGTCTGTTGAGCATCACTTAAAGCATCTCGAACAGGGCGAGACATATCAAGTCCGACGATAACATTTACATTGCTGGGAAGTGCTTCTTTTATATGTTGAAGCTTGCTGTTGATGCCATCGACAATCTCAACAGCATTTGAGTGGGGTTGTGCTATGACAGAAAGGGTAATGGCATTATGATTGTTGATAGAGCTAAATTGATAATCATCTTGAACACTATCATAAACCTTAGCAACATCTTGTAAGTGAACAGGATAAAAACTGTTTCGATAACCAACAATAAGGTTTTTATATTGATCTGCTGTGATGGATTGATCATTTGTTGTCAGAATAAGTCTTTTGCCATGGCTATCAATAAAGCCTTTAGGAGTGAAGGCATTTGCCGAAGCAAGAGCTGTGCGAATATCTTCAAACCCGATCCCCCATTTATAAAGTGGGTTAGGGTTTAGCTCGACCCGAACAGCAGGGTTTGACGCACCAAAGAGTTCAACGCGCCCAACTCCTTTCACTTGCGAAAGAAGAGGTTTAACACGAATATTAGCTAAATCATAAAGTTGGGCATTTGATAATTGAGCGGTGGTGAGGCTAATAAGGTATGTAGGGAAGTTACTCCCATCGAGTTTGAATGCTTGTGGATCACTATCCATTGTGCCAGAGGGTAAGTCACTACGTGCAGCGCGCAAAGCGGCCTGCACATCACGCAGAGCACCGTTTATATTACGTGAAGATGAGAAATCGACAAAAATATCAGCACTTCCCTGACTTGTATCCGACTCAATGCTTTCTACATCTGCGATACTCGCTAAACGCCTCTCAAGGGGCGTAGTAACAGATGTTGTCATTTGTTGAGGATCAGCACCCGGTTGAGAAGCAACAACCATAATTGCGCTTGCCGTCATATCTGGCATTGTGGCAACGGGCAGAAGAGGATAGCAGATAAGGCCTGCAAAAAAGATCGCGATAGATAAAAGTGAAGTGGCAATAGGGCGATCTATGAAGAGGCGAGAAAAATTCATATAGGTATATTACCTAGGATATAATTTTATTCCTCTATCACTATGGTAAGACGTTTTTTTTTGAAAGAGAGTTTGTAAATTAAAATATTAAATAGTTTTCAATATAAAAGAATAAACATGTGGCGCCTAAAATAAGCGCCACATGTTTTAAGAGTTATTATGCTCTTTTAGCGTCGTTCTGAGCCACTTCTTCTTCAAGAAGATATGGGCCAGCAGCTAGAATTTGAATTGAAAGGAGACGGCTTTCTTTTTGAGAAGCTTGGTCTAAGTTCAATTTCGCATAACCGTTTGTCCAACGATGTGGACCTTGCTCTACGATATCCCATCCAGCTAGGTCTGCATCGGAAATGTGAGAAGTGATCACTTGTGTTTTGTTGCCAGAGAAGATTGAGATTTCTCCAACAAGTACACCTAGGAAACGACGGTCATCGACGAATGGGCCGATTGTGTCGCTTGGACGGCTTGCACGTGAAACGATACGAACAGAAGATGTGTTCGCAGGAATTTCAAAAACAACCTTACCGTTCTCTGCACGAAGCTGACGAAGGGTGCTGCCGTTTTCTGTTACAAGATGTAGATCTGCATCTTGTGTTAGTTCTGGCGCAGACGTTGTTTGAGCGTAACCCAATGTCTCAGCACGTTGAGCGATTTCGTGGAACAATGGCTCAATAGCATCACGTGAAACAACCAAAGGAGCGGCTGCATCTTCTGCCCAAGTACGAGCTTGTGGGAAGAGAGGCAGAACTTTTCCTGTTTCAGATACGAAAGTTCTACGGTTTCCTGTGTCGAGATAGCTTTCTGTTAATGTGTTATTAGCAGAAATGATGCTGTGTTTTTCTGTCTCAACGTGGAAGTATTCGTAATGTGTGATGGAGCGATCATAGATGATTGAGCTTCCATTAACCAACATACGAGCTGGTGTGAAGTGACCATTGATGAATACGCTATGTTCTGGCGTGATCAGCAGATCTTCAGAAGGAACGTTATCAGCAAAAGCATTCTTCATAATGCGAACAGGGTAACCTGCATCTGCATCAGCAAGCGTTGTGTTAACATGTGCTGTTTTATGGCCAACCCATGTAACAGGTTGCTCAGATTTTTTGCCATCAACGCTGTATGTTGAAACCATATCGCCAACGGAAATTGTTTCAACAGCTTTTGCACCGTTTGGCGTTTCAATCATGCTGCCTTTTAGGAAGCATACTTCGTATAGAAGGTAGCCGCTCTTTTCACTTAGAGTGAACCCAAGGTCTCTTACGCCAGCAACATTAAGGGTGATTGTTGACCCATTGTTGAGGTTGATGGAAACTTCGTCTGCAGATGGATAGGTGATGCTTTTAACGTCGCTTTTCTTTACGCCGTCAATTTCGATACCATCAGATGTTCCGCTTTCTGGGAAGGTTTTGTTTCCGGAGAAGCCAGAAATAACGGTTTTTAATGTTCCACCAGAAGATAGTCCGAGGATTGTTAGGCCTTGGTTATCATCACTTGGGAGGTTGATTACACCACCAAGATCGGAACCGCCAGAAATTGTTGCAGAGCCACCGCTCGCTAGGTTAATGGTTGCGCCACTATAAAGAGATGCACCGAAGATTGAACCAGAAACGTTAACAGTGGTACCACTATAAAGAAGTGCTCCCCAAACAGTTCCGCCTGACGTAATGTTAACAGTACCTCCGCTAGCGAGGAGGTTAGTATCTATTTCGGCGTTACTACTTGAGTATGTGTTACCGATCACACCACCAGAGGAAACGGTAAGATTACCTCCAGAAACACGAGCACCCCCTGCATGTGCACTCAGACCAATAGTAGCGCTTCCTCCTGAATAGACGGCTGGGGTTGAGAGTTCGCCACCGTCTTTAGCAATTAAGGTACCGCCACTACTAACTCTTGCAGAGGATAAATCAGACCCGTTTGTGACAGTTACGCTGCCGCCACTTTTTATGTATGTGACGCTTCCATTAGAAGAGGCGCTCACATTACCACTGGAAGTAATACTCATGATCATCACCTTTATATTGTGAAGGGTTGTGGCGTTACAGCCACAACCACATTTCTAAAGCCTGTTAAATATATCTTATCGAATAACGGCTCGGAAGTATTTGTTTTAATCAGGTTGTTAAGTTATTGATTTTAAATAGAAGAAAAATATATAGAGCGCGTTACTTGTTAATAAAAAAATAACACACTCTATATTTTGATTCTCAGTTTTTATGTTGTTGGAGGAACTCGTTATAGAGAGCTACCGCTTTGGGCATAGCTTCTTGAATGGCGGCGGTCCGTTCTGCATTGTTAGGGTGGTCAGACAAGTATTTTGCTAGCCCTCCTGCATTTCCAGAGCCACTGAACTTTGCCATTTTATCCCATAAGCTTAAAGCAGCTTTGGGATCATAACCTGAACGCGCCATAAGCATTAGGCCTCCAAGGTCTGCGCGTGTTTCTAGACTGCGGGAATAAGGTAACCCAACACCTAGCTGTGAAGCAGCACTAATAGCATCACCATACACACCTCCCGTGTAGGTGCTGGCCACACCTGTTGCGATATTTGTGAGGATTTGAGCGCCCGCTTGTTGTTTGGCATGTTCTTCAAGGGCGTGGGTCATTTCATGGCCCAGAACAGCAGCCATTTCTGGTTCGGTAAGATGGAGCTGATCAATTAGACCTGTATATACGCCTACGCGTCCACCGGGCATAACCCAAGCGTTAATCTCATTGCTTTTGAAAACAGTTAATTGCCACTGGAAGGGCTCGCCTGTTTGGTTAATTTGGTCCGCGTATGGTTCCATGCGCGTTAAAACTTTAGAGGCAAGGTCGTAGTCTGGACCACTGCTTACAATAGCGTTTTCTGCATTAGCCTTTTGAACTAATTGTGAGTATTCTTGTGCTGATTGTAAGTTAAGCGAGTGAGTGTCATTCCCGGTAAGGTTGGCAATGCTTGCGCAAGAACTTAAGCCAAGAAGGAACGCAGCAGCAGCGTGATGTTTTTTCATGAAGAAAATCCAGAGATTTTGTTTTGTCAGAGATGATTTAGCCGAAGTTGATACGCTTTGTATCGTTATTTGTTCAATCGTAACAAAAAAGTTTCCTGTGTAATATTGGACTATAAACTAAATAAGCAATTAATATGATTATAGATCTTGGAGGATCAGCCAAGCAGGGTTACACCTAGGTTCTAACGAAAGAGAAAGGTTTGAACATGAGTGATACACCTCCAGATCGCTTGAGCGTGAGCCCAGACAGCCCTTATTTTAACGAAGAGATTCTTGCCCGTGGGGTTGGTGTTCGTTTCAAAGGGGAAGAAAAAACAACTGTCGAAGAATATTGCGTAAGTGAAGGTTGGGTTCGTCTTTCAGTAGGAAAGTCACTCGATCGGCGCGGTCGTCCTATGACGTTAAAAATCAAAGGCCCTGTTGAAGTCTGGTTTAAAGAAGAAACAGAAGCATCGTGAGTAAGTAAATAATTTTGAGAGTGCTTTCTGACAGGGATAGTGCATAAAGTTTAATAATCAAAGAGCATAGAGAGATTGGAGTTATTGAAAATGACGGCTCAAAATTCTCAGGAACAATTTTCTGTTGTTATTGTTGGTGGGGGGGCTGCAGGGTTAACGATTGCCGCTCAACTGAGACGACAAAGACCTAATCTTTCTATGGCAATTATTGAGCCATCAAAAACACACGCTTATCAGCCAGGGTGGACATTGGTTGGTGCAGGTGAAATGTCACTGGCCCAAACATTGAAACAAGAGGGAAGTTTTATTCCTTCCAATGTGAAGTGGATCCGTGATCGAGTGGCTACATTTGATCCTGATGAGAATAGTATCACTTTGGAAAATAAGAAGGTCATAAAATATCGGCGGTTGGTTGTATGCCCCGGTCTTCAACTTGATTGGGATAAGATCGAAGGGTTGCCAGAAACATTAGGCCGCAATGGCGTAACATCAAATTATTCTCGTGATGTTGCTCCTTATACATGGGAGTGTATTCAACACTTGAATGGGGGGACAGCTATTTTCACACAGCCCCCAATGCCCATTAAGTGTGCTGGTGCTCCTCAAAAGATTGTTTACTTGGCATGTGATCATTGGAGAAAAGAAGGGACGCTGCATAAAACGCAGGTTGATTTCTCTTTGGCGGGAGACGCTCTTTTTGGTGTCTCTTACTTTGTGCCTTCCCTGCAAAAACAAATGGATTTTTATGGTGTTGATGTTCATAAAAAAGAGAATTTAATTAAAGTTGACGGCGATAAACGAGAGGCAACATTTCAGATCGTAGGAACAGAGGAAACGATTGTTCGACAGTTTGATATGCTTCATGTCGTACCACCTCAAAGCTCTCCTGATTTTATTAAAAAGAGCCCTCTTGCAAATGCCGGTGGTTGGCTGGATGTAGATTCATCTACGCTCCGTCATGTGAGATATGAATATATTTATGGCGCTGGAGATGTTGTTGGAACCAGCAATGCTAAAACAGCTGCTGCAGCACGAGAGCAGGCACCAGTAGTTGTCGAAAATCTTTTGGCGTCTTTAGACGGGCGTCCTGAGAATGCGGCCTATGACGGGTATGGAGCTTGCCCTCTTACCGTAGCTTATGGAAGGGTTGTTTTGGCAGAGTTCCTATATAGTGGAAAAGTTGCTCCAACTTTTCCGTATGATCAACGTAAACCAAGCCGCTTTGCATGGTTTTTGAAAAAGGAGTTTTTCCCACGTCTTTATTGGTACGGGATGCTAAAAGGCTACAACCTAAAGGTAAAACATAAAGTTAAAAACCTTTAGAATTCAAACAATCGTTTTAAAAAAGGCCCTTCAATCTGAAGGGCCTTTTTTATGAGCTTTATAGTTTGTCGATAGATCTTTTTGGGAGGAGAGCCGGGACAAAAAGGAGGGTGCAGATTAGTGTGCATCCTAAAGACATGAGAAGTAGCCGCCCCATACTCGCTGTCCCTGGATGGCCCGATAGAGCTAAGGATCCAAATGCCGTGGCAGTGGTCAAAGCTGAGAATAAAACAGCACGAGCAGTAGAAGACGTAAGAGGGTTTCTAATTCCCGCACGCCAATTCATGACAAAGTAAACATTAAAAGAGACGCCAACCCCTAAAAGAAGAGGGAGAGCAATAATATTGGCATAGTTTAAGGTCTCTGGGACGGCAATAATAAGAATAACGGTAAGAAGAGAAGATAATATAAGAGGCGCCATGACGAGACAGGTGTCTAAAACACGACGGAATGTTGCAAAGAGTATAATCAGGATCATCGTTAGAGCTGATATCGCTGCGACGATAAAAGCATGTACGATGGTGTGTGCGCTTTCAAAAATATCAATAACAGGCCCTGTTACGTTCGTGTTAACCGTTCGTAGTTCATTTACAAATTTGTGAAGAACCTGCGTATTGGATGCTTGACCTTTAGGGTGAATGGTCAGTCGTTCTTCCCCATTAGGAAGAACATAATCTTTTCGAATGCTTGCTGGGATATTACCGATTGTAATCGGTTGAGGGTTAAGCGCGGCCCGTAGCATAGAGAGCTGCTCAGGAAGGAACCGGGTTAAGGCTATATTGGTCTTGTTAAGAGTATCGTCAGAGGAGGTGGATAGTTTATGTAAAGTTAGACGAATTTGGTTGAGGGTTGGCGATAAACGATCTTGCACAGAATCTAATTGAGCGGCTGCTTTCTCTGCAGAACTTCTGATGTCTGCTGTTGTGGGGGCTGAGGCGACATGATCAAGTGTAATCGTTGGTAAGATGATGGATGCCGCATCTTTAATGAGGGCAATTTTTTCTTTTTGATCATCTGGAACAAGTGCGCCTAGCCAGAGAACATCATGAACGCTGGGCAGTTTTGAAAAGGCATCTGCTTCTTTTTGAGCCTCGGTTAAGTTTGGAACAAGAACCTGACTAAAGTAAGGGGTTGTAAGAGGGCTTTCTTCTAAAAGATGAAGTGCTTTCATGCCTTCTGTGTTGGGGTCTTTTGTATGTAAAGGGTCCGCATCAAATGAAAGAAGGGGTAAAAGCGCTGCCCCAACAATCGCTAATAGACCAAAAACGCCAAGAATTTTTTTTCTTTTATGACGAATTTGCTGGTCAAGAGGGAGCAAAGCAGGAAAACCGGCTTCATGCACGCCAAGTTTTGCACGGAACAGCGATAGTAAGGCTGGTAGTAATGTCATGGTGCACACAAAGGCAATGAGCATTCCAAATCCAGCGATTAGACCAAGCTGTGCGACCCCAATAAAGTTTGTTGGGGTGAAAGCAAGAAAACCTGCTGCGGTGGCTAAAGACGCAATTAGAATTTGAACGCCACTTTCGCGTCCGGTTTGTGTAATCGCTTTTTGTAAGGAAAGATGATGTGTTTTTGTGGGGAAGTCCTGTCCTAAAAAACGCACGCTATATTGGATAGCAAAATCCACCGCAATCCCAACAAAAAGTATCGCGAAAGAAATAGAAATTAAGTTTAATTCCTGAACTGCAATCGCAGCAAAACCCGTAGTTATAATGAGACCAGAAATTAAGGTCAGTAGAATAGGAAGAATAACACGGATGGATTTTACAGCGAGGACCAACCAAAGCGACACAAGGGTTAATGAAATAACGAGGCCTAAGGCCATTCCATGTGCGACGGTTGAAAACTCTTCATCGTTGAGTTTTATCTGACCAGTAATCGTTCCAGATACTTGCCCGGATTTGACAAGATCTAAACTATTAATGGCTTGGCGCATCGCTGTCGTTGCGGCTTCACCTGGTTGGAGAGAATTATAATCCAGTACAGGTTGTGTAACGACAAACTGATAGCGGCTTCCAAGGTCTGATATGTTTCCAGTGAGGAGGTTCTGCCAAGAAAGGTCCTGTGGATGGCCACTGGCTGAGTTGGCAAGAGAATTACTAAATCCCTTCAGCGTGTTATCAAAGGCATCTGGCACACCTTGCCCAGCTTTTATTCCCTCCCCAATCAGAGCCAAGGAGTTGAATAAACCGCGTGCAGAAGGGTCTCCTGCGAGCGTACCTAAAAAAGGTTGTGCTGTAATAATGGAGTTTAGGAGCGTTTCAGTATTTTTTTTATCTGGGAATAGGAACGCGTGATTTGAATAAAAAGGATCCCCTCCCGGTAAGGATACAATTTTAAAATGGTGATGATCCTGGCTTAAAATATCTGTGAGCTGCCTTGCTGCCGCACGGCCTTGCTCTGGGATCCTTCCATCAATAATAGCAACAAGCTGGTTATCGTCTTGAGGGAAAAGACGGTTCATTTCTTGGAGTTGTTTTCTCCAGATCAGTGAACTGGAAAACATTTTGCCTGTATCGGTTGTGACGCTCAAACACGTCATGCTCAGGGTAACACATCCTACACAGATGAGTGTAAACAGAAGGGCTACTAAAGGAGCCCGGCGAGCACAAGCGGCATTAAGCCGACCGATCAGATCAGAAAGCATATTATATTCTTAACAGAACGTGTATGATTGCCTACCCCATACTGACAATTCTTTCGTGATATTGCACAATAGAATGTATGGTATGGACATTAACTCGATTTACAGAATTTGAAACAGTCGTTCGCAATAGTGTTTTTTTAGCAAAAGCGATGCCTGTTGCCGATGAACGTGCGGCTTTAGCCTTTTTGGAAGATGTTGCGGTGCAAGATGCAACGCATAACTGCTGGGCTTTTCGTGTTGGTCAGCGATTCCGTGTTAGTGATGATGGAGAGCCATCAGGTACGGCTGGCCGGCCAATTTTATCGGCAATTGACGGACAAAACTTTGATAATGTCATGGTCGTTGTAACCCGTTGGTTTGGGGGTATTAAACTGGGTGCGGGTGGCCTGGTTCGAGCTTATGGTGCAGCAGCAGGCGCGTGCTTAAGGCAGGCTGAAAAAAAAGAATATATCGAAAAAACAACCCTTTCTTTTCATTGCCCGTTTTCTTTGTATGCGCAGGTGGAAGCTAAATTTATTGAGTGGTGTGCCGATAAATTAAAGTGCGAATTTGATGCGGAAGGGGTGCAATTAATTGTGGCCGTTCCTGTGGTCGATGTGGAGAGAATAACAGACTTTCTACGTGATTTAACTCGCGGGCAGATAGATATACAACAGGAATAATAAACTAATTAAAATAGTTATAAAAAAATAATCATTTATTAAATAGTTATATGTGATAGGTAAGAAGTGATATGAATTTTGAGAGTTAAATTATATGCTCTTCTTTGCCGACAGGTCATTGTTTAAAAGTTCTTTGGCAAAGTGGTGCATGTGTGGTGTTGTGACATGCGGATCATCAGGGGCAAGAGCAGCATCCGATTCAGAGAATAATACACACCAAGTAGAGTGGATTCATGTCTCTTCTTCAAGTCGCCCAATGGTTGAAGACTTTCCTCATGCAGGTGTTGTTGCGCAACCTCGCCGTGTTATTCCTTCTCAAAATATAGCCCCTCAAGGACGGCAAGGAGAATGGGGGGAATTTAATTATGGAAATGGAGAAGCTGCAGGATTTGGTCCTGTAGGACGCTATGGTGTTGCGGCGTGGGCAGAAGATTGGAGTTATTTAAGAGATAAACGGAATAGGAAAGATTTTTTCGACCCTTTAAAGTTTATAGCCTTAAACTCCCAACGAACGATATGGCTCACGTTATCTGGCGAAAGTCGGTTACGAAATTGGTATGAAGAAAATCCTTTCTTAGGACGAAGTGGAAAGGCAAATTCCGGAAGGATAGGAGTTCGTAATCTATTAGGCGCTGATTTACATTTAGGAGAACATGTTCGCTTTTTCGGCCAGTTGATTAACGGGGATGCTGGCGGGTGGAAAGGCTATGGATATGGTTCGACCTTTCGTAAAAGATTAGACCTTCAGCAAGGCTTCGTTGAGTTGAAGGCTAAAATGATGGGTGCAAAAACGGGGTTTATTTTTGGACGCCAGCAGTTTTTAGATGCCCCATCTTATATCTTGTATAATAGAGAGACACCGAACGTTCCTCTTTCATGGAACGGGGGGCGTATTTACGCTTTATGGCCGAAAATACGGTTTGATGCGTATGATTTTGTTCAGACAAACATTGATAGTCGTTTAATGTTTCATAATAAAGAAGATTACGGAACACGATTATACGGCGGGAGTATGACAGGTATAATCCCGAACTTTTCAGTTGGAAGGGAGCGTGTTCATTCATTTTTAGATGTATTTTATATCCGATATCGATACGAAAGCGGACTGTCCTCCCTCCCAACACAGAGCAGACCCTTAAGGGGGTATTCTTCTCGAGGGAATATTGGCTTTCGTTGGTATGGAACATCGCCCTCCGTTGAGTATTCTATTGGTGCTGTGTACCAGCACGGTGATTTTCAGCATTATGGAACTAATCAAAAGCAGGATGTGCGTGCGTGGGCTGTCAATTCAATTGTTGGCTATCGGCATACAGCATCTTCATTGCATCCTTTTTTGGGGGTGCAGACAGATGTTTATTCAGGCGGCACAGATCGTAGAGATGGAGCAATACGGACGTATACTGCACCGTTTAGTCCACAAACTAATTATTTGGATACAACAACCTATATCGCTCCATCAAATTTAGTAAGTGTATCTCCGGTTATACGAATAACGCCGGGCAGAGGCCGATTTTCGATCAAGTTTAAGATGCCGTTTATGTGGCGCGAAAATGGAACTGGTGCGATTTGGAGTTCATCTGGTCCGTATGAATTTCCAAAAATGTATAAAGGTGGGTACATAGGTGTTGTCCCTCAAGCATCTCTACTCTTTCAGGTTAATCATCATTTGACATGGCAGGTTTATGGGGCTCGTTTTATGGCTAGTAGGCAATTACGTGCTGCCGGGGCTATGAGTGGCAGTTATTTCCAATCTAATTTAATTTTTCGGTTCTAAAAATTATGAGGGTCGGGTGTTGTCACGAGGTAGAGTGTCATTTTCAACGGGAGGTAGAAAGTGTGATATTTTTTCTTGAACTATTTCTTGTGAAAAAGATTGTTTGAGTAGTTTTTGGCCTTCTTTGATACAAAGTTTGGCATTTTTAGGAACAAGAAGGGCAAGAATTTTATTCACAAATTGTTCTTCTGTTTCCCCAACAGATAAATCCCATAAAGGATGGGTAGAGTTAATAATCCCTTCTGCGGCAGTTGGTGTCATGGCGATAGGGAGTCCATAAGACCAGCTTTCCAGAACCTTACCTTTTATGCCGGATCCATAACGCAAAGGGGCGATACACATCGCAGCGCCTTTAAGAGCCTCAGAAAGATTTGGAATATGGCCTAAAATTTCCAGACCTGGCTGTTTGAGCGTATGAATCTCGTGAGGCATGGCGCTTCCAATGAAGCGACAAATAACGTTAGGAAGTTTTTCTCTTAATAAAGGAAGGATTTTAAAGGCAAACCATTTTGCCCCATCAATGTTGGGTGAATGAGCAAAGTGAGCAAGAAAAACAAGAACAGGTTGTTTTTTTAAAGATGCGCGTGCGTTAAGAATGGGAACGCCCCATGGAATAGTGTGAATATTGGCAACGGGAACAAGAGTTTTGAGCCGCTCCGTTTCAATGGGGGAATGAGTGATTGTTATATCCGCCACCCAGGAACACATATTCTCCCGGACTTCGAGAGTAGGTACGGTTTGTAAAATTTCAGGCCGTGTTTCAACCTCTGCTTGGCGCCTGAGGCGAAGTGACGACAGATCAGCAATACTCCAGATAAGGGTGGCTGTTGGAGCAAAAGCCCGTATTAAGCTTGAGTAAGATTCTGCGTTGTTAAGCCTATGCAGGTAAATGGCGGTTAAATCCGTACCAATGAGCTTTAGGGCTTCTTCAGGAGTGTTAAAGAACGGAGCAGTTAATGCTTCAAAGCCCTGTTTTTCTAAAGAGGTTATTTCATCGTGAGATATTGTTTTACGAGAAGAAATAAAAAGGCATTTATACCCAAGAGACTGGGCGGCTTGCATGTGTGATAGAAGCGCGTGAGACCCTGCATCAAAGTTTAGGTTGGGTGCGCGATCATCAATAAAGAGAACGCAGGGAGGAGGAGGCGGAAAATCTTCGTAACGCCGTCCTAATCGTGTCGAGACAGTGCGTTCAAAGTGCTGCACCGTTGAATGACTGACTTGTCTTTTTAATTTGCTTATTTCTTGATTAAGAAAAAGAAGAGCATCTGTCTGTGCTTGATGATTACGTAGATTTTGCAAAATGGCGCTGAGATGGTCTTGTGTATCTAGGTCTAATTCTTGCGATGTAGATAAATGGAGGGGTTGGCCAAACGTTTCAGTGCCATGTTTAAGCTGTAGAGTGTAGCTTGCGTTGGGTAGTAGAGGATCTTTGAAAATATAATCAAAGCCATAACGGCCGCTGCCTAAGCCGATATCGCGAAGGTCACGGCGGAATTGGTTGGCTGCAATATGGTCAATGAACTCTCCATTGATCCAGAGTGTTAGCCACACGACCCGATCAGGGGATAATTTATCATAGATCCATCCGGCTATATGTTTTTTATCTACAATATCAATGGTTCCATGTAACTCAGCCGCAATGGGATCAACTGAGATGGGGGAGCCCGGTAAAGGTGTTTGGGTTGATACATTGATAACCTCAATGACACCCCCTTCATAATTGAAACGCTCTGGGAAAATATACTCAAAAGCACAAAAGCCCTGACGGATGGCCTGAAGGTCTGCTCGGAAAAGATCTGCAACAATGTGAGCCAGAGGGACACCATTTTGGAGAATACAAAGAGTTGCAGGTTCTCCGTTGTCTGTGAGGGGGTTAACCCACCCCGCCACATGTTGACGGTTACAAACGTCAACATGTCCAAGAAGGCTCTCTATAGGTGTGATGGGTGTGTTCATTTAGGCCGTAAGTTTATGGAGGGGGAAAAGGTTCTTGGCGCGTTGATTAATCATTGCTTGGATTTTAGCCAATTCGACACCGTCCTCAAGGCGTGGAGCGCAGTAATGGGCGGGTTGAGGTTGCGCTTGTGGGTATAGGGTTTGATATTCGTGTGCATTATGGAACATGTTGCGGGAGCGATCATCGATAAAGCTTTCAGACGGTGCTCCATTAGCGATCAGCAGATCATGAGATTCCAGTTCGAGATGGATATAGGTAATCTCGGTGGATGGAGTGAGTTGTATAATAGAACGGTCGTTAACCAAGTGTAATGCTGGGATTAAGTATCCATCAATAAACATGGCGTGCAAAGGAGAGATGGTCAGATCTTTCTGAGGCAGACCGGGAGCGAGGGCATCAGCGCGAATGAGAATGGGCATAACATCGCGGTTGCCGTGCGCAAAGAGCGGATCATAAGAGCGGCGTCCGATCCAGTGGATGGGTCTGATTTCCCCAGAAGCTGTTTGAACAAGATCTCCGATGGTAAGCTCTTCAATAGGAGTTTCACCTTGTTCTGTTGCAATGAGGGTACCTGGGCAAAAACAAGCTGTACCGCCTCCTAAAGCAGAAAATACAAAAGGTTTTCCGAATGAAGTTTCGAGAGAACCACTGCTCATTGGACGTAAATAATAGGAAGCTGCGGGGTCATAAACAGGGGTATGATAGTAGTTATAATATGTGCTGCTGTAACCTACTGCTGTATTGCTCATTGGTGTTGAAATATCTCCTTGGACAGGAATATTTTTGAGAATGACGCCGCTTGAAAGGATTTGTAACTCCCCTTGTTGTGCCCCGGCGGAAAGAGGTGTGATGTGAGAGCTGATGACGGCGTTTGAATTATCGATATCGGAAAAAATGATATTACCACCACTTTGAACGGTAATCGGTGTGTTAAAAATAGCGCCTTGATCAATATCGATGGTACCGTCGCTTGCTACAGTAATATTTGTGGCTATTCCGCCAGAAGTTATTTCCAAAAGCCCGTTACTAGAAACGGTGACGTTATTGACACTACCAAAGTTTTTAACATAGCCGTTTGAGAGGATATTTATATTTTCGGATGTACCGGATACAGTTTGCTGGGCGAGTGTAGGTATTAGTGCGGAGTTATCGCCGAGCGCAGCGTAATAACTGCTTCCTTGAAGGGTGGTATTTGTTGCATATCCACCGGATAAAATGGTAGATTTTCCAAGGGAATTGATATTTGTTCCGGAGGCTTGCCCGCCTGAGGATACAATTTGTGGAGCTACATAGCCACTTCCATCATAGTATTTTTCTCCTGTGCCGACGCCGAAATTAGCGAAATCCCCTTGAAGGGTTGTGTTGATTGCTGTTCCTCCATTTTCAATGCTTTGTGACGCTAAAAGGGTGTAAGGCTGGTCTCCATTAGTTAGACTAGGAGTGTCTGAAGAGATAATAGTTGTATTACTTACAACGCCACCAGATTGTACGATCTGAATGCTGGGAGGATAGGCGTTGTCTTGAGGAAGAAATCTTTCTGCACTGACAAAATTGACTAATGTACCGATTGCACTTCCGTTAACGTATTGCGTTACCCCGGAAACGATTTGCCCTGATATAATCGAACCTTTTGGAATGGTGATATTTCCGGTAGATGAGTCTATAATGTATCCACCACTGGATGTTGTATCCATAACATATCTCCAAAAATCCTATTTAATAGTAGGCTTATTATATATTTTTTAACGATATATAAAAATTAAACTAATCGTTATGTTTGTGTCATATTTATTGAGATTTTTTTTGAATGAAAGTGATACTTTATTTAAGTAATTTACCTTATTAGTTGAATATTTATGGTAAACTCTTCTAATGGAGGATGATATTAAATTAAGAATCTTGCTCTTATTGTATGGTTAAATAGAACAAGGGATAGCCTTAATATTTTTGAGTATCGTTAGCTCAAACTGAAAATCATATGGCTGGGGGCGGAGCCCAGCCAGCAATATGATTGTGGTTGTAAACGTCCACGTGACCGAGAAAAGAAGTGATGGGTTTGTTCATTTAGGCTGTGAGTTTTTCTGTAGAGAAGAGATGCTTAGCACGTTGATTAATTCTGGTTTGGATTTTAGCCAGTTCGGCGCCTTCTTCGAGGCGTGGAGCACAGTAATGAGCGTGTTGTGATTGAGCCTCTGGGTATAGGGTTTGATATTCGTGTGCATTATGGAACATGTTGCGAGAGCGATCATCGATAAAGCTTTCAGACGGTGCTCCATTAGCGATCAACAGATCATGAGATTCCAGTTCAAGATGGATATAGGTAATCTCGGTGGAGGGAGTGATTTGTATAATAGATTGATCGTTAACCAAGTGTAATGCTGGGATTAAAAATCCATCAATAAACATGGCATGTAAAGGAGAGATGGTCAGATCTTTCTGAGGCAGACCGGGAGCAAGGGCGTCAGCGCGAATGAGGATGGGCATGACATCACGGTTGCCATGAGCAAAGAGCGGATCATACGAGCGGCGTCCAATCCAGTGGATGGGTCTGAGCTCTCCAGAAGCTGTCCGAACGAGATCGCCGATGGTGAGTTCTTCAATAGGAGTTTCACCTTCTTCTGTTGCAATGAGCGTTCCAGGGCAGAAACAAGGTGTGCCAAAGGCAGAAAACAAATAAGGCGTGCCCAATGATGTTTCTAGAGCTCCTGTCGGGAAGGGGCGTAGGTCAGAAGAGGCTGCTTGATCATAAATAACATTGCCATATTGGTCATAAGATTTATTGCTGTAATTAATTGCTCTATTACTAAGCGGGGTTGAAATATCTCCTTGGACAGGAATATTTTTGAGCGTTACGCCGCTTGAAAGGACTTGTAGTTCTCCTTTTTGTGCCCCTGCGGAAAGCGGTGTGATGTAAGAGCTGATGAGGCCATTTGAATTATTAATATCGGAAAAAATGATATTCCCACCACTTTGAATGGTAATCGGTGTGTTAAAAACAGCGCCTTGATCAATATCGAGGGTACCCCCACTTGCTACGGTAATGTTAGATGCGGTTCCACCGGAGGCTACTTCCAGTACACCATCGCTAGAGACGGTTACGTTATTAATGTTACCAAAATTTTTAACATAGCCGTTTGAGAGAATATTTATATTTTCGGACGTACCATAAACAATTTGCTGGGCAAGTGAAGGTACTGTTGCGTTTTGAGATATAAAGTTGCCCAATTGAACATTGCTCTGGGCTCCTTGAAGGGTGGTATTTGTTGCATATCCGCCAGAAAGAATAGTAGATTGTCCATCAGGCGTAATATTGGTTCCAGAGGCTTGTCCTCCAGAGGACACAATTTGTGAAGCTAAAAAATTACTGACAGTATAATTGGCAGCTATTCCTGTGCCGATAAGGGGATTTTTAAGGTTCCCTTGAAGAGTTGTGTTAATCGCTCGTCCACCATTTTCAATGGTTTGAGAGGCTAGAGCAGAGAAAAACTGTCCATAAGTATAGCCATTAATGCCATCTGCTATAATAGTCGTGTTCGTTACAGTCCCACCCGATTGTATAGTCTGAATTCCAGGAGGGTAATAAGCATTGTTTATAGGACCAGAAGCACTCAAGGAAGGCCCACCCATGACGGTTGTGTCGGTTGCACTTCCTGTAACGTTTTGAGTTACTCCGGAAACCTGCTGCCCGGATACTACTGAATCTTTTGGAATGGTGATATTGCCGGTTGATGAGTCTATAATGTATCCGCCACTGGATGTATCCATGTTAGTTCTCCGGTGAGTATTTAGGTGATTACAAATAATATTAATATGTATAACTAGTCGGGATAATTAATAAATCAATTAAAATTTACTTTTTAGGTGAAGGTCACGATTAAAAAAATTAACAATATTGGTTAAATGACCAACCTCATTAATATTAAGTCTATTCGGGGTATTATTCCGTGTTGATTCAGGCGTAATTTTTCGAGGGCAGATATTAACGCTGCCGCAACAGCGAGGTTAGCTCAGGTTCGGGTTATTGACATGAGTACTTCCTGCAATATCTCTTCTCTTTTCCGCTAAATAGAGAGCGGCTGGATTAGGCCCCTCCCGAAGGCCCAAACCCAGCTAGAGACCCGTCTTTGGGAACATGTCCAAGAAGGCTCTCTATAGGTGTGATGGGGGTGTTCATTTAGGCTGTAAGTTTATGGAGGGGGAATAGGTTTTTGGCGCGTTGATTAATCCTTGTTTGGATTTGAGCCAATTCGACACCGTCCTCAAGGCGTGGAGCGCAGTAATGGGCGGGTTGAGGTTGCGCTTGTGGGTATAGGGTTTGATATTCGTGTGCATTATGGAACATGTTGCGAGAGCGGTCATCGATAAAGCTTTCAGACGGTGCTCCATTAGCGATCAGCAGATCATGTGATTCCAGTTCAAGATGGATATAGGTAATCTCGGTGGAGGGAGTGAGTTGTATAATAGATTGATCGTTAACCAAGTGTAATGCTGGGATTAAAAATCCATCAATAAACATGGCATGTAAAGGAGAGATGGTCAGATCTTTCTGAGGCAGACCGGGAGCAAGCGCATCAGCGCGAATGAGGATGGGCATGACATCACGGTTGCCATGAGCAAAGAGCGGATCATAAGAGCGGCGTCCAATCCAGTGGATGGGCCTAATTTCCCCAGAAGCTGTCCGAACGAGATCTCCGATGGTAAGCTCTTCAATAGGGGTTTCACCTTGTTCTGTTGCAATGAGTGTTCCAGGGCAGAAACAAGGTGTGCCGAAAGAAGATGGGAAATATGGTTGCACCCCCAAGAAAGTACCGAGAGCTCCAGCAGAGAGGGGGTGAAAAAAGTAATCAGTGTATCCAATACCGTATTGACGTTGCGAGGTTACAAGGTAAGTCAGTTCCGAATTACTAAGAGTGTCTGAGACATCACCTTGGACTGGTATATCTTTAAGAACAGTTCCTCCAGAAAGAACTTGTAAGTGCCCTTGACTGGCCCCTTGTGACATTGGGGTAATAAGAGAACTGACCATTCCATTGGAATCATTAATATCAGAGAAAATAACACTTGCGCCACTTTGAAGAGTCAGAGAAGTTTTTAAAATAGCGCCTTGATCAATTGCAACAGTTCCTCCGCTATTTACAGTAATATTAGAGACCGATCCCCCTGAAGCGATTTCAAGAATACCACCGCTGGAGAGAGTTGCATTACTGACATTCCCGAAATCCTGAACATAGCCATCATAAAGGATATTTATGTTTTCAGAGGTTCCAGAAACGATCTGTTGCGCCATTAAAGGGAGCTGACCCAACCATCCAGAAGATTGGAGTGCCCCTATGACAAAAGTACCATCCCCACCAGAGACGGTTGTATTCGTTGCATAACCACCAGAGGAAATGACAGAAACACCAAGCAGATTAACATTGGTTCCAGAAATCAAGCCACCGCTGTTTACGGTTTGGGTTGTAGGGTAAGTATTTAGCGAATAGAAACCGCCTACACCGGGTGTTGGGGTAAATGGACTTCCTTGGATTGTTGTATTAATGGCTTTCCCGCCATTCTCGATGGTTTGTGAGGCGAAAGTGCCAATTCCTGCGCCAACGAAGCTTCCGGTTCCGGTAGGTGTGCTGTTGAGAGTTGTATTGGTTGCGGTCCCGCCAGATTGAACAATTTGAGCGCCTATTGGCGGTATGGCACCATATTTTTGACTATAACTAAAGCCAGGCGCTAGGACCCACGATCCAGGAGAAGAAGGATCTGGTACATACGAATCGACAAAAGAAAAAACAGCTCGACCAATAACAGTTGTACTGTTTGCGCTGCCTGCGACGTATTGTGTTACCCCGGAAACAAGCTGTCCTGAAACAACCGACCCAGCAGGTACTGTTACATTGCCAGATGAATCTATAACGTATCCACTGCTGGATATGATTGTGTCCATAATAAGTCTTCGACCTAGAATGAGATTAGAAACATCCTTTATAATTATAACCAATCGCGTCTATTTGGAAATAAACTAAAGGTTATTTTTGTGAAATAATCACGAACTAAATAAACTAACAAGATCGGTTAAATGACCAACCTCACTAATAGTGAGTCCATTCGGCGCATTATTTCGTGTTGATTCAGACGTAATTTTTCGAGGGCAGATAACTTTTTCAAACCCAAGCTTTTTAACTTCTTTAAGACGGATGTCGGTTTGATTGACCTGCCGGATTTCCCCCGACAAGCCTACTTCTCCAAAATAAGCTGTTTTTGAGGAAGTTGGTTTGTCTGTCGCTGCAGAGATGAGCGCTGCTGCAACAGCAAGGTCAGCCGCAGGTTCATTGACGCGTAGACCCCCTGCAATATTTAAATGAACATCCATATTCGCCAATTTGAGACCACACCGTGTATCGAGCACGGCAAGAAGCATATTGAGACGTGCCGTATCCCAACCGACGACAGCACGCCTTGGAGCGCCATCGCCTGATTTTGGGGAAAGAAGGGCTTGAATTTCGAGTAGAACCGGGCGTGTTCCTTCCAACCCTGCGAATACAGCAGACCCTGCAATATTTCCTCTTCTTTCCGCTAAAAAGAGAGCGGATGGATTAGGAACCTCTCGAAGGCCAAGATCCGTCATAGCAAAGACCCCGATTTCATCCGTGGCTCCAAAACGGTTTTTGGCTGCTCTAAGGATACGGAATTGGTGGCCTCGGTCCCCTTCAAAGTACATGACCGCATCGACCATGTGCTCTAAAACACGCGGTCCAGCTAAAGAACCTTCTTTTGTAACATGGCCGATTAAAATGAGAGCGAAGCCTAATGTTTTTGCAAGTCTGATCAGTTCAAAAGCACTAGCACGAACCTGCGCGACAGAGCCGGGTGAACTTTCGACACTTTCAAGCCACATGGTTTGAATAGAATCAATAACAACAACTGTATGTTTTCGATCATGCTCGAGGGAGTTGACAATATCTCCCACATTGATCGAAGCTGCTAAATCAAGCGTATCGAGTGCTTTACTTTTTTGTCCAAACCAAGACGCTGAGCTCGGATGCGAATTTGATCAACAGCCTCTTCGCCCGAGACATATAATATGTTGTGCCCGGATTGAGCGAGTGCGCAAGTAGTTTGAAGCATGAGGGTTGATTTGCCGATGCCGGGGTCGCCTCCGACTAGAACAACAGAAGCTGGAACCAATCCACCACCAAGAACGCGGTCAAGCTCGTTAATACTTGTTTTTATTCGAGGGGGAGGTGTTGCATCACCATCCAGTCGAACGGTTGTGAGCCTGCGAGAAGAACTTATTTTGCCGGTTTTGCGTGCGGTGGGTTCGATTGTTTCTTCAACAAGAGAGTTCCATTCTCCACAGGCTTCGCAACGCCCAGCCCATTTTGAATAACTCGTACCACAGGATTGGCAAATATAATGTTTTAGCGGTTTTTTAGCCAAGACATCCTCTTGGAGAATTGATGTTTATGGGTCAGAACGGATAATATAATGGGCTATTCCTCTGGAAATAGTAACGATCAGAAAGAAGAAAAGAGCTTGAACGATAACGCTATAATGGCTTCCGTTAGATCGTAAGAGGATAAAAATTATAGGAATGGCTATGATATAAGTTAGGAAAATACGTTGAATTGTTTTTTTTGTTAAAATCGGTTTGCGTTGAAAAGAGCTCACTTACGGAGCTCCATAGAAATAGGTCCCTCACGCCGTCCGTGTGTGAACTGATCAACATAGGGGTTGCCAGAATGCATCAGATCCGAGGCTTTTCCTTGCCAGACAATTTTCCCTCGATAGAGCATGGCAGCTTGATCACCAATCCGTTGGGCTGATGCCATATCGTGTGTGATAGTTAATGCGGTTGACCCCAGTTTTTGAACGCAATCAACAATTAACCCATCAATAACCGCGCCCATAATGGGATCTAACCCAGTGGTGGGCTCATCGAAAAATAATATTTCAGGTTGTCCAGCAATAGCGCGAGCAAGCCCTACGCGTTTCTGCATCCCTCCAGAGAGTTCAGAGGGACTAAGAGAACCAACAGAAGGGTCCATCCCAACTTGTGTTAGAAGTTCTCCCGTCATATCAGTAACTTGAGAGCGCGATAAACGTGTTTTGGGGCTTTTATCTTGCTTGGCGATTAAACCAAAAGCGATGTTATCACCAACACTCATGCTATCAAAAAGGGCTGCATTTTGGAAAAGCATTCCAATTTGACGTCGTATCGCCTCTTGCTGGAGGCGTGACATGGTCAGAATATTTTGACCATCGATTTCAATTGTGCCTGCATCCGGTTCAATAAGCCCCAGAATACATCTGAGCAGAACGGATTTACCTGTCCCGGAACCGCCTATAACCACCATGGAGGTCCCTTTTTCGATATCGAGATCGACACCGTCGAGCACGACTTTCGAGCCGAATGCCTTACACAAGCCTCGTATGCGAATTTTTGGTGCAGTGCTCATTGGGAGAAAAACAGATCCGTTAGAAGATAATCAAAGAGAAGCAGAAGAATTGAAGCCCCTACAACAGCAGCCGTTGTTGCTGCTCCTACGCCTTCAGCTCCTCCGCGGCTATTATAGCCATGATAGCAGCCTAAAAGAGAAATTATAAAGCCAAAAACAGCCGCTTTTACTAACCCAACAGTAACATCAATGGCTTTTAAGGAGGCAAATGTTGCCGTTATATATGTAGAGGGAGAAAAGCCAAGCTTGGCGACTGAGACGGTAAAGCCTCCCATAACTCCCAGAATATCGGCAACCACAACAAGGCAGGGAAGAGCTAAAGTTCCTGCAAGCAAGCGAGGTGTTACAAGGTATTTCATCGGGTTGGTTGAGAGTGTCGTCAGGGCATCAATTTGATCTGTGACGCGCATCGTTCCAATTTCGGCTGACATTGCAGCCCCAACGCGCCCTGCTACCATCAAGCCGGCAAGAACAGGCCCTAATTCACGTGTGACGGCCAGAACAACAATTCCAGCAATGGCACTTTGCACATGGTATTGCCCAAACCCGATATAGGATTGAAGAGCAATCACCGCACCAGAAAAAAGCGCCGTCAAAGCCACAACAGGTAAAGAGAAGAACCCTGTCTCAATCAGACTTGTAAAGAAAATGCGCCAATAAAAAGGAGGCCGTATCAAATGAGACAGCCCTGCCACGGCAAACATGGCCAGAGCGCCAGATTGACGAAGAAGGTTTAGAAAAGCGCGACCAAGAGCCGCTATGAGATCAAGTATAGCATTCACTCTTTATGCACCTAGCCTGCTTATAACAATACGTCAAAGTTTGTTTTTATTATCATTAATATTTTCAAGCGGGAAACTCTTTAAATGATTGTTGATGAATAATAATTTTTAATGTGTTGTCTTTGTTTCCTTGTTTTCTGCAGAAACGCTTGGCGTAGCTATCGATGGCGAAGGCGGTGTGGCCATCGGAGGATTGATTGCTGGTGTTGTAAGAGAGTTGGCTATTGGTGGGTGAGGTAATGTAGTCGGTTGCTGAGCGACAGGTGGAGAGGGAGGAGGCGTTACTATGGCTGGCATATTCGGCTGCGGTGTATTGGGGGGTGGGGGTACAGGGGAAGACTGGCTGGGTGCGGGAGGTGTTGGGGGCGTGGGGCGGTAAACAACACCATTGGGTGCGCCAACATGCACTGTGCCTGATCCTGTTCTGACTACAGGTCCTGCTACGCGTTCAATATTTACGGTTCCTGTTCCATTCGCTGTGACGGTAGCAACTGAAGCATTTCCCAGAATAGTGGCTGAAGCGGCATCGTTGGTGACAATAGTTAGTGCATCAATGTTCCCTTGAGCGATCGATAAGGACGCATTGTTTGTTAATTGAGCGGATAAGGCCGCAAGCTGAGCGCTGTCCGCTGTAAATTGAGATGTACCAGAAGCAACAATTTGTGCAGCCCTCTCAACGGATCCAACATGGGCAGAGGATGAGCCATGCATACTTAAATCAAGAGATTGAGTGTTTGAAACATCCAAAGATGATGAATCGAGGCTCGCTTCAAGGGATGCAAGTTTGCCTACGATTACAAAATGAGTGTCGTGGCTGTCATGGATGGACACGCCTGTATTGGGCGATACACTGATCGATACTTTTCCCGCGGGAGAACAGCTTTTTGTCGTGATGGAAATGCGGCTCTCATCATCTTCTTTACCAGTACGCATAATAAGCTGCGCTGAGTTTGTGCTATCAAGAGTAGCACCATCTTTCATGGATGGATCAACTGTAATCTTCACCTGACCTGTGCATGGAATGGATAGATCGAGGTCTTCACCAGACATGGATACACGAGCCGCCTGTGCATTAACAGACAAGCTACAAACAGCGACAGACGCTAAGAAAAGTGATTTCAATGCTATAGTCATTGAACGTAGTAGCATCGGGTTGCCTCACTTTACTGTGCGTTCTGTATTGAGAACGATATGAAGAATAGATTTGTACATAAAGCTTATAAAGGCCTTTAGGAATTATGGAAATGGGGGATTATAAAACTATAAAAAATAGTTAAAATAAATAAATCATTGAATGTGCGCGTGGATATCCTTATGTGTTCATGGCAGAAAACCATTTTGGTTTATCTGGTTATGATATGGAAGCAGTAGATGCCTCTCTCCCAATCTGAACTTCAACATTTATTAGAAACACCAGAGACGGAAGTTTTAGAGGAAATTTTCAAAACGTTTCATGGACGTGTTGCGGTTATCTCGTCCTTTGGAGCAGAGTCTGCTGTTTTGTTGAGTGAAGTTGCGCAGGGTGATGTTTCTACCCCCGTGTTCTTTTTAGATACAAAACGTCACTTCCCAGAAACACTTTCTTATCGTGATGAACTGGTTGAGGTGTTAGGCTTAACAGATGTTCGAACGATAGAGCCGTCTCACCATGCTTTGGCAGAGCGAGATCCGGAAGATCAGCTAGCGATGTTTGATCCTGATGCATGTTGTGCGTTACGTAAGGTTGAGCCTTTGGATGTGGTATTACCAGAATTTGATTTATGGTTGACGGGAAGAAAGCGTAGTCAAGCTCAGACGCGTGCTGCCCTTCAGGTCGTAGACCCGCAGAGTGACGGGACTGTAAAAATTAATCCACTGGCAGGATGGGGGCCAGAAAAGGTCGAAGCCGAGATGAGGCGTAGAAACCTCCCTCGTCATCCTTTGGTTGCTAGGAATTATAAATCAATTGGGTGCGCTCCTTGTACGCGTCCGGTTGGAGAAGGTGAGGACGGACGCGCTGGGCGTTGGTCTGGTATGTTAAAAACAGAGTGCGGCATTCATCGGCCGTCGTAAAATGGAGCGAGTAATGACACAGCCAGAACCGCGCATAATGGATGATCTGGATCAGCTTGAGGCGCAGAGCATATTTATTTTACGAGAGGCCTATCGGAAGCTGAAACCATTATCGTTACTTTGGTCTTTGGGAAAAGATAGTAACGTGATGGTTTGGCTTGCACGTAAAGCTTTTATGGGCCGCATTCCATTTCCTGTGATGCATGTCGATACGGGGAAAAAATTTCCAGAAATGTATGCGTTTCGTGATGAATACACCAAAAATGGAATCTTGATTTGCTTTTGGGGGATTGCCCCCCTGTTGAAGAGATAGATCCCTCATTACCACCGGCTGCTCGTTCTGCTGCACGTAAAACCGCTGGGTTAGCGAATTTGATCGATAAACATCAGTTGCGTGGTGTTATTGCTGGTATTCGCCGAGATGAGCAGGCGACACGCGCTAAAGAGCGTGTTTTCAGCCCCAGAGGGAGTGGCCATCGGTGGGACGTGCGCAACCAACCTCCTGAGTTTTGGGATCAATACGCGACACCCTATGAAGATGGGATGCATATTCGTGTGCATCCGCTTTTGGCGTGGAGAGAGATTGATATATGGCGTTATATTGAACGTGAAGGCATTCCTCTGGTCGATCTTTACTTTGCAAAAGAAGGCAAGCGGTACCGCTCTTTAGGAGACCAAGACATTACCAGCCCGATTGAAAGTAATGCATCAACGGTCGCTGAAGTGATTGCTGAACTTGAAAATAGTAAAACATCTGAGCGTGCTGGCCGCGCTATGGACCATGAATCAGAAGATGCATTTGAGCGTTTGCGTGTAGCAGGGTATTTGTAAAATGGGTGATATTAACGCAATTAAAAACTTTCCAGCAGCACATCGCGCTGCGCCAACGCCAATTGTTATTGTGGGGCATGTCGATCATGGTAAATCCACACTCATCGGGCGTTTGCTCTACGATACTGATAGCCTCCAAGATGGTAAGCTTGCGCAAATTGTAGAAAGCAGTCGCAAACGTGGTTTGACGGTGGAGTGGAGCTTTTTGCTCGATTCCTTGCAGATTGAGCGTGACCAAGGTGTTACGGTAGATTCAACACGTATTCCTTTCCGGCTTGGAACACGTGAGTTTGTGATTGTTGATGCCCCAGGGCATCGTCAGTTTTTACGGAATATGATCACAGGCGCGGCTGATGCCGAAGCGGCTGTGTTGGTCGTGGATGCTAAAGACGGGGCGCAGGAGCAAACCCGCCGTCATGCTATGCTTTTGCGTCTTATCGGGATTCGGCATGTCATTGTTTTATTAAATAAAGCCGATGTGCTTGATTTTGATGAAGCAAAAATTCTTCAATCTGAGATTGATGTTCGTCAGCTTTTAGGGCGTTTGGAAATAGAGGTAGAAGCAGTTATTCCTGCTTCGGCTCGAGATGGTGATAATATTGCCGCACGATCCGAACGTGCAGCATGGTATAAAGGGCCTACGCTTGTAGAGGCTTTAGCCAACGTTCCTCCTCCAACATCTCGTGTTGCGTTACCGTTTCGTATGCCTGTTCAGGACGTGTATCGCTTTGATGGGGTTCGGTATGTTGCCGGTCGCATAGAGCGGGGAACCGTTCGAAAAGGCGACCGCCTTGTTATTGGAGTGCAAGGGCAAGTTGCAACGGTAGCTGAGGTTGCACGCTGGCATGCGGCAGAGTGTCCCGTGGCGGGGGCAGGAGAATCGATTGCATTAAGATTAGAGCCAGATCTTGTCCCTGATCGAGGGGATCTTCTTTTCCATGCGGATCGAGAAGGTGAGGCGCCTGAACGGTCAGCTCGTATTCGCACGCGTTTGTTCTGGTTGAGAGGCGAGCCTCTGCGTGTTGGGGAAAGCTTTACCCTTCGCATTGCAACAGCAGAATATGATGTGACAGTGGCATCAATTGATGCTGTCGTTGATCTGGATGATCTCGTATTAAAGCAAGCTGATGAAGTCCCGTCCGATGGCTTTGCAGAAATTACGTTAACGACTTCACATTCCATATTATTTGATTCGTTTGTCCCAGGAATGGGAGATGGCCGCGGTGTATTGGTGGACCGTCATCAACGGATTGTAGGAGGTGCCCCTTTATTGGGAGCCGCTCAGTTGGAGAGCGGAGAACGTGCCATTCATCCTACGGCAAGTCGTGTTACCGCTGAACAACAGAAACGCTTGCATGGCCATGGAAATGGCGTGTTCTGGCTAACTGGATTGCCCGGGTCGGGTAAAAGTACGCTAGCGCGTGCGGTTGAAGAGACTCTTGTTGAAAAGCAGGTAAAGGTCACGGTTTTAGACGGGGATACTTTACGTGCCGGTTTATGCCGGGATCTCGGCTTCTCTCCAGAAGATCGGACTGAAAATATTCGGCGTGCAGCTCATGTCGCAAAAATTTTATCCGATAGTGGACAAGTTGTGATTGTTGCTTTGGTTTCCCCGTTACAGGCAGACCGAGATATCGCACGTCAAATTGTGGGAGTGGATTTTAAGGAAATCTTTATCGATACACCTCTTGCGGTGTGTGAAGAGCGGGATCCTAAAGGGCTCTATGCCGCAGCGAGGGATGGAAAGATTCCTGAATTTACAGGGGTATCAGCTCCCTACGAGGAACCTGTTTCTGCGGATTTACGCCTCATAGGGAATAGGACAGAAAAAGAAACAGTCGATGAATTGAGTAAATTCATCGTTAAAAATATCCGCTCATAAGGAGGTAATGCTATCAGTATATAAATAACAGCTGATAGCATTATTTATTTTTACGGCAGATATATTTTCTCTATAAAGTACAGAAATAAAAAGTATCTGTTTTGTGAAGTGATTTATCGTCTCTGACGCATTAAAGATTGTTGAAACAATCTGCATGAGCAGAAAAGGTAATCACTATGCATGCGTATAATATTGGAAGAAAATTACAAGGAGAAAAGTTAACCAACTTTGTTGCCATGATCGCAGCGACGGGTGGACTTCTCTTCGGGTATGATACAGGGATTATTTCGTCTGCTTTGCTGCAGATTAGAGAAGAGTTTCACCTAAGTACGATCGGCTCTGAAATTGTAACGTCGGCTATTATCTTTGGTGCCCTTTTGGGGTGTCTGATGGCTGGCACACTTTCGGATCGATTTGGCCGTCGACGCACTGTTATGGTGGCGGCCTTTTTGTTTATTGTGGGAACATTTGTAGCCGCTTTTGCCACGAATGTTGAGGTTCTATCTGCTGCCCGCTTAGTTCTAGGGCTTGCTATTGGTGCGGCATCTCAGATTGTCCCGATCTATATTGCAGAAATGTCGCCTGCTAATAAGCGTGGACGGTTGGTTGTTGCGTTCCAGTTAGCGGTCGTGTCGGGTGTTACGATTTCTTTTTTAGTCGGGTATTTCTTACAGAACTATAGCTGGCGCATCATGCTTGGTATAGGAATGCTTCCTGCTGTTATTCTGTTTTTAGGGATGGCCTTTTTGCCAAATAGCCCACGTTGGTTGGCATTAAAAGGCAACAAAGAAGAAGCGCTCGAAGTTTTAAAACTACTACGAGATAATGATACTGCCGCAGAAAATGAGCTAAAGAGCATTTTAAGCAATCATGATACTCAGGGGTCTTGGTCAGAGTTAAAGAAGCCTTGGGTGCGGCCTGCTGTTGTTGCATCTGTTGGTATTGCTCTGCTGTGTCAATTAACCGGAATTAATGCTGTTTTATATTACGCACCAACAATATTTTCAGATGCGGGCTTTGGTCAATCCTCTGCACTTCTAACATCTGTTGTCGTTGGATTTGCGATGGTCTGTGCAACGTTGTTTGGTGGATGGGCTGTTGATAGTTGGGGGCGTCGCTCTTTGATGTTGCGTATGATCCCTGGTGCTGTCATTGCATTGATTATTCTTGGGGCAATGTTTGTTTTTCACCTCTCTACCGGGTGGGGCACATGGGTAACGGTTGCCGCCTTGATTGCGTATACGGTCTTTAATACCGGTAGTCTTTCAGTTGCAGTGTGGCTTGTTGGCGCTGAGGTTTATCCTTTGTCCGCTCGTGGTAAGGGGATGAGTTTGGTGGCGGCTTCTCACTGGGGAGCAGACTTGGTTATTTCCTTGACGACGCTTTCAATGGTGCAAATGCTGGGTGCCGGCATTACTTTTTGGAGTTTTGCTTTTATTAATGCAGCTTCAATATGGTTCGTGTGGCGTTATGTTCCAGAAACAAAAGGTCAATCTTTGGAAGAACTGGAGCAGCATTTGCGGGATGGCACTTTTGCCCCTGTGAATAGAGATTAATGTTTATTCCCCCTCATACAGAAAAAGTATGAGGGGAATTTTTATGGACGCCCAATAGAACTGTACTTAAAGCCCGCGGCTCTAAAGCTTTCTGGTTTCCATATATTGCGTAGATCAATGATAATATCGCCACGCATGGTCTCGCGCAAACGCTTAGGGTCAATAGCCCGGAATGCATTCCATTCCGTTAGAATGACGAGAATATCGACATCTTCTGCCGCGGAAAGAGCATCTTGCCGGTAATCGATTACCTCTGGCAGAAGAGGGCGTGCTGCATCCATTCCTTCAGGATCAAAAGCCTGTATGTGGGCACCTTCATCGCATAGGCGCGTTAAAATAGGCAAAGATGCTGCTTCTCGCATATCATCTGTATCAGGCTTGAATGTCAGCCCCAGAACTCCGATTTTCTTGCTATGAACGCTGCCGCCGGCTGCTGCAATAATGCGTTCAGCCATTTGGCTTTTACGTGCTTCGTTAATTTCGATCGTTGTTTCAACCAAGCGCGAGCGCATGCCCGCATCTTGAGCGATCGCTGTTAAAGCGCGCGTATCTTTTGGGAAGCAAGACCCGCCATATCCCGGCCCCGCATGGAGAAAGCGCCGGTTGATGCGCCGATCTAATCCCATTCCTTTGGCAACATCATGGATATTCGCACCAACTTTTTCACAAAGGTCAGCCATTTCGTTAATGAACGTAACCTTCATGGCAAGAAAGGCATTGGCCGCGTATTTAGTTAGTTCTGCTGTTTCAAGATCTGTAAAAACGATAGGCGCTTCAATGAGGTATAATGGCCGATAGAGTTCGCGCATAATTTCGGTTGCCCGGTCGGCTTGCTCAGGAGATGTATTATCAATCCCTATGATAACCCGGTCTGGGCGCATAAAGTCATCAATGGCGCTGCCTTCTCGGAGGAACTCAGGGTTAGACGCAACAGAGAACTCTATATCTGGTCTTTCATCTTTTAAGATTTGTGCGACTTGCCGACCAGTGCCAACCGGAACGGTTGATTTTGTAACAATAAGAAGACTGTTTTTAGCAGCCTTGGCTATTTCTCGTGTCGCAGCATACACGTAACTTAAATCAGCATGCCCATCTCCGCGCCGTGTCGGGGTGCCAACAGCGATGAAGACGGCATCTGCATTTGCGATGGCCGCAGCAAGGTCGTTTCCAAAAGTGAGACGGCCTGTTTCAGTATTTTTACTGACGATGGCATCGAGCCCAGGTTCATAAATAGGGATACGACCATTTAAAAGAGCGTCTAGTTTGTGAGGGTCTTGCTCCACAATTGCGACGTCTGTTCCAAATTCTGCAAAGCAGGCACCTGATACCAGACCAACATACCCACCACCGATCATTGCTATACGCATAACAAAAGCCTCTTGCTGATGTGCACTGCATAGCCTTCATATGGCGATCGGGCAAACCTTGTGCATAAAAAACTCCCCTTTGTGCGAACAACAGGGGAGTTGCAAAGGTTCAAACGTTAATTAAACGGCATATAACGGAGTGACATAAAGAACATATTATCATCTGTATGAGGGCGGCCTCCCACAGCAGAGAAGGCATTTTCATAGGTGTAGGAGTATTGGCCCCCGATGCGGATCGTACCGTAATCGCCCTTTAGGTAGTCATACCAAAAACCAGTCGTCGCTTGAGCAACAGTATGTACGTTCGCTCCGGCAGCGCAGACAGAGCTTAGCTCGGTATTGCAGCCTGACATGTTATAAAGAGGGTTTCCGTAACCGTAAGATTTGCCATTGGCGTTGAAATATTTACGAGAGGTGACTTCTTCGGCGCCAGCATAGCCATAGAGGCGTAATGCTTTGGTAGGATTGCCGTAAAGGCCAATGAGCGCGTTGGCTTCTGGAAGGGGGTTGGGAGACCCATTTTGGTTAAAAGCATAATCGGGGATGTTAGACGTGCCGTATCGACCAATGCCGACACCAACGAGACCAGAGGCCTGAAAATAGAGTTTCTTTTTAATGAGGGGCAGTATCAGCCCACCGCCACCGCCTCCGGCCACGGTAGTATGGCTTGTTCCTCCCCCTAGTTTACTCGTTCGGTCATGTAGGAAGCGCAGAACGCCTGTAACCTCGTAATGTCCCCATCCGGGGTCAGCCGATAGTTTGGCTACAACGTCCGGGGCTATGTCTGTGCTGTAATATGTATTGGGGTTATTAACGTTGGTTCCGTTTTGTTTATAGGTGACAGTCGTACCTGTGGGTTCATAGGGAGTGCCTGAGGGAACGGCAGATGGATTCTCGATGGAGAGACCAGCGTGGTATTTGCTGTTATCAAATCCTTTTACGATTCGGATCTGGCTGTTTCGTGTCCAGTTAAACCCGGGAACGTATTGCGCTTCGATTGTTAGGGGGATTTGTTCATCACGGGCAGACATGCCTTTGTTAAACATTGTGATAAGGGACCAGTTCTGGCCACCTAAAACTTGAAGATCATCCGCACGATCTTTTAGCTCTCCGTAAAAGACGCGTGTACGTAGCACGTATGAATTGGACTGGCGTGAATTAGAGGAAGATCCCGCTCCTTGGAAGTCTGTCTCTATGTAACCATCTGCTTCTAAATTGGGAGTGATTTTTCCTTCGACCAGTGCTGCGAGGCGGCTTTGGCGTTCGGATTGGTGGAACTCGTTCATATGGTGGGCGGGGTCATTACCCCAAGGGATGGCATTAAATCCCGTTGAAATATCAGATGCGGTATTACGTGAACGCCACATACCAGCGGCTTCTGCAAACCCGCCTAATGTAATTCGGATCCCGCCAACTTGGATTTGTCCGCGGCGTAAAGGACCATAGAGGCTGGAGTGTGCAGGTGGTGTACCTGTAACTTCACCATACGGCGTGCTTGCTGTTCTGGGGGGGGCAAGCATAGGCTGATTAACGGTCCAGCTTCCTTGCCCGCCTGTGGCGAAGTGAGATGCTGGTCCGAGGTAGGTGCGGCGTGTGGCGTAAGGATTGTTTTCTGCTTCTTCTCGTTGTCGAGCAATAATAGCCCGTGCTTTTTTTACTTCGGCGGCATGTTCCTTCTTCATGGCATTGAGCTGGGCTTGCATGGCGCGGATTTGCCGTTCCATGATTTCCATTTGGTCTGCTCCATGCGCTTGAGCAAATGGGATGCCGGCAGAGATCAGTGTTGAGGTTGCAAGAAGAGTAGGTGTTCTTCGGAAGCAGAAAGTCATGGGTGCGATGGGTCCTTGAATCATCGGGCCGCGGGGTTATGACATCGCGCATTAGCGTATTTTTTGTCATGAATAATGGGAAGGTTTCATGACGGTATCATTGCATTTTTATGACACTGGTTCAGTTTTCTAATAAAACCTTGGGTTATTGTCTGTAGGGATTATGTAAAAAACGTTATTCATATTTATATCAAAAGGTTTCTGTGTTTTTTGTGCATCATATTTTGATTGTGTCATGAAAGTATCATATCTTTCCCTCTATTCGCTGGGGAGGGGCCTCGATAGAAAAAGAAGGTCAATCAACTACGCGAATAGAGATCGTACATGATCAAGAACAAGCGTACGCTTTTCAGTTATACCGTCATGATTTGTATGGGGCTTTTTGCTGCATCTTCTGTGAAGGCAGAAGATATTACAGGTGCAGGGTCAAGCTTTGCGGCTCCTATATATGGAGCGTGGGGAGATGCTGTAAAACAGCAATCTGGGCTGCGTGTGAATTATCAAAGTGTTGGTTCTAGCGCTGGGCAGGATCAGGTTATTGCTAAGACGGTTGATTTTGGAGCATCAGATAAACCAATGTCTGGTGAGCGTTTGGCAGCTACGCACCTTTATCAATTCCCAACCGTAATGAGTGGCGTGGTTGTTGTGGTAAATGTTCCCGGCGTGGCATCAGGCCATCTCAAGTTGGATGGTTCAACCATTGCGGCTTTATATGATGGTGAAATTACGGAATGGGACGACGCGCGTATTAAAGCTTTGAACCCAGATATTGCATTACCTGAAACAGAAGTGGCTCCTATCCATCGGGCAGATGGTTCCGGTACAAGTTTTGTGTTTACATCCTATCTTTCTCTGGTGTCTCCAGAGTGGAAACAAAAATTGGGGGCGGGAACATCTATTGCATGGCCCGGTGGTGCTGGCGCGCGTGGGAATGATGGTGTCGCTGCGATGGTAAGGCAAACAGAAGGTGGAATTGGATATGTTGAGTATGCTTATGCCGCTCAGAACCATTTAACAATTGCGCGTTTAAAAAATCATTTTGGAGCATTTGTTTTACCAACATTAAAGAGTTTCACAGAAGCCGTGAATGCAGCAAACTGGAGTAGTGCTGACCACGGGGCTGTGAGTTTGTTGGATATGGATGGAGCAGGAGCATGGCCCATTGTAACGGCTACATTTGCTTTGGTGCCGACAGATATAAAAGACCAGAAGACTGCTAAAGCCGTGCATGATTTCTTTGTTTGGGGTTTAGAGCATGGGGACGCTGAAAATATTCGTTTAAATTACGTTGGTCTTCCGGAGAGCGTGAAGAAACAGATCGTTGAAAACTGGCCAAAATAACTTTTTAAAATGTATTTTTACTAAGAAAAGATTGAAAAACGCAGAAAGGTATCTCTTTAATGCAAGGAGATACCTTTTTTTTATGAATTTATTTTCAATGTGGTGCTTCTTTGTCTTTACCTGCTCGGTCGCTTTCTGTTGACGCTGTTTTCACTCCCGTTGTGAGATTGCTTGTTGGTTTAATCTTTGCGTTAGGTCCTGTTTCAACAGACATGTATCTGCCAGCTTTTCCAGTTATGGAAAGAGATTTAGGTTATGGAAGTGGTTCTGCGCAAATCACTCTGACAGCCTGGATGTTGGGGTTAGCGCTTGGTTTGTTCACATTAGGCCCGCTGTGTGATCGATATGGGCGTAAAAAACCTCTTTTAGTTGGTTTGTGTGTTTATATTATTGCGTCTGCATTACTGGCTGTGGTGACAAATTTTTACTTATTTTGTTTTTTGCGATTTATTGCTGCAATGGGGGGAGCCACTACATCTGTAGCGCCCCGAGCTATGGTTCGGGATGTTGCAAATGGCGCCGCTGGCGTTCGTCTTATGTCGCAGTTGATGCTTATTTTTGGAATAGGCCCTTTGCTGGCCCCATCTATTGGGGGGCTATTACTTGGGCTGGGGAGTTGGCGCTTAATTTTTTGGGCTGGTGCAATTTTTGGCTGCTGTCTCTTAATCGGGACGTGGTTTTTACTGCCAGAGACATTACCGCCTGAAAAACGGTTTACATTGCCAGTCAGCGGTGTGGCTGCCCGGTATTGGGGTTTGTTGAGAGAGCCTTTATTTTGCTCGTCTACATTAGTTGTTAGTTTTAGTACGTTTACGATGTTTGCTTATTTATCGAATGCTCCGTCTTTATATGAGGGCATTTTGAATTTTTCGCCGAAAGAATTTGCAATTATATTTAGTATGAATGGCATGGGTTTTATTATTGGAACACAGATTAATGCAAAATTGTCGCAATATTATTTATTTACAAGGGTAATGGAAGCAGGAATGATGATGGTGTTTGTATCTTCATGTCTTGCGTTTTGTGTGTGTGAATTGGGTTGGGTCGGCTCTCACAATCCGTGGATATTATGTTTTTTAATATGGTGTTCTATTTTTGCCTTAGGTTTTGTGGGGCCTAATGCTGGTATTTTGGCCTTAACCCATCATGGGCATCAAGCAGGAGCTGCTTCCGCTTTAATGGGAACCTTAAACTGGGTTATTGCTGGAGGGGCTGGTGTTCTGATGGCTTATATGCCCGCTCAGTGGGTGGGGGCTACATCAGTTGGTATGTTGCTGGGGATTGTAGGGAGTTTAATCAGCGACATCTGGCGCCGCCGCCTCGATCCCAAATCTTATTTGGAATAATGCTGCGTAGTTTTTAATGTCGAGAGATACGACGAGATGCAAGAGAGGCAATTGATGAAATGATAGAGGCCCCTAATACAGGGATTATGCCAATCATGGAGAATTGTACGAGCAAATGAATAGGCAGATTAATTAAGTGCAGAAGAGTTAAAGATGGCATGATGTGTTGGCCGAGCCGTTTGTGATAATTAAGATAAGTGTGGTCACCAAGCGCCAGAAATTGTTTTAAAACAACAGCCATCATTAAGAGGCAGATCTGCAAAAAATGCATAAATGCCTAAGCTCTTTAACGGTTAAGGTTTTATGAGGGCTTTTCAGAATAAAATTTCAATTTTTATGTGTTTTCTTTAATTTAAGTACAAAAAAATAACCTCGGCGTATACTGTGCCAGCTAAGTAACGTATCTGCGAGGAAAAAGAAAAGCGCGCCGACAGTGCAGGATAATGCGATTCCAAAAAAGAGAAGTAGCCATGTGGATGTACTGGCATCTCTTAGGGAGCCGACAAAGAGTGCTAACGCTGCAGCACAAGTAGAGGCTCCTCCTATACCATTAAGGAAGATAGCAACATCAAGAACAAAAATGCGACGACATAATTGTGTTTCATGTGTTCGGAGTTGATCTTGTGTATAAAGAGGACGGGTATTGCTTTGAGGGTCGGGAGCGGGAGCGACAAGTTGTTTGCGGACATCTTCCAGATGGTCTGAAACGCGGGCAAGGCGTGTATTAAAGACGTTGATTAACGTCCCGATCCCGGAGAGCATAAAAACAGGTGTCAGGGCAACCTGAATGAGATGTGCTGCACTATCGACAGCATCGGCCGTTTCGTAAGAAATAGGGAAAGACATAAGATTCTAGATGGTATCTTTTAAAGTTGAAAGATGTTGTAATTTGTAAAACGTCTTTGATGGTAATCACAAAACGACCTTATAAAAAGGCCTTATATGTTAAAAAATATGCGGTTTCATCGTTTCGGTGCAGTTTGTTTTCTGGGAATGTTGACCATAGCGCCCCAAGGAAAAGCGCAAACTGCGCTTACCTGTCAGGGAGAGGGGGGGCGCGTAGAGTTTTCATGTAAGACATGGACTGAAATACAGAGTGGAATTCAATCCGGCCTTGATTCAATCATTGTTCCTGTTGGTGGAGCCGAGCAGAGTGGTCCTTACATAGCTGTCGGGAAACATAATGTTCGGGCTCAAATGTTGGCAGATCGTATTGCGTACGGTGTTGGAAATACTCTTGTGGCCCCTGTCATTTCATACGTTCCAGAGGGGTCAACATCTCCGCGTACATCTCATATGAAATTTGCAGGAACACTTTCTGTTCCGCCTGCTGTATTTGAGGGGGTATTAAAAGGTGCCGCTGAGAGTTTACGTGTTCAGGGCTTTCGTAAAATTATATTTTTAGGAGATCATGGTGGGTATCAATCATATATGGAGCGTGTCGCACAAGAGTTAAATCATAGTTGGAGGGGGCAAGCGTTTGTTCTCTATTTGAAAGACTATTATGAGGTTATTCCGCGCCAATATGCGGATTATTTACGCAGCCATGGTCATGCATCTGAAGTAGGTATGCATGCAGAATTAAGTGATACATCCTTGATGTTAGCGACAGATCCTTCTTTAGTACGTTTAGAAAAATTACGATCTGCATCAAAACCAACAGCGTCAGATGGTGTATATGGTGGAGATCCACGGCGCGCGACAGCAGAACTTGGACAAATTGGTATTGATATGCAGATAAGGACTGCGGTAGCAGCTATTCAGTCTTTCAACAGGAGTCATCCATGACATTAAAGGCATCTTTTTTAACAGCATTAACGTTGTTAGGAACTTCTGTCGCTTATGCGCAAGGTGTAGATCAAAAGGCAGCACCGTCTTCACCTTCAGATACTGTTCAGACGATTACAGGGATGCCTGCTGTCATCGATCCGCATAATATTTATAGTGAAACAACACCATCGCATATTTCTCCTGCGATTGCTCATGATTTGGCACGTATTTATGTTCCGAACTTGCGGGGAAATAGCGTTTCCGTCATTGATCCAGCAACATACCAGGTTGTCGATACTTTTAGAGTAGGGCGTTCGCCTCAACATGTTGTCCCTTCTTGGGATCTGAGAACATTGTGGGTCACGAATAATAGTGAAGGAACACCAGACGGTTCTTTAACACCGATTGATCCAGCGACAGGGAAACCCGGGAAAAGCATACCGGTTGATGACCCTTATAATATGTATTTTACGCCGGATGGGCAGTACGCCATTACAGTTGCAGAAGCGCATAAGCGGTTGGATTTTCGTGATCCGCATACAATGGCTTTAAAAGGGTCAGTGGAAACACCTCAATGTAAAGGTGTGAACCATGCTGATTTCTCCATTGATGGTAAATATGCAATTTTTACGTGTGAGTTTGGTGGCTATTTAGCGAAAGTAGATACTGTTAATTTGAAGCTTTTGGGAATGTTAAAACTATCGAAAGGTGGGATGCCTCAAGATATTTTAACAGCTCCAGATGGGCATAAATTTTATGTTGCTGATATGATGGCAGACGGTGTTTTCGTATTAGATGGAGATAGTTTTAAAGAAACTGGTTTTATCCCGACGGGTATTGGAACACATGGGTTGTATCCAAGTCGGGATGCTAAGTTAATGTATGTCGCTAATCGCGGTTCACATTTGGTTCATGGGCGGCGTCATGGCCCCGGCGGCGTATCTTTGATTGATTTTGCAACGGATAAAGTTGTCAAAACGTGGATGATTGCCGGTGGGGGAAGCCCAGATATGGGGAATGTGAGTGCAGATGGGAAAGTTCTGTGGCTTTCCGGACGTTTCGATGATGTTGTTTATGCGATTGATACAACGACAGGGTCTATGCGTAAAATACCAGTAGGCGCTGAACCTCATGGTTTGACGGTATGGCCACAACCTGGTCGTTATAGCGTTGGACACACCGGGATTTTGCGTTAATTATTTTGGGCCCCCTGACCATCAGGTTGGGGGGAAGCTGCTTGAGGGGAGGATGCCCCTTTAAAGATATATCTCAGAAAATGGGATTAAAGTGATTTAATTTAGATTCTATCTGTATAAATTAAGAAATGAGATGACCTTGCCGAGCAGTCGAATTTTTTTAGTTCTTTTTGTAATTTTGATGGTTTTTGGCTGGAATGAAAATCAACAAGCTAGTGCAGCCGAAAGTGCTGTTGTTGAGTCGACACATGACAAAGCATCTTTAGTTACAGATTATGATACTGTTGGGGCCAATCAATCATTAAAGGTGGGGCTTCGGCTGCAATTAAAGCCGGGTTGGCATACTTATTGGATCAATCCGGGTGATGCCGGTGATGCGCCCACATTAGATATTGCTGCACAAGGGGCCACGATAGAGAAAAGTTCGAACATTATTTGGCCTACTCCGGATAGGCTGAGTGATAGTGGCTTAATGTCATATGTTTATATGAATGACGTTCTGCTGCCTAAAAACTTAACGTTACAAGGAGCGGGGCTTGTCACGTTAAAAGCGCATGCTGAATGGTTGGTTTGTGCACAAGTTTGTATACCTGAACATGCAGATTTTATATTAGAACTACCTCGTGCGCGTGGAACTCCCAAACTGGGGAGGCAAGAGGTTCTATTTAACGATGCCGATAAGAGGACGCCGCGTTTTTCACCTTTTCAGGCTTTGATAACGAGCGATGGTGTTCTGAATATTTTAGGGAATGGTTTATCTTCGAAAAACGTTGCTGATGCATGGTTTATGCCAGAAAGTGGTGGCATTATAGAACAAAATGCACCGCAAAAATTTAGCGTGAAAGAAAAAAGTCTTTCTCTTCACTTACGTTTGTTGAAGGAAAGCAAACTGCCAAAAAGTCTGAAAGGTGTTCTGGTTTTAAAAGATCCAGCAAATGTAGAAGCGGCTTTTTATATTGAGGTAGAGAATAAAGAACTCTATCAGTCTAATATACTAGAAAAGCAGGATACTGTTTCAAAGCAAGTATCAAGCAAAGAGTGGTTTCATATATTTCTCTTTGCTTTTATCGGCGGCTTAATTTTGAATTTGATGCCGTGTGTTTTCCCTGTTCTAGCCATGAAGGCATTTTCCTTAGTCAACCTAGGTTCGAAAGGTAGAGATGAACAGTTAAAGAGTGCTTTGTATTATACCCTTGGTGTTGTGGGGTCTTTTGTAATCCTTGGCATTCTTATGATCGGTTTAAGACTTGTTGGGTCCGCTGCGGGGTGGGGCTTTCAGTTTCAATCTGCGGGCTTTGTTGTGAGTATATGCTGGCTGTTATTTGTAATGGCGTTGAATCTGCTCGGGGTGTTTGAAATCACCTCCGGTGCATTAGGGCGCGTAAACCCACAAGCAACAGGACGGTTGGGAGATTTGATCACAGGGTCTCTCGCGGTAGTTGTGGCAACACCCTGCACGGCCCCTTTTATGGGGGTGGCCATTGCTGGTGCATTGAGTGGTCCAATATTGGTCGGAATGTTAGTTTTCATCTTTATGGGGTTCGGACTGGCAACGCCTTATATTGCCATTGCGAGCTCTCCGAACATTGCCCGTCTTATGCCTAAGCCTGGGCCTTGGATGGGTATTTTAAGGCAGGCGCTTTCTTTCCCTCTTTTGGCAACCTGTGTTTGGTTATTGTGGGTTGCTGTTATGGAAGCTGGTGGAAATGTGTTGATTGTTGCGGCCGGAGGTTTGGTTTTATTGGGGCTGGCAGCTTGGCTGTATGGTGTGGCGCAGCAAAGGATGATGAGAGGAGGTGAAGGAAGCCTCTTTGTTTTAATGTGTAGATTGATTGCTGTAGGTTGTATTGTGCTGTGTTGTGTTGGGTTGGTTAAGGGAGTAATGGCGATGGAACCCCTTGAACAACACGTCATCAAAAATGAAGGGAACATACAAAGCTTTTCACCTTCCAAACTGGCAGATTTACGGGCCCAAGGTGTTCCTGTCTTGGTGGATATGACAGCATCGTGGTGCATTACGTGCATGGTGAATGAACAGGTGGTTCTGGATACACCAAGAATACAACAGTTTCTGTCAGACCATCATGTGGTTTATATGAAGGGGGATTGGACAAACCAAGATAAAAATATTTCTGAGTTTTTAAAAAAGTATAATCGGAGTGGTGTTCCTCTATACGTATACTACCCGCCCTATAAGAAAGAAGTTGTTCTTCCTCAAATATTAACGAGTAGTATTATTCAGAATTATATTCATTAGTAGGAAGGTTATTTTTTCACACTCCGTGGGTCGTCTTTGGAGTTTACATAGTTAGTATTAAAGACGTCTGATCCAGATACTTGTAGAATAGCGCCTTGATTTCCAACGATGAGCGCATGTGGAACATTTTGAGGGAGGACCAGGAAACCTCCTGTTTTCAGGTCATATTCTTTTTCGGAAGTATCATCATTTTCGATATACAAATGTATACTGCCAGCAATGACCGTTAGAAGTTCACTTGCAGGGTGAGAATGTAGAGGAATAACAGACCCGGCAGGGATCATAAGCCTAATAACGGAAAGATCAGGTGTATTTTCTGTACCATATAAAAAAGCTATTTTACTGCCGCGAGGAAGAGTAGAGGGTGCTTTTTGCCATGTAAGGGCATCTTCATTTGGAATGATTTGAAGTTTTGTTTGATGTTGAGCAAAAGCAAAAGGGGTAAATAAAAAAGCTGAGATAGATGTAAGAAGAAAAAGATGGCGTAAAGACATGAGAAATCCCGTATTTAATCTTGAAGTCGTAATTTTATAGTTAACGCTCTTTTGAGTAGAATGTTTAATGGAAGCAAAAAATTGTTACAGGAGTAGTAATGGTTGAGTGTAGGGGGAGTGACGCTTTAGATTGATTTCAAAAGATTTTTAGTGTTTTAGACAATTTATTTTATAAAATTTTTTAGTGATAAAAATCAAACCAAAAATACTTTTTCTTATTATATAGCTTGAGGAAATGTTTTAAGAAAAACGTTGATTTTTGATAGATTTTACACTGGGAGCTCTTGTGGCGATGTCGGAACAACAGTCAGATTCATTATCATCGACTACAACTGAGAAGGAAGGCCTTCCTTCTGCAGTTACAAGTGAAGCTTCTGCTTCTCCGTCATCAGCGAAGGAGGAAAAGCAAGAGAGCCCTTATGTACTGCCGTCTCAAACGCCAGCCATAGAAGGCAAAATGGGCATTCGTTTTGATTTTAACGATGGCGCGCGCGTGATGGTCCCCCCTCTGGCTGACAAAGATCAGCAGTGGCACGTAAGATTATCAGATTATTCTATGGGTAATATTTTATTTGACGCCCATATTCCTCAAGGAATGGCTTCTTCTACAAAAAAGTTCTTTGTTCCGTTTGAGTTAGAAGTCTGGCTGCAGAAGAAAGATGGAACTGAAGAAAAGATTCTCGATCATAAATTATCATTAAAAGGGCAACGAGTTCTCGTTCAGTTACCTGTTGGTACGCTTGGAGATACTCTTGCTTGGTTGCCGCCGGTAATTCGCTTTGCAAAAGAAAACGAAGCACATGTCACGTGTACAATAGCAGACGTTATTTTGCCGTTGGTTGAAAAGGCAAACCCTGAGATTAAGTTTGTAGGCAAGGATAAAGCGGCCAAGATAAAAGGGTTCGCTGATGATTTCTATGCGACTTATAAGTTAGGTCTTTTCTTCCAAGATAAAGAATTTACCTATCAGCCAACTGATTTTAGGCATGTTGGCTTGCATAGAACCGCAGCATATATTTTAGGTATTAATCCTTGGGATGATTCGCCTCCCGCATTAGATATTCCAGATGGAGATACTCCACCCATTAAAGAGCCTTATGTCGTGATAGCGACTCAGGCGAGTACTCAGTGTAAATATTGGAATAATCCGGCGGGTTGGCATGAAGTTGTTGATTATCTCAAGCGCTCGGGTTTTCGCGTCGTTTGTATCGACCAAAAAATGTTTCATGGAACCGGATATGTTTACAATCATATCCCTTTTGGCGTTGAGGATGAAACGGGTAACCGCTCATTAGGAGAGCGTGCACGTTGGTTGAAACATGCCAGCTTCTTTGTTGGTCTCTCTAGTGGACTATCATGGTTAGCGCATGCTGCCGGTACGCCTGTTGTGATGATTTCCGGTTTTACACATCCTAATAATGAGTTTTTCACGCCGTATCGTGTTATCAACTGGCATACATGTAATTCATGCTGGAATGATCCTGCTCACCAGTTTGACCATAGTGACTTTTTGTGGTGCCCCAGACATAAAGGTACGGACCGTCAGTTTGAATGCACGCGTTTGATTACAGGGAAAAGCGTGATAAATATTATTGAAAAATTGATGAAAGATAAGAAACTTATTTCGAAAAATGGTAAGATAGAAAAACAAGTTTAGAAATTAAAGAGTTTTCAAGAACTGAAGGGAGGGCCTTTTGAGGAAAAGGCTCTTCGTTCGTTTTGAGAAAACTCTTTTAGGTTAATGCTGGATCTTTGCTTTTATGTCTGACACTGCTCTTCTTCCTATTCGTATTGTTGCGCTTTATCATTTTACACCATTTGAAGACATTGCGAGTTTACGGGCGCCTTTGCAAAAATTATGTGATCGTGAAGACATAAAAGGAATTCTGCTTTTAGCTCCAGAAGGAATTAACGGTACGATTGCGGGTTCGGACGAGGGAATGGAACGTGTTCTTGAACATATCCGTACTCTACCGGGATGTGAAAACTTTGAGTATAAAGAAGCGCGCGCACCAGAAGTGCCATTTCGGCGGATGAAAGTGCGTCTGAAGCGTGAAATTGTTACGATGGGGCAGCCTAATATTGATCCACGGAAAAATGTGGGTCAGTACGTAGATCCTAAGGATTGGAATGCGTTAATTTCAGATCCAGAAACGATCGTTATTGATACACGCAATGATTATGAAGTCGCTATTGGGACTTTTAAACGAGCGGAAGATCCTAAGACACGTTCGTTTGGGGAGTTTCCGGAGTGGTTTCGTAAGCGCCGCAAAGAGATCGAAGCGCAAGGTAAGACACCTAAAATTGCAATGTTTTGCACGGGTGGGATCCGGTGTGAGAAATCAACCGCATTTGCAAAATCTGAGGGTGTAGAAGAAGTTTATCACCTTAAAGGTGGGATTCTAAAATATTTGGAAACGATTCCTGAAGAAGAAAGTCTTTGGGAAGGTGAGTGCTTTGTTTTTGACCAGCGTGTTTCCGTAAAACATGGTCTGGAAATTGGTAAATATGACGTCTGCCATGCATGCCGCAGGCCGATTAGTGAGAAGGACAAAGCATCTTCTTTATTTGTTCAGGGCGTATCTTGCCCGCATTGTCATAATGAAAGAACAGAGAAGCAAAGAAGCCGCTATGAGCAGCGGGAGCGTCAGGAGGCTCTTGCGGCAGAAAGAGGCGTTCCTCACTTAGGTGAGCGTCAAAAATAAAGCATAAAAAACCCGCTAGCTAAACTAGCGGGTTCAGTAAAGAAGAGAACGATATTCGTTTAGGCGTGTGCGTGTTTTTTGCCATGATGGTGGTGATCGTGTTCAAAATCGATAACCATACGGCCCTCAATTTTGCCTTCTTCCATTTCCGTAAAAATATCATTCACATCTTTGATAGAGCGTAGAGTGACTTTAGGAACAACGGTTCCATCGGCTGCAAAGGCAAAGGCTTCCGCTAAGTCTTCTCGTGTGCCAACTAAAGAGCCAACCACTTCAATGCCATTAAAGACAAGGTGTGGAATATCAAGGCGCATAGCCCCTGGAGGAAGGCTAATCGCAACAACACGTCCCCCCGCACGAACCGAGTTGACGGCGGCTTCAAAAGCAACACTGGCCACGGCTGTTACAATAGCGGCGTGTGCCCCTCCTGTTTTATTCTGAATAATTTTTGCGGCATCCTCATTTTTGGAGTTGATGATGATGTCGGCCCCCACTTTTTGAGCAAAAGCGAGTTTTTCGTCAGAAATATCAACAGCGACAACCTTAGCGTTGAAGACTTTTTTAGCATATTGAACAGCTAAATTACCAAGCCCACCTAAGCCATAAACAGCAATCCATTGGCCGGGCTTTACCCCAGAAACTTTAACAGCTTTATAGGTCGTTACCCCAGCACACGTTACACTGCTGGCTTCAGGAGAGGCCAACCCGTCTGGAACTTTCACGGCATAGTTTGCTGGAACGATGCACTCTTCAGCCATGCCACCGTCAACCGTATAACCTGCATTTTTTACGTCACGGCACAAGGTTTCACGGCCGGTGGTGCAATATTCACAACGGCCACATCCTTCGTAAAACCATGCGACACTGGCTCTATCGCCGACTTTAAGCGCCGTTACATCTGGGGCTACAGCTGTAACAACGCCAATGCCTTCATGTCCAAGGGTGACGCCCTTTTTGTCACCGTAGTCTCCATTTTTGACATGCAAATCTGTGTGGCAGACTCCACAGCATGTCATTTTTAATAAAGCTTCACCCGGCTGTAGAGGCCGAATCTGTTTTTCAACAATATCAACTTTTCCTTTTCCATTAGGAACAACAGCTTTCATGGTGGCCTCCATCATAGCGCCAAAAAGATGATAACCTTTAATTCAGGTCGCTTAATGAGGTTGAAAGCTTTTGCGCCGTGAGGGAATGATTTTGGTCAAAAGAGGGTGAGATTATTTCTCCTGTCGTTTTGTTTTTTTTACCTTCAACAAAGGGGCTAAAAAACGCCCTGTATGACTGTTTTTGCTTTGAATAATATCTTCCGGATGGCCTGTCGCCACGACTGTTCCACCGCCATCACCACCTTCTGGGCCGATATCAATAAGCCAGTCGGCTGTTTTGATGACCTCCAAATTATGTTCGATAACGAGGATTGTATTCCCTTGTTCGACAAGAGCATGAAGCACTTCTAATAATTTGCGAACATCTTCCGTATGTAGGCCCGTCGTTGGCTCATCAAGAATGTATAGGGTACGGCCAGTTGCGCGTTTAGCAAGTTCTTTAGAGAGTTTAACGCGTTGAGCCTCCCCGCCAGATAGGGTCGTTGCTTGCTGGCCAAGAGCGACATAGCCAAGGCCGACACGTTGTAAGATGGCTAAGCGATCATGAATTTTAGGAACAGCCTGAAAAAAGGGTAAGGCTTCATCTACGGTCATGGATAAGACATCAGCAATAGATTTTCCACGGAATTTCACGTCCAGAGTTTCACGATTATAGCGCGCTCCTTTACAGGTGTCGCACGTTACAAAAACATCTGGCAAGAAATGCATTTCGATTTTGAGAACCCCATCGCCTTGGCACGCTTCACACCGCCCTCCTTTGACGTTGAAGGAAAAGCGGCCGGGTTTATATCCACGAGCTTTTGATTCAGGGAGTTCAGCAAACCAGTCACGAATGGGTGTGAACAGATCTGTATAAGTAGCGGGGTTGGAGCGTGGTGTACGGCCAATAGGAGATTGGTCGATTTCAATAATTTTATCGAGATGTTCTATGCCTTCAATGCGACCATAAGGAAGCGGAGCTGCGCTGGATTTCATTAATTGGCGCGACAAAGCTTTATATAAGGTATCAATAACCAGAGTAGATTTCCCACCACCAGAAACACCCGTAACGGCTATGAATGTTCCAAGTGGGAAATCAACCGTGATGTCTTTGAGGTTATTGCCTTGTGCATTATGGAGAGTGAGTTTTTTATCGGACTGGCGTCGCTCTTTAGGAACAGGAATGATTTTACGTCCAGATAAATAAGCACCGGTTAAACTTTCAGGGTTTTGGGCAACTTCAGAAGGAGTGCCTGTGGCAATGACGTTTCCTCCCAGCGTGCCTGCACCAGGTCCCATATCAATAAGATAATCGGCAGCACGAATGGCATCTTCATCGTGCTCAACAACAATGACGGTATTTCCGAGGCGTTTCAGGCGTTCTAGCGTGCCAAGCAGGCGTTCATTATCGCGTTGATGTAAGCCAATAGATGGCTCATCTAGGACATAAAGAACGCCGGTTAATCCCGACCCGATTTGCGAAGCAAGGCGGATACGCTGACTTTCCCCTCCTGAAAGTGTTGCGGAGCCGCGGGCTAAGGTCAGATAATCAAGACCGACATCATCAAGGAAATGAAGGCGGTCTATAATCTCACGTAAAATACGTCGTGCAATTTCTGCACGTTGGGGGGAGAGAGTTTCTTCAACACTTGAAAACCATTTTAATGCCTGACGGATCTGCATGTCAGACGCTTGGGCAATGTTGAGATCGTTTACCTTAACACTTAAGGCTTCCGGCTTGAGGCGTGCGCCGTGACAAACATGGCATGGCTTTTCTGATTGATAACGCCCAAGTTCTTCTCGAACCCAAGCACTATCGGTCTGGCTCATACGACGCTGGAGGTTCTTGAGCACACCTTCAAAAGGTTTGGTGATGGTATGAATCTTGCTTCCGTCTTTGTAGGGGATAGCAATAGGTTCTTTTGAACCATAGAGTATCAAACTTTGTGTTTCAGACTTTAAATCTTTCCAAGGGGTATGAAGGGTTTCATCTTGGTGTCGGGCCAATGCCGCCAGTGTTTGTATGTACCAGTCTTTATCTGTATTTCGCCAAGGAGCAACGGCGCCATCAGCAAGAGATAGGCTGTTGTCCGGGATAATGAGATTTTCATCAAAATGAGTTTCTATTCCAAGGCCATCGCAAGTTGGGCATGCGCCCATAGGGGCATTGAAAGAGAAGAGACGAGGCTCAATTTCTTCGATCGTAAAGCCTGAAACTGGGCAGGCAAAGCGAGATGAAAAAACGATGTGTTGGCTGGGGGATGTATCTTCCCCTCGTTTGACTTCTTCTGCATATGCGAGGCCGTCAGAGAGGTTGAGAGCCGTTTCGAAGCTATCGGCTAGGCGTGTTTCTAAGCCTGCTTTAATGACAATCCGGTCGATTACAACTTCAACGTTGTGTCGTGTTTTACGATTTAACTCGGGGGCTTCAGCGATTTCGTAAAGTGTTCCGTCAATTTTGGCGCGTGTGAAGCCTTTGCGTGTAAGTTCAGCCAGTTCCTTTTTGCAGTCACCTTTGCGGTCACGTACGACAGGTGCCAAAAGCATCATGCGTGTCCCTTCAGGAAGGGTCATGAGACGATCAACCATTTGGCTTACGGTCTGCGCTTCAATGGGAAGACCTGTCGCTGGAGAGTATGGAATTCCAGCACGCGCCCATAATAGCCGCATATAATCATGAATTTCGGTGATTGTGCCGACGGTGGATCGAGGGTTTTTGGATGTTGTTTTTTGTTCGATAGAGATCGCTGGGGAGAGGCCTTCTATTGAGTCGACATCAGGCTTTCCCATGAGTTCCAAAAATTGGCGGGCGTATGCTGAAAGGCTTTCAACATAGCGCCTTTGCCCTTCTGCATAGATGGTATCAAAGGCAAGGGATGATTTTCCAGAACCAGAAAGCCCTGTGATAATGGTAAGGGAATCGCGAGGGATGGTGACATCAATATTTTTCAGGTTGTGTGCACGGGCGCCACGGACACGAATGGTATGATTGTCTTGAAAACTCACAAAAACCTCGAAACTTCGCAGAAGGGTGGGTATAACTTTTAATCTCGACTTGATACGTGTTGTCCCTCATTAAGTAGGGAATGAAAACCGTTTAACAAAGAACAAGTTCAAGAAATTGGTAAGGGTAACATGGCTGGTAGTGTGAATAAGGTTATTTTGATTGGGAATTTGGGGCGAGATCCTGAAGTTCGAAATACCCAATCAGGTTCAAAAATAGTTAATTTAACAGTCGCTACGTCTGACACTTGGAATGATCGGCAGTCTGGCGAACGCCGTGAGAGAACAGAATGGCACCGTGTCGTTATTTTTAATGAACGTTTGGGGGATGTCGCAGAACGCTTTTTGCGCAAAGGACGTAAGGTTTATCTGGAAGGGGAATTACGGACGCGTAAATGGACAGATCAGTCTGGACAAGAGCGTTATACGACAGAGGTAACAATTGATCGTTTCCGTGGCGAGTTGGTTTTGTTGGATAGCAACCGTGGGGGAGATGATAATGGAGGTTACGAAAGTAACTCTGGCTCATCATCTTATGGTGGTGGAAGCCGTGGCGGATATAATAATAACGAAGGTGGTGGCTTTGGTGGCGGCCGTAGTTCTTCAAACCAAGGAAGTGGCTCTCGTGGTGGTGGCTGGGATGCACCGCCAGATAATGATTTAGATGATGAAATTCCTTTTTGATTCAATGTATTGAGGCGTTTCACGTGAAACGCCTCAATACATTATGGAAATTATGATTTTAATATTTATTTAGGGACTAATTTTTTCATTCACTAAACATTGATAATGATGTTCTTTTTATTTGCGGTTATTGGCGTATATTAAAGTTCAAGACGAAATAAAGTGTTATCATTGACGCTTAAAAGCTTGGATTTATTAATAAATTTGTATCTTTTAAGAGTCGTTTTTGAACGAGTTACTTTATGACCATATTCGTGGATATCTCACGTGATTTCCTAAGCGCGACTCTTTACCGCTCAAGATTCGAGTGTAAAGGAGGAGGCTGTGGTTTCCGACGATTATTGGGGCATAAAGTCGGAGGTGTGTGACAATGGCGTTAATGACACATCATTTTTCTTCACCTGCGCTTGATACATTAGCGCCCGTGAAGAAAGTCACTCAAGGAGCAGGCCAAGAGGAAGTTACAATAACAATCGAAGATTTGCGACGGGCGGCGTGGGCGGCATCCGTGGGAAGTGCGATTGAGTATTATGACTTTGCTTTATATTCCTTGGCATCAGCGCTTATTTTTGGTCCTTTATTTTTTTCAGGCACATCTCCAACAGTTGGCTTGGTTGCAAGTTTTGCAACGTATTTTATAGGTTTTGCGGTTAGGCCTATTGGTGGGATTATCTTTGGCCGATTGGGAGACCGGTTGGGCCGTAAAACGGTTCTATTGTTAACGATATCGCTTATGGGGCTTGGCAGTGCAGGGATTGGGTTAATTCCAACCTATGCCTCTATCGGGATTGCTGCACCGTTATTGTTGATCGTTTTGCGTATCGTTCAAGGCTTGGGCGCAGGTGCTGAGCAGGCTGGCGCTGCTGTTATGATGACGGAAATGGCGCCGTCTAGCCGACGTGGTTTTTTTGCCTCTCTTCCATTTTTGGGAATTCAGTTAGGAACCATCGTGGCAAGTTCGCTGTATTTTGCCATGTTGGAATGGATTCCTAATGTTGCTCATACGTGGTTATGGCGTTTGCCTTTCCTTGTGAGCATTATACTGCTGGCCATGGCGCTTTATATGCGTTTGCATTTAAAGGAGACGCCTGCATTTAAGAAAGCCCGTGAAGAAGCTGATCATCATGAGCATGAGCCGCTGCGTGATGTTCTGATGTCGTCTCGGCACCCTATTTTTGCAGGAATTGGGCTGCGTATTGCTGAGAATGGAGGTTCTTCCCTCTATCAGGTTCTGGCAATTAGTTATCTGGTTCATACAATCGGCATGTCTCCTCTTTGGGGAACGGCATCTCTCATTTGTGCCGCGTGTGTTGGTGCAATTACTATCCCTGTCGCTGGACGTTTGAGTGATCGTTATGGGCGTGTAAAAGTGTACCGTTCGTTTGCGATTTTACAGGCTCTCACAGCTATTCCTGTTTGGTATATTTTTAGTTATGGGAATATTGTGCTTTCGATGATTTCTCTATCGCTGGCGCTTGGCGTTGCCACGTGGGGAATGTTCGGGACGCAGGCAGCCTTTTTGCCTGAAATGTTTGGATCCAGAAATCGATATACAGCGGTCTCGTTCACACGTGAATTTTCGGCCGTTATTTCTGGTGGCGTGGCTCCAATGATTGGGCAATATATTATTGGTTTATTTGCTTTCTATCATATTGGTCATGCCACTACAGGAATTTATGCATGGATACCCTTAGCTTTATATGTGGTGGGTATTTCCAGTATGGCTGTTTTAGCAACGTTTTATATTCCAGAAACAAAAGGGCGTGATCTTTTATCTCCTAAAGACGCTTTTTAATGAACAATCTTTAAAAGAAATTGTGAAAGGATTTTTATGTCTTCTTTGGTAAAAAATAAATTTGAACAAACTCTTGATCAAAATGAGCAATTGAAAGCGTATGGTGATTTACTTTTAGAGGCAAGGCGAACGAAACGCCCTATTCCAGCACAAGGTTTTCCTTACAAAGTGGACACAGAGGAAATGGCCTGTGCGGTTCAAAACTACGTTGTCGAGGCGTGGGCGAAAACGGCAGGCGGCGTTCGGGCTTGGAAGGTGGGAGCCTCTACACCGCAAGCAGAGCCTTTTGCAGCCCCCATTCATCAAGGAACGTTATTTTCGGGAAATAAAATCAATTTCCCAGAGAATTTTTGCCGATTGTACGGTGTTGAAGCTGAAATTGTGTACACGATTGGCAAAGAACTTCCGTTTAAAAAGCCTGGTCAGGAAGTGTGGTCGCGCGAGGAGGTTCTGAGTACAATCGTGAGTGCACACCCGGCTATTGAAATCTGTGACACGCGGTTTAGTGATTATAATTCACAAGATCCTTTAGTGCATCGGGCTGATCAGGCAAATCATGGCGCCTTGATTTATGGAGAAGCCTATTCAGATTGGCAAAATTTGATCCCTACAGAAGAGTCTGTAAAGGTCATGTTTGATGGGGAAACGGCCGTTGAGCATAAAGGCGGCAATTCTGCCGGAGATCCTCTAAGGATGTTGGTATGGCTTGCTAATCATGCTCAGGAAAGAGGTTTTCCTTTTAAGGTTGGAGATGTTGTAACCACGGGGTCTACGATGGGAACAATCTTTGTTCCAGGAGGGACTTTGGTACGTGTGGAATTTGGTTCTCTCGGTGTTTTGACTGTACAGCTTCCGTAAAAAAGCATTTATTACTTATATAAGTTAGGAAAAAGAACATGAAGCCAGAAATTTTATTACTTGAACCAATGATGTCAGAAATTGAAAAAGAATTATATGATGCTTATGTCGTGCATCCTTATCAGTCAGGTGATGATATAGCAAAATTTGCACCACAAATTCGTGGTATTGCAACAGGTGGTGGTACAGGTGTTCCTCGTGCGATTATGGATCAACTCCCCGCGTTAGAAATTATAGCGGTAAATGGGGTAGGAACAGATGCGATTGATTTGGTTGAAACGCAGCGCCGAAATATTGCTGTTACAACGACTGCTGGCGTTTTAACGGATGATGTTGCTGATCTTGCATTAGCGCTTATCCTTGCTTCTTTGCGTGATATCGTGGCGGGCGATGAGTTTGCTCACAAGAAATTATGGGGGAAAGAAACGCTTCCTTTAAGCCGGAAGATGAGCGGGAAAAAGCTTGGTATCTTTGGTATGGGCAATATTGGCCGTGCTGTGGCTCGTCGGGCGCAGGGATTTGATATGCGCGTTTCTTATAATAGCCGCAAAGATGAAGGCCTTAAGGATGTAACGTATGTTCCATCTTTAACAGAGTTGGCGCGTCAGAGTGATATACTGGTGATTTCTGTTTCCGGTGGTCCAGCTACACGACATCTTGTGAATCAAGAAGTGTTGGAAGCGCTTGGCCCGAAAGGTCTACTCGTTAATATTTCTCGAGGAACTGTAGTTGATGAGGCCGCACTGATTGAGGCTCTTAAAGCCAAAAAATTAGGTTGGGCTGCGCTGGATGTCTTTGAAAACGAACCTCATATTCCAGATGAGTTGTTGGGAATGCAAAATGTATTGGTTCAACCTCATCGGGCAAGCGCAACGATAGAAACGCGCTTACAGATGGGAAAGCTGGTGGTAGATAATCTTGCAGCTCATTTTGCAGGAAAGCCACTCTTGACGCCTGTTCCGGCTAAATAAAATATATTGATGTTATGAAAGGGTTTCGTTTGTGCGGAGCCGGCTTTTTTCAAAAATCACGACGATGTCACTAACGCGTCGTCGTGTTAAAAATATGATTTATTTATTCGTTGTTGTGGGAGGATACCCATTAACGGCGAAGGCCCAATATCGTGGTCCTATTTCAGAATCAGCACCATTATTTTCGTTGGATACACCAACGGCGTATGCCAATACGCCGTTTACACCTCCGGTTGAAAATATGATCCCGGTCTGGGGACGATTGAATAAAAAATTGAATCGTTATGGTGTTGGACTTGTTGTTGATTATACGAGTGAAAGCGCCTTAGCTTTAAATGGCGGCCATAGTGGTGATGCAGGATATGCGCATCAGATTGGCGTTGAGCTTGATTTAGACTGGGAAAAGCTGATTGGCTGGAAAGGCTTTAAAACCCATACAGTTATGGTGAATAGGGCTGGCCATAACCTCGCAACTGATTTTCGTGATTATTCTTTGAATGGGTTTCAGGAAATTTTTGGAGGTGGAGGAAACGTAGGCGTTCATTTGGTTTATGTTTATGGAACGCAAGATTTATATAATAAAAGGATACAAATTTCGGCCGGGAAGATGCCGGTTAATATCGACTTTGCAAATTCACCACTTTTTTGCACATTTATGAATAAATCGAACTGCGGGATACCCAAGTCTCTTACAAAAGGAGCTGCCGGGTATGCAACGTATCCAGGCTCTACTTGGGGAGCGCGTATTCGGTACTGGATGTTGCATGGTTTTTACATGCAGGCAGGTCTGTACGGGGTGAACCCGGGTTTAAATACTAATCGATATGATCGAACAGGGTTTAACATGAGTGTTAATCGGTACACTGGTGTTTATATTCCTTATGAAATTGGGTTTATCCCGTCTTTTGGCCCTCATAAACTCGTAGGACATTATAAATTTGGCGTTGCATATGATTCATCCTCATATCGAGATGTTTATTATGATTCTTACGGCCAGCCTGCGGCGTTAACGGGAGAGCCTTATCGCTGGACGCGTGGAAAAGTTCAGATGTGGCTTGAAGGGGACCAAATGCTGATTCGTAATGGTTGGGGGCCATTACACGGGCTGTATGCTTTAGCAGGTTGGACGCATAATCAGAGTGAAAATGGGCCGTATAGTGAGCAAATTTATGCTGGTATCGTGAATCGAGGGATGTTTAAAAGCCGTCCGAAAGATACATTTGGTATTGAGTGGTCTCGAACCTTTGCAAGTGAAAAGATAAAAGCGACTCAATGGATTCAGCATAATAAAGGGATAGAAAGTCTATCGGGCAACGCAACTTATCCACAAAGCTATGTCATGACATTTGAAGTTACGTATAACATTCATGTGTGGTCAGGAGTGTCGATCCAACCTGATTACCAGCATATTTGGCGCCCCAATTTACAGAAAAATTATAAAGATATTGATGCACTGGGTCTGAAGATTCATACAGTGCTGTGATCGAATGTCTTATTTTTTAGCTGTGAGCTGCAAGGGGAGGTGGGATGCAAATAATTATTAATTGAGAGGCGTATTTTTTTTGTTGACATTAGTTGAGAATGTTTATTAATATAAAAATGAACAAATATATTTTGTTGATAATGCATTTTCTGTGTGCTACTTCTTTAATTGAAAAGAAGGAGAGCACCTATGCCTGTTAAAGATCAAAAAGTTATTGATTTTTTAAACGCACAGCTCACGAATGAGCTGACAGCGATTAATCAGTATTTCTTGCATTCCCGTACACTGCGCCATTGGGGCGTAACGCTGCTTGCGAAGAAAGAATATGAAGAATCTATCGAAGAAATGCGTCATGCTGATTGGCTGATTGAACGTATTTTGTTCTTGGGTGGATTGCCAAATGTACAACGTTTGAACCAAGTTCTTATCGGTCAGAACGTACAGGAAATTCTTGAATGTGACGCTAAGTTAGAAGTTAAAGCGTTGCAGGATTTGCGTGATGGTATTGCATATTGTGAAAGCGTAAGAGATTACGTTTCACGTGATCTTATGTTGAAAATCCTGACTGATGAAGAAGATCATGAAGACTTCATTGATCGTCAGTTGGATCTGATTAAGCTCGTTGGAATTGAGCGTTATATTCAGAAGAACTCTTCGCCAGCGAACGAAGAAGCTTAATGAAGTAAAAAGCCCGGGAAATTCCCGGGCTTTTTTATTGGGGGTATACTCCCAATTGGGCAGGAGAATCTGCTGGAATTGGGCATAGAGTTGAGTTTGTTGAGTTTTGTCTAATTGCTTCTTTGAGAAGGCAGACAATTCCAGAAGTGCAGTTTCCACATTGGACGCGGCATTTACGAGCTGTATAAATTTCCGAAGGGCGTGAAGCCCCACTTTGTATCGCGGCTTTAATATCTTTATCTGACAGAGCGTTACATGAGCAAATTATCATAAACGGGACACCGTTTTCCTAGAGTAGGATCTTGGGTAAAATTAATGCAAATGCGATTTGTTCGCAATTAAAAAAATAACATTATGATTTTATTGAGTTGTTAGGCGCCTTAATGAAGAGCGAATCGAGAATTATTCAGGCAGCGTAAGCCTGAATAAAGAATGTCTTTGCTATAAAATTTCCTGCGGGAATATGTCCTCTCTCCATCAAAGTTAATTTAAAAATTGAATTTAGAACAAGAAATTTGTTTCGATATGATATAGAATATTTTTATGACTACTTCATCGCGTTCTTCTTTTTGGGTTGCTTCCCGTGCCGGAGCAACATTAACAATTGATCTACCGGCCCTTGCGGATAATTATCGCTTCCTGAAAAAGAAAGTGGGTAATACAATCTGTGCGGCAGTGGTTAAAGCAGATGCCTATGGCTTAGGGGTGGAGCAAGTTGCTCCTGTGTTGGAGGCAGCAGGGGTAGAAGAGTTTTTTGTCGCTCATGTTGATGAAGGGATACGGCTGAAAAGCATTGTATCTTCAAATGCAAAAATAACAGTTTTGCATGGTTTTCGTCCCGATTCTGTCGAAGAATGTATTGCTTACGGGTTAAGGCCCGTCCTTAATAATTTAGAGCAAATTCAACTTTGGAAAAAAGCGGCAACCCGTCAAGAACGGATGTTGGATGCTGTTTTACAGGTTGATAGTGGCATGTCCCGCTTTGGTTTATCTCAAAAGGATGTCGAATACCTTGCGGAGCATCCAGAGGCATTCACTGGGGTTAAAACATCTTTAATTATGAGTCATTTGGCTTGCGCGGATGATCCCAGCAGTGCTGAAAATAAGCACCAGTTAAAGCAATTTAAAGAGCGTTCAGCTCTTTTGCCAAAGGCTCCTCAAAGCTTGGCCGCGTCTTCTGGTATTTTTTTAGGACCTGATTATTATTTAGATCTTGTACGCCCTGGAGCGGCCTTATACGGGCTTGCTCCTAATAATGTTTCGTCTAACCCAATGAAGCCCGTTATTCGTCTTCAGGGACGTGTGGTGCAAATTCGGGACGTTCAGCCCGGGGATGGAGTAGGGTATGGCATGTCTTACCGTCCTGACCGGCCAAGAAAAATAGCGATTGTTGCTGTTGGGTATGCAGATGGTTTTGCACGGCATAATGCGGGGAAGGGCTGTGCTTGGTTTGAGAATATAAAACTTCCCATTGTTGGTCGGATATCGATGGATTCTCTGGCTGTAGATGTCAGTGAATTGCCAGAAAGTTCTCTTAATCTTGACATGATGCTCGACTTAATTGGTCCTCATCGTAGTGTGGATGATGTTGCAGATGCAGCGGGAACAATTGGGTATGAGATTTTGACGTCTTTGGGCCATCGATATGAAAGAAACTATATTACGTTCAAAAAAGGTTAAATTTTCAATATCTTACAATGATTGACTCTGTGCTAGTGAAGACCCAAATACTAAAACAACCTATCAATATAGATAGTTTTTAACTATTTTAACGTAGAATTTGGAAAAGCTATGTATCTTCGCCGGGACCGTGTGTTTACTGCTGTCGCCATTGTGTTGGACGTTGCATTTCATGCAGGTCGATCAGGCGTTGTAAGTGGTGCGGACATTGCCAAGCGTGGGAATATGCTGCGTCGGGGGATAGAGCCCGTTTTACAAGCATTATCGCGTGAAGGATTGTTGGATAGCGTGAGGGGGCCAAAAGGCGGGTACCGTTTAGGCCGTCCCCCACGAATGATCACTGTTCACGATATTGTGCAAGCGGTTACAGAAGATCGTGGTACGAATGAAGATCAACCTAACCCGTTGACTGAAAAAGTTTTGGAGCCTTTCTGGAAGGAAACAGATCAAGGTTTGGCCGAGAAAATGCAGGAAATCTCTATAGAAAATCTTCTGCGCTCGGCTGAAGAGGCAGGAATGTCACGCCCTAGCCGCTCCCCGATTTCCTTTTCTATATAAAACGAATAAAAATTGTATAATTAAAAATCATCCGATCTCTAGAATGATTTATATAAATCCACCATAATGGATCACTATAAAGGTCTGTAAGGGTGATTTGTCTTATTGGGGATAATGGCCTAAGCGACCATAGATAGTTTTCTCAGTCGCGGGTTCTCAGTTGACGCGTGGCGGTATCCTAAGGAGGAGAGACGTGAAGCGTCCTGTTCGTGTTTCTGAGAATGAGAAGCTGGTATTAACGGCAAACGGCTTGATAGATGGTCGGATTGTTTGGCGTGATGCGCAAGGGAAATGGCAGCATCATTTTCGTAAAGCTGCGTTGTATGATGTTGATGCGGCTCAAAGTGAATTAGAAAAAGCCCAAAAGACGGCTCAGGCCGATGGTGTTGTGTCGATTTATGAAGTGGCGGTCAAAGATGAGACCCCTATTGAGCCTGTAAGTGTGCGGGAACGCATTCGTGCTTATGGGCCAAGTGTACATCCAGAATTTGCTGTGGAGAATGAGCTGTGAACGCTCCTGTTGGTCATTATCAGTATGATCAGGTTGATCGCTCTTTTTTAGATGCGCGTATTGAAGAATTTTCCGAGCAGGTTCAGCGTCGTCTTGATGGGACGCTGACGGAAGATGAATTTAAGCCTTTGCGATTAATGAATGGGTTATACCTTCAGTTGCATGCCTATATGCTGCGGGTGGCCATTCCGTATGGTATTTTAGACAGTCGACAGATGCGGATGTTGGCGCATATTGCCCGGCGCTATGACCGTGATTATGGGCATTTTACGACACGGCAGAATATTCAGTTCAATTGGATTAAGCTTGAAGATACGCCAGCGATTTTAAAAGAGCTGGCTAGCGTTGATATGCACGCCATTCAGACAAGTGGAAATTGTATTCGTAACGTGACAGCCGATGAGTTTTCTGGGGCGGCTGCGGATGAACTGATGGACCCGCGCGTGCATGCAGAAGTTTTGCGGCAGTGGTCTACCTTGCATCCAGAATTTACGTTTTTGCCTCGTAAGTTTAAAATTGCCATTTCAGGTAGTCCTCATGACCGCGTGGCGGCACGGTTTCATGATATTGGTATTTTGGCGCGGATGGGGGAAAATAATCGCCCTGTTTTCCGTATTTTTGTGGGTGGTGGATTAGGTCGCACACCTGTTATTGGCCAAGAAATTTTTGATTCAGTTCCAGAAGAGCATTTATTAGCGACGCTTGAAGCGATAATCCGCGTTTATAATACGCATGGCCGTCGGGATAATATTTATAAGGCGCGGATTAAGATTCTGGTTCAGGCCCTTGGTATTGATGCCTATCGAAAAGAGGTGGAAGCTGAGCTGGCGCAGATGGATCTAAACCATTATCGTTTAACGCCGGATATGGTGGATGTGATTAAGGAGCGGTTTGCCCTTCCAAAGTTTGAGACGCTTACGGATGCGGAGAAAGTGCTTCAGGAGCATCAAAAAGCAGATCCTGAGTTTAATTTGTGGGTTAAGAGCAACACGCATCCGCACCGTGCGAAGGGATATATTATTGCGGTTGTGTCGGTAAAACCCCCGGGTGGAATTCCGGGAGATGCGACATCTGAGCAGATGGAAAAGCTTGCCGATTTTGCGGATGACTATTCGTTTGGGGAATTGCGTGTCACGCATCTTCAAAACGTGGTTTTAGGGCATGTTCGCCAAGATAAGCTGTATGAGCTTTGGAAGAAGCTTAAAGAAGTAAACTTGGCGTCTGCGAATTTTGGCTTGATTGGAGATATCGTCGCATGCCCGGGGCTGGATTACTGCTCTTTGGCGAATGCGCGTTCTATTCCGATTGCCCAAAAGCTTAGTGCACGTTTTGCAGATACTGAGTTACAAGCGCAGATTGGTGAACTTCGAGTCAATATATCCGGCTGTATTAATGCGTGTGGGCATCACCATGCAGGGCATATTGGTTTGCTGGGTGTTGATAAGCGCGGGGAAGAGTTCTTCCAGATTACGCTGGGCGGACGTGCAGAGGAAAACGCTGCGATTGGTAAGATCCTCGGTCCTGCGTTGGCGGAGGATGATATGGTGGATGCGATTGCGCGTATCGTGGATTGTTATTTAGCGCAGCGTAAGCAGGGGGAAACGTTCTTGCAAACGCTTGATCGTCTAGGGGATACTCCATTTAAGGAGGCTGCATATGAAACTGTTTGATTTGGGCGAGCGCTCTGCCAAATTTCATGAAACGTTGGTTTCTTTGCAAGAGCTTGCGGAGAATGGGGAAGCGCGTGCAGTTCTTTTAGAGAACACAGACGATGTGGCTGATTTGAAGCCCTATTTGAATCGGCTTGAGTTGGTTGTGGTGCAGTTCCCAATTTTTCGGGATGGGCGGGCTTTTACGCAGGCTCGGGAATTGCGGGAATATCATCATTACACTGGAGAAATTCGCGCAGAGGGGCATATTTTGCCAGATCAGGCGGATTTTTTTAAACGCTGTGGTGTGGATAGCGTCGTTCTTCCTGAAGGGAGCGATCCTGAGCTTTGGAAAAAACAAATAGAGCGTTATGCCATGGCTTATCAGCGCTCGGTTTTGCCGGAGCCGTTTTTGGGACGGAGTATGCGGGTTAAGCAGGAAGATTAATTCCTGCCGAACCAGCCTTTTCTCCAAAACCAGATAAGCGGCAAAATGATGGAGAGTGCCATAAGGATGAGGCAATAAGGATATCCGTAGCGCCAGGAAAGCTCCGGAATATCATGAAAATTCATGCCATAAATGCCAGCAATGAGTGTTGGCATGATTCCTATGCAGCTGGCGACAGTCAGGATTTTCATACCATCATTTTGTTCAATGCTGATGAAGCCGAGTGTGGCATCCAGTAAGAACTGAACTTTGCTGACGGTTTGTGCATCGAAATCATTAAGTGAGGCAATGTCACGTGCTGCTATTTGCAGACGTAGGGCATAATGTTCTGTCGGGTTGCCGTGAAAAGGAGAGGCTGCGGCGGTTTCAGAGGAAGAAGTCTGATTGGGTTGAGCCGCAGGTATGAGATAATTATCAAGGTAAATACGAATACGGTCGATCCCAAGAAGACTATCGCGAACGAGAGAAGCAAGATCAGCGGCATTGCCAAGCCGCCTTAAAGTTTCTCGGAGCATACTGCCGGTATGAGCACGGTTTTTGCTGTACTCTGTTTTAAAGACCCTTCGTGAAATTGTATCCAGTGAACGGCCAAGGGCCTCCAGTGTATCTGCGAGACGATTGATAATTTCTTCAATCAGTTCAATGAGGATTTCAGAAGCCGGTGGTACCTCTTGATTTATAGGGCAATCCGTTAAGCGGCGACCAATTGCATCAAAAGAAGGATAGTCCTGATAGCGAATGGTGATGATTTTGGTTTTGGTAAAAACTAACCCCACGGGTTTTGCCGAGGCCCCTTCGTCATTACGAGTCACCAAAGGGGTTGAAAGATAGAGGCTTCCATTGCGTTCGTAATGGCGTGAAGAGCTTTCGATCTCTTCAAGTTCTTCTCGTTTGGGGATGTAGATATTGAGAAGACGTTCGGCGAGGGTGATTTCATCATTCGTGGGATTGATGAGGTCAAACCAAGGAATATTAGAAATATCGGTTGTTGCGCTGAGCTCAAAGGCAGGAATATGGGCAGGCCGGGCAAGTAGCATCAGCGATGAGGCTCCAATTCATTTAAAAATAGCATTCTATGTTATGTTTTCACTTTTTGCGATATGTACTGTCTTTCATTCGATGGATAGACGCGCAGGCGTTGCCTTGGTATCGCTAGGATAAGCCTTTATCAAAGCCGAAGCAGTTGAGCATATTATGACGAAATTATCTTCACTCCCTAATTCTTTGCGTTCGGGCCCCGATGATCGAGGGCGGTTTGGTATTTTTGGTGGTCACTTTGTGGCTGAAACCCTTATGCCTCTGGTGCTGGAGTTAGAAGAAGCTTATCGGGCGGCGAAAGCTGATCCAGAATTTCGAAAAGAGCTCGATTATTATTATCGGGATTATGTGGGGCGGCCCAGTCCATTGTGGTTTGCCCAGCGCCTAACGGAAGAGTTGGGTGGTGCAAAGGTTTATTTTAAGCGTGAAGAACTGAACCATACGGGCTCCCATAAGCTGAATAACGTTATGGGGCAGATCCTCGTGGCGCGGCGTATGGGAAAGAAACGCATTGTTGCGGAGACGGGCGCTGGGCAACACGGCGTGGCGACGGCGACGGTCTGTGCTCTCTTTGGTTTAAAATGCACCATTTATATGGGCGCAACCGATGTTGAGCGTCAGAAGCCAAATGTGTTCCGTATGAATCTTCTTGGTGCAGAAGTGAAGCCAGTTACAGCGGGTGCGGGTACGTTGAAAGACGCCATGAATGAAGCCATGCGGGATTGGGTCGCCAATGTGGAAGATACCTACTTCCTCGTAGGAACCGTTGCGGGCCCACATCCTTACCCTGAAATGGTGCGTGATTTTCAGTCGATTATTGGTACTGAAGTAAAAGAGCAGATTATGGGGCTTGAAGGGCGTTATCCAGATGCAATCGTAGCGGCAATTGGTGGCGGCTCCAATGCGATGGGTATTTTTCATCCCTTTCTAGATGATGAAAAAGTGAAGCTCATTGGTGTGGAGGCGGCAGGCCTTGGTCTTGATTCTGGGAAGACTGCTGCATCTATTTCCCGTGGGCGTCCAGGGGTGTTGCATGGCAACAGAACGTATCTTCTGCAGGATAAGAATGGCCAGATTGAAGAGGCACATTCCATTAGTGCGGGATTGGATTATCCTGGGATTGGGCCTGAGCATTCCTGGTTAAATGATATTGGCCGTGCAGAATATGTCAGTGTAACGGATCAGGAAGCGCTGGATGCATTTCAGGTTTGTACGCGTACAGAAGGTATTATTCCAGCATTGGAATGCGCGCATGGGTTGGCACATGTTATGAAGATTGCGCCTAAAATGGAAAAAGATCAGATTATTGTTCTGAACTTGTCAGGGCGTGGGGATAAAGACATTTTCACTGTTGCACGTCATTTGGGAGTTGAGTTGTGAGCCGTATCCAAGCCCGTTTTTCAGCTTTGCGCAAAGAAGGGCGTGGAGCTTTAATTCCGTATTTACAAGCATACGACCCAGATTATGAGACCTCGCTCGCCCTTTTAAAGGCAATGCCAAAAGCGGGTGCAGATGCCATTGAAATTGGCGTTCCATTTTCAGACCCCTCGGCGGATGGTCCCACAATTCAAGCGGCGGCCTTGCGTGGGCTGAAAGCTGGAGCGACGCTGGCTGGCGTTTTGAAAATGGTAGAAGATTTTCGCACAACGGATCAGGAAACCCCGATTATTTTGATGGGATATCTCAATCCGATTGATAGCTATGGTCCGGAACGTTTTTGTGTGGATGCGGCAAAGGCTGGAGTTGATGGCATTATTGTTGTGGATATGCCGCGTGAAGAAGCTGATCTGCTTGATACATATGCCAAGAGAGAAGGCTTGGATATTATAACCCTTGTTGCGCCGACCACAACAGGAGAGCGTTTGCGCTATGTGTTGGATGGTGCTTCAGGATTTGTTTATTATGTGAGTATTACAGGTATCACAGGAACAAGTAGTGCCTCTCGTGAGCAGCTTGAAGAAGCTTTGCCACGGTTGCGTCAGGCGACGGATTTACCTGTAGCGATTGGCTTTGGCATAACGACGCCAGAACAAGCCAAAACAGCGTCTCGTATTGGGGATGCTGCGATTGTTGCTTCGGCTCTTATAAAAACAATGGCCTCTACATTAACAGCGGAGGGCCATGCGACGGGAAGTACAGTCTCTTCAGTTATTAAGCAGCTAGAACAGTTGGCGGCTGCCGTACGGTCTTGATAAAAGCTCCATTCATAGTGTTTATCGCTATGAATGGAGTGACGGAGAATGGTTATCTCCGCAAGGAAATGCCGAGCATAAGAAAAGATACACCCGCAAAAATTAACTCAAAAGCAATAAATGAGCCAATGAGCCATAAGCCAGACCAAGGCAGTGTAGCAAAAAGTAAAATACCGATAAGCAGAGCAAAGATTCCACTGAGTAGAACAGGCAGCCAATTTCCAAAAGAACGATGTGTCGATGCCCAGATTGCGCGCATTATACCTGCAAATATTAACCCACCGGATAAGAAAGCCGTAAAAAAGGTAGAGCCAGAAGCCGGTTCATCAATCATTGCTCCACCGGCAATGATATAAAGTAAGCCCATAAGAATAGAGAGAACTTTGTTGGTCGTGTTGGAGGACAGAGAGAAAAGAATCTGTGCGACCCCACCAAAAATGAGGATCACGCCAAGGATTACTATGCTGGCTAAAGTTGTTCCGACCATATCAAAGGCGGAGACGAGCCCGAGGCAAATAAAAAATGCGCCTAATGCAATAAGACTACCCGATGAAAGATTAGTCTTTCTTGCAAGTGCATTGTTAAAACTATTGGACATAAAACCTCTTTTTTGACCAAGTGGTTGTTTGACGCTTCATATTATTATGAGATGCAAAAATAAAAATGATCATTTTCAAAAAGTAGATAATTATTTTGGATGAGGTGAAGGGGCTCTTATCCTGCTTTCGTAAAGAGACAAGGCTGGTATAAATTTCAGGCAGTGCTAAAATAGGATTAATATAATGCCTACCTGTTAGGCTTTTGGGATATTTTACCTTCGTCCTAGAGGGTTTTTCTGGAGAGTATCGAAACGATATGAGTTGGTTGACGGATTATGTACGCCCCAAGCTACGTGGATTTTTGCAGCGGGATGTTCCAGAAAACCTTTGGACGAATTGTGATTCTTGTAGCCAGATGATTCTGGTTAAAGAGCTGGAGCGTGCCAAGAAAGTTTGTCCTCATTGCGGGCACCATATGCGTGCAACAGCGAAAGAGCGTTTGGAATGGACGTTTGATCATGGTGAGTACACGACCATTGAACTTCCTAAAATGCCTGTAGATCCTTTAAACTTTAAGGATTCGAAGCGCTATACAGAACGTTTAAAAGATGCGCGTAATAAATCTCACCTAGATGAAGCTTTGGTTGTTGCGCATGGTTTGATCGAAGGGCAGAAGGCCGTAGTGGCTGTTATGGCGCCGGAGTTTCTTTTGGGAACGATGGGAGCGGCTTTAGGAGAAGCTTTTGTTGCGGCGTGTCGCTTGGCCGTTCTTCAGAAGGCGCCTTTGGTTATTTATACGGCATCCGGTGGGGCGCGTATGCAGGAAGGGGCAATTAGCTTAATGCAGATGCCCCGCACAACGATTGGTGTGCAAATGCTAGCCGAAGCTGGCTTGCCGTATATTGTTGTGTTTACAAACCCGACAACGGGGGGCGTATCAGCTTCTTTTGCTATGTTAGGGGATGTCCATATTGCTGAGCCTAATGCACTGATTGCGTTTGCAGGCCCGCGTGTCATTCAGGATACCGTAAGAGAAAAACTCCCCGAAGGCTTTCAGCGCTCTGAGTATTTAAAAAAGCACGGAATGGTAGATATTGTTGCGAAACGTTCAGAGCTTTCTGAGTTGTTGGGGCGTTTAATTGGGCTACTAACCTGCCAGAAGCGTGAAGCCGATGGTGAATCAATAGCTGCTGAATAACGATAAAAAAGAGAGAATACACGGGTGCAGCTTAAAAGTGAGTATCGGGGTCGCCCTGGTGTTGTTCTAGAAAGATTGCAGGAGCTTTTTCCAAAGCTGATCGATCTTTCTTTGGGGCGTCTTGAGCAGCTTTTGGAGAAACTGGGGAATCCACACCATAAACTGCCGCCCGTTATTCATGTTGCGGGCACGAATGGTAAGGGGAGCACATGTGCCAACCTGAGAGCCATTGTTGAGGCGGCAGGTTTGCGTGCTCATGTGATGACTAGTCCGCATCTTGTGAGTGTTACAGAGCGGTTCCGTTTGGCGGGAACGTTGGTAACGGAAGATGTATTGGTCGAGACGTTTGAAGAAATTGAACGTGTGAATGCCGGTGCTCCAATTACAGTGTTTGAGGTGCTGACGGCCGCTGGTTTTTTATTGTTTTCACGTGTTCCAGCCGATGTGGTGATTTTGGAAGTGGGCTTAGGAGGACGTTTTGATGCCACAAACGTTATTTCCAAGCCTGTAGCGTGCGTTATTACACCGGTAAGCTTGGATCATCAGGCTTTTTTAGGGGATAGTGTTGCTGCAATAGCTGGTGAAAAAGCAGGCATCATCAAGAGTCACGTTCCTGTCATTATAGGGCAGCAGCAGCCTGAAGCGTTGGAGGTTATTCGTGCCCGCGCTAAAGAGTTGGATGCCCCGGTATATGCATTAGGGGATGCTTTTCAGGTTTATAGAGAAGGTGAAGAACTTCATTATAAAGATTCTAAAGGGGCACTAGTTCTTCCTCTGCCTCGTTTAGAGGGGGAGCATCAGGCATCGAATTCCGGTGTAGCAATTGCTGCATTAAGAATGTCTGGGTTGAAATTGCCTGATCAGGCATATGCTGGAATTGCACAAACTGTGTGGCCGGCGCGTTTACAGCGTTTGAATGGACATCTGGCAGAGATACTTCCTTCGGGTTGGGAATTGTATCTGGATGGTGGGCATAATCCGAATGCAGGAGAAATGCTTGGGCGTGTGTTGGATCAGTGGGATGACAAGCCAACATATGTGATTGCTGGGGTAAAACAAAGTAAGGATATACGGGGCTTTTTAGAGCCTTTGCTTGAACGCGCGGAGAGTGTGCAGGTAGTCGCAGAGCCGGAGCAACATATGGCGGCTTCTATTGAAGATATGATCGACGCTTCAGGGGATAAAGCCATTGCAGGCCCAACCATACGGGAAGCTCTTTTTCGCTTGGAAAAGAAAAAAGAGAGTGCTGCGCGCGTGTTAATCTGTGGTAGTTTATATTTGGCCGGTGTTGCTTTGGCGCAAGATGGATGGGTTCCCGTTTAAAAACTCCTCGTTGAATGTGCTGATTCTTAAACGCACCAGTGGTAAAAGACGGGTGTGAGTATTTCCGAATCGTCTTTTCCCGTGTCTGACCAAGAGGCAGATGATGGGTCTTTAAGTGCGCTTTTGCGTCGGTCTCCTCCAGCGAATATTGCGGCGGAGCAGGCGCTTTTAGGTGCTATTTTAACGAATAATAAAGCATATGAGCGGGTTTCAGATTTTTTGGAGCCTGAGCATTTTGCTGAAAAAATCAATGGCCGGGTATATGAAGCAATTTCTCGGCGTATTGAACGCGGGCAATTAGCGGATCCTGTTACGATGCGCGCTGAGTTTGAGCACTCAGGCATTTTGGATGCAGCTGGCGGCCCTTCATACTTGGCAAAGCTGTTAACGGCTATGGTCGGGATTGTGAATGCGGGTGATTATGGACGCGTTATTCACGATAACTGGGTTCGACGGCAGCTGATTGATATTGGTGAGACAGTCGTTAATAACGCCTATGGTGGTCGCCCAGATCTTGATGGGAACGACCAAATTGTGGCGTCAGAAGAAGCGCTGTTTAAATTGGCAACAGAGCGAGGTCAGGAAGGTGGCTTTGTTTCTTTTGGTAAAGCGTTAGCAGGTGCAATCTCTGTTGCTGAAAAAGCATTTCATCGCACAGGAGATGTGGTTGGGCTGACGTCGGGCTTGCGAGATTTGGATAAACGGACGGGTGGATTGCATCCGTCTGATTTAATTATTCTCGCAGGCCGTCCTGCAATGGGAAAGACAGCTCTTGCGACAAAAATTGCGTTTTCGGCTGCAAAGGCTCTTTTGCGTGATGCTGAAGATCGTAATGAAAAACTTCGTGGTTCTGTGGCCGTATTTTCTTTGGAAATGTCTTCCGAGCAATTAGCAACGCGTATTTTGTCGAGTGAAGCTGAAGTTTCGGGCGAGAAAATTAGAAGAGGAGACATTGGGCAAAAGGAGTTTGACAAGTTTGTTCGTGCGTCACGTGAATTGCAACGACTACCGCTTTATATTGATGATACACCAGCTATTTCGCTTTCTGCGATGCGGACACGTTGCCGGCGTTTAGCACGAACGCAAGGGTTAAGTTTGGTTGTGGTGGATTATTTACAACTTATGCGCCCTGCGATTGGTACGAAGCCAGATAGTCGTGTTCTAGAGATTTCGATGATTACACAAGGGTTGAAAGCGATTGCAAAAGAACTTTCGGTTCCTGTGATTGCTCTATCGCAGCTTTCTCGTCAGGTAGAATCACGAGAGGATAAGCGGCCAATGCTTTCTGATTTGCGTGAATCGGGTTCGATTGAGCAGGATGCGGATGCGGTTATGTTTGTTTATCGAGATGAATATTATCTTCAGCAGCGTATGCCGAAGGATAGTGCATACGATAGTAATGAAAAATTTCAGCTGGCAACGGAGGAGTGGCAACGGAAGATGGCTCTTGTGCATAACAAAGCAGAACTTATTTTAGAGAAGCAAAGGCATGGTCCTACTGGAACAGTGCAGTTGTATTTTGAAGGTGAATTTACACGTTTTGGTGATTTAGATATTATTCATGATTAAATTATGGGGCGGCTTTAGGCCGCCTTTTTAAATTTAAGGGCGCAAAAAATAAGTAATTCAGCCAATATTTTGTTATTTTGATTTTTATCAAAAACATACTCTATTTTTAATTTGAGTATGCAGATTTACGTATAAAATAAAATTTATAAATTATAAAATAAACTATTGGCAATTTGCCTAAAAATCATCCTTGACGTTGTGGCATAATGCCATTAATTTATTGTTAATCGAAAACACACAGGGTGATTTTCGAGGCAGCAAAAGGATTGATTTATGAATTACGTTTCGCTGCAGTTTGAACTTGTTTCCTGCGTGAAAACTCCATCTTCGGTGTATCCTGTAGCGAAGATGGAGGGAGGAGAAGGTTAAATGTGTGCGAACGTTGTTGAGAAGGAAACTAGTGACACTTCTCATCAGGTTTCATGGGCAAATCAGGTATGTCAGAAAACGTGCTTCTGTCCTTGTCTTGAACCATGTCTTGCCGCTGGAGCACCAACTCTGGGTGCAGAGCGGCTAGTCTCAGGGCAAGCTCCTCATCAGTACGACCATTTAGGACGCCTTTTAGGAGGAAGTCTGTTGAAACACGGAGTCGGTTCGACAGAGCCGTAATCAAGAAAATGCTGGGAGCACGGTCTCCACGCTCTATTTTATTGAGAGTGGAGGCATCAACTCCAAGGAGGCGGGCGCATTCACTTTGGTTGGGAATGACGAGTTCCCTTGCCCAAGCGATACGAGTTCCGATTGCTCGTTGGAGGACGTGTAATGAGGTCGAGCGCTTATATTTGGCCATAGGGTCTTTTAGCAATGGCGCTTTGCCAAATCTAGAAGAAGTTTTTTTTCAAAGAGTTCATGGCATTTTGCCAAATTAAATTAATATGAGATTAAGGTTTGAGTTATGCGGCAGTCACAAAATATTCAGAGAATACAACGTGTTTCTGCGAATGCAATTGCAGCGATGTTGGCATCCGATGGATGGAAGCCTGAACGATATGAACGAAAGCGGCCAAGCGCTGTGCGTTCTAAACCACCAAAGCGTATGGTTGCTGTTGATACAAAAGATAAATTGCATGCTGGTGAGCGTGAATTAATGGAACCATTGCGTGCGGGGCATCCAATTAGTTGGAATGCTTTATGGGGGGGCGATCGTATACCTACATTCCCTACGATGTCCTCTATGGGGAAGCGTGAGCCGTGGGAAGAGGTGAATTAAAATGATGGTACAAGAAATTATGGTTGAAGGTGCTATTTATCCGACGCCTGAGAGATATCAACATAGTGATTTTAAAACAGTAAATGGCGTTATTCGTATCGTTAATACGGTTCAATCTATGTATGACTCAGGTGATATAGGGGATGATGAGGTCAATGCGGCAGATCGTTGGTATCGTGAGTATTTATTCGCTACTGCGGGCATTGTAGAGCAGAGGCCATCAGACGGGCGTTTTAAGGAAAAAGGAGATATTCACACATGGATGTTAGGGCGTGGAAAAAGCTCAGTGAGGATTTCGGATATTCGTGAGCAGTTTGGGTTATGTACGCACGTTCGTTTGGAAATGATGTTGGCACGTGAAATGTCTTTCTCTGCTATGGCTCGTTATTTATATCCTGCGATATCAGCCGGGAGGGGAAGAATGAAGGTGTCAGCTCAGAGTGCTCTTATTTTGGAGCAGTTGGCATCTTTTTATAAAAAACAAACAAAAAAGTAATTTATAATAAAAATTGTATTGAAATATGAATTCGCATTGTGTATATAAGTAATACATTGATAAATTTGTAAAAACCCTCAACTAACGGTTGGGGGTTTTTTTGTTTATTGGGTTTTATGGATAATAATAAAATTTCAGTTGGCGATATTGTCTTTTCGCGTTGGCAAAATGCAATCGTTTTACATGTTGATGATTATGGAGAAGCGCTTGTTTGCCCTATTGTGTATGCTGTGGAAGCTGAGCATAGAGCAGATTATCAGTTTGAATGGTATGATTTGGTTTATTCAGGGTTGGCGCGTTTAGACATTAAATGCCGTGCGATACCTCTGCGGCGCCGGATTAAAGATTTAGAATATGTGGGTCATATCGATTTAAAAATTGTCAAAACAATTAAAGCAATCGCCTTGCGGGAACATCAAGTGCGTGAGCAAGAAATGCTGAATACACGGAAAGGGAAAAAGAGATTTCCGTGTCATATTGTTAAGAAAACAAAAGAATTTGTTTTTCATGCTTAAAAATTTGAACGTTTTAAAGAGTAATATCAGATGGAAAAAACAGTAAAACGCTATTTGCCTGGGCGACGGGTTAACAGGAAAAAGAAATTTTTAGATCTTTTGTCTCGGTCTGGAAACGTTTCTGAATCAGGGAGAAAATCAGGTGTTCAACGAAGCACCCTTTATCATTGGCGTGAGGTTGATAAAGCATTTGCGGAAGATTGGGATGATGCACTGGAGGTTGCCACAGATGTTCTGGAGGCAGAGGCGCGGCGTCGTGCTGTAGAAGGATATGATGAGCCCATTATTTATGGAGGAAAGTTAGTGCGTGATCCCCAAACGGGATTACCCGTGCAAAAGAAGAAATATAGTGATGGATTAATGACGTTTTTACTTAAAGCTCACCGTCCGGCACGGTTTAAAAGTGACTATATGAGTGCTCATAAAACTCCGATTTTAATTAATATTACACAGGATGATAGTGCCCTTTAAACTGAATGAAGCACAAATTAGAGCCAATAAATTATTAGCAGGGTCTGCACGGCATATTTTTTTACGGGGTGGGTCACGCTCTGGGAAGACGTTCCTATTGGTTAGAGCGATTGTGATTAGAGCATTAAAAGAAGCGGGAAGTAAGCATGGTATTTTTCGACATCGATTAACGGCTTTAAGAGCGACGGTTATGCGTGATACATTTCCGACTGTGATGCGGTTGTGTTTTCCGCAAGTCGAGTGGAAAATTAATCTTCAGAATAATAGCGTTATTTTTTCCAACGGATCGAGTATTTTATTTGGTGGTTTAGACGACGATTATCGCACAGAAAAAATTTTGGGTTTGGAATTTTCGACTGTTTATTTAAACGAGGCGAGCCAGATTAGTTATTCAGCACGCAATATGTTGTTAACGCGTTTGGCAGAACGTAATTCTTTGGTGGTAAAAGAATATATTGATGCAAATCCACCTGATACGCGGCATTGGTTATATTCTCTTTTTGAAACAAGTATTGAGCCGAAATCCGGTGCGCCGGTTCTCGATAAAAGCCTTTATGCGACAATGATTTTAAATCCGCATTCGAATAAAGATAATTTAAGTGAAGATTATTTGAATGCTTTGGATATTTTGCCAGAGCGTGAAAAACGCCGTTTTTTATACGGTGAATATCAGAGTGTTGTAGAGGGTGCTCTATGGCGAGTGGAGAATTTCAAACGTGGAGAGAGTGTAAATGAGTTAAACCGGGAGCATATTGCGGCATCAATGGTGCGGATAATTGTCTCTGTGGATCCTTCTGGTGCGTCTGGGCCAGAGGATACTCGTTCAGATGAAATTGGGATTATTGTTTGTGGAATTGATCAAGATGGAGTGGGGTATGTTCTTGAGGATTGTTCTTTAAGAGAGAGCCCAGCGAGATGGGCTGCGCGTGCGCTTCGTGCTTTGGATGAGTGGAAGGCAGAGCGTATTATTGCAGAGCGTAATTTTGGCGGAGCTCTTGTAGAAAATACGATCCGTAGTGTGCGTGATTATGCGCCTCTTAGCTTGGTGACAGCGGCGCGAGGGAAGGTCGCTCGGGCTGAACCTGTTTCTGCTTTATACGAGATGGGAAAAGTGGTGCACCATGGGCGATTTGATGCTTTGGAGGATCAGTTATGTCGATTTTCTGTGAATGGATATCAAGGTTCTAAATCACCCGATAGAGCTGATGCAATGGTATGGGGCTTGAGTGAACTCATGCTGGCCAACAAAAAAAACATGCCCCTACAATGGAACGCGCCGTTTTCATTGAGCCGGTAAATATCACTTCAATAAGAAAATAGGTTGATTATTTATGGACTGGCTGTCTTTACAGCAACGTTACCCCATGCCCAGTGGAGTTTCACCACGCGCTTTGCGGTTGTTGAGTTTAAAGCGAGTACTGAATGGGACACAATATGATGTTCTACCGTATCCTTTCTCTTTAGAGCGTTCTGCTGCGGGGGAGTATATTCCGTTATCGAATCGAAGGCCTGCGGTACGGTGTAATTTATGCCGAACGGTCGTCGATGACTCTGTGTCATTGCTTTTTGGCGATACGCACTGGCCTGATTTGGTTGCGAGTGATGAGCGTGTTGCAGAGGCTATGAATATTTTCGCCGAGCAAACAAAACTGGCATCCTTGATGATGCAGGCGGCAACGTTGGGAGCGGTTGGTTCTGTCGCTGTTTTGTTTGAGGTTTCTAATGGGGCACCAAAGTTATCTGTATTGGAAACAGCGTATCTTACACCTTATTGGGACGAGCATAGTGGTGAGCTGATTAAGGTCGAGGAGCGGTTTATTATTTATGGCCGTGATCTGGTTCGGCAGGGATATTCTATTGCGGAAGACTTATTTGGTGCACAGTTTTGGTGGCAAAGAACGTGGACTTTGATGGAATGTCAAATTGCTACTCCCTGGTTAGTTGGGGAGGAGGGAGGTAGAGAGGATAATTCACGATCGATGCATCATGGATTAGGTTTTGTTCCGATCGTGTGGATTAAAAATCTGGGGAGTTCAAGAGAAGGGGTTCCTGACGGGGAGTGTTCTTTTGAACGTGCAATTGATACCGTAATTGAGGCTGATTACTTATTATCTCAAGCGGGAAGAGGCTTGAAATATGGGTCTGACCCGACCCTTGTTCTAAAGACAGGTAATTTTGTTTCTAATGGACTTGCTCATCAAGGGGGAGTGGCGTCTGCGCTGACGCTTCCACCAGAAGGGGATGCAAAGTTGTTGGAAATTAATGGAAATGCGGCAGGGGCAGTTTTGGCGCATTACCGGGAGTTACGACAGCTTGCTTTGGAGCAGTTGCATGGAAACCGGGCGCATGGTGATCGGATTTCTGCGGCTCAGTCGGGTAAGGCTATGGAGTTAATGTGCCAGCCTCTAATCTGGCTGGTAGATCGTTTGCGCCATTCTTATGGTGAAAGTGGTTTGCTGCCAATTTATCGAATGGCATGTCGTTTTTCGAATGTGTTGGAGCAAGGGCTGAAGCTGGGAGATCAGTTTATAAAAGACTTACCTCTTTGCCGTATGTCTTTGCGATGGCCATCGTGGTTTGCTTCAACAGATCCAGAGTTGAACTCTCTCGTTCAGAGTTTGGTGACTGCGGTTGAAAATGGTATTTTAAGCCGAGAAACTGCGACAAAAATGTATGCTACGGCCTCTGGGAATATTGACCCCGGTAAAGAATGGAATGCGCTTCAGAAATGGGTATTCCACAAGACTTAGTTAAAGAAAAGGAATGTGACGGTATGGACGAAGATGTTGAAGAGCTGCGTGTGCAGTTAAAGCAAGCGCAACATGAGATTGAGGTTAGCAAATCTGAAATTAATCAGATGTTGGCGCAGCGTGAGGAAACTGAGAGAGTTTATACAGAGAAGTTAGCTCAGATTAATCATGCGCGTGATCAGGATGCTATTATGGCAGAGCTTCGCACACAGGCCATAAAGCTTGGGGCGCATAACCCGGAAGATGTAGTAAAGCTGATTGATAAAAGCACACTCACTCGTGATGAAAACGGTGTAATTATGGGTGCTCAGGATGTGTTAGAGCGGGCGCGTAAAGAACGTGCTTATTTGTTTAATTCTCACGCTGGGAGTGGGCGGCAAAGTGGTACGACAGTAAGTGCGCCGTCTCCACAGCCTGGTGAGCCTGTGTCTTTTGATGCGCGTCGTATTTCTGGTGCAGATTATGAAGCTCAAAAGTGGCAGTTTTTAGCAAAAAAATAAGTATTCTAGTCAACTTAATTATAAATTTCATAAAGGTATAAAAAATGAGTATTGAAAATTTTCCTCTTCAATTACAGGCTGCTATTCAACAAGGTTTTTTGGCGCGTGAGTTTGAAAATGGATTGAAATCGCGCCTTGGCTTTCGAGAAGTTGCCGATCGAGAGGTTTTTCCGAACGCGATTGGTGAGACTTTAACAAAGACGCGAAAAAGCTTGAAGGCACCGGTAACTGTTCCGCTTAATCCGACGACGAATACAAATTTTGATAATGGCCTTACACCATCAGGGTGGTCTGTTGAGCAGTATACGTTATCGATCAATCAGTATGGTGATACGATTGATTTAAATATGGTGACAAGTGGAGTTGGTATTGCTTCGCAATTCCTAGCGAATGCTAATACCAATGGTATTCAGGCGATGCAGTCTTTGGATCGTATTGCGCGCAATACACTTTTTGGTGGTGCACAGAATGGTGTCGGGGGGTATTTGGGCGGTAATACGCGTATTATTAAAGAGCTTTCGGCGGAAGGTGATACGATCCAGGTTGATGATATTCGTGGTTTTCAGACGGTTATTGTTAATGGTCGTGTGACACCAGTTGGCTCAAGTAGCGGTATGCTCGTGACGGTGGGGACGAACGTTCATACCCTTATTCAGGTAACAAGAGATATACTGAATATTTCTACAGCTCCGGGTGGTATTTCTGGCACATTAACGTTTTCATCCAGCGTGGCGGTAAAGGACGGGCAGCTTGGCTCGCCTATTGTTGCTGCGACGGCTCCAATGGTTATTCGTCCTAATGGTCGTTTGACAACAGCAGGGTTGCAAGCTGCTTCAGGCAAGCAGGCTGATACGCTGGGCATTCAGCAAGTATTGGCCGGTGTGGCCATGTTACGACGTAATAACGTTCCGATGATTAATGGGGCGTATCATTGTTATTTGGATGACTTGCAATTGCTATCTCTCTTCAGAGATGATGATTTTAAGCAATTATATCGTGGTGCGTATGGCTCGGAAGAGTATCGTTCGGGACAGTTGATTGAGCTTTTAGGGGTACGCTTTATTCCAACGACTGAGGCGCCTCAGCAAGCATCTCTGGGCGCAGGGCCTGTGCATCGTGCTTTGTTGCTTGGGCAAGGTGCTTTGATTGAAGGAGATTGTGCTCTGACAGGGCATTCCGATATTCCTGATGCTGATCGAGCTTTAATTGAAATGGTGGATGGTGTGGCTATGGTTACGCGTGAACCGCTAGATCGATTACGCCAGATTATTGCGCAATCTTGGTATTGGATTGGTGGTTTTGCCCTCCCGACGGATGTAACGGCGAGCACGGATGTGATCCCTACCGCGACGAACAGTTATCTTAAACGAGGCGTCGTGATTGAGAGTTTAGGCACAGATGCATCAGGAATGATTTTCTGAAGAGATGGAACAACACATATCCGTATCGTCAGATGAGTTAAATGAAAGTGAAAAGGTCGATATTCGGCGTTTTTGTGGATATCCAGTTATTGGTTCTTGCGATACGTCGCAAGGATCATGGCGTTTCTTTCAGCAGGAAGGAACTCTTGAATGGCGTATGAATCATTTATCATCATCAGAGCGTCAACAAGTGCGTGGGTATATAGCTCAACTTGAGGCGATGGAATTAGCTTTGGCTCACTCATCCGATAATCTTGATACAGAGAGAGCGGCGAGTTGGTTCCACAATCAGAATGAAGTGTCAGATAGACTGCAACTCTTTTGGATATGGAGGAAACGCTTTTGTACCTTTTTGGGTGTCTCAGGGGGAAGCGAACTACAGATGGCACAGGAAATTTCTATTTAAAGGAGAGGGTGTGCGTAATGATCACATTGCCTTACGAATAGCGCATGGGCATAGGAAAATAGCGCGCCAATTGGGAAAGAAAGCGACTCAATATCGTCCTTTAGGGCCATTATCATTGATGGGTGAGGTGTATGCATCAATCATGATGGTGCATGATATGACACCAGATTTTTCTTTTACACGCATTCCTCTTTGGGGGAATGTGACAGAGTATATGTTGACGGATCATATGGATGATATCGCATTAGGGGATATTATTCTTTGCGATAAAGAAACATTTTTTGTCGCGTCCATTAATGATTATAGACCTCTCTTGTGTGTGGTGTGTAACCAAACGGTTTGTGTAGAACAAAGTGACGGTTTTGGAGAACGTATCATTACAGACTGCCCTATTTCGATCTTTGAAACGGGGAAGGGTGAGGGTGTGGGGAATGGTATTCCAGGGGAACTGAAACCGACGCAGTTTTTAGGATATTTTCCGCATATTTGTAATGATTTTTTGAAGCCCTATATGGTGGTTATTATGAAGGACGGCTCTTCATATACAATTAGTACAGTTGAAAAATCTCAATTTGGAACACGTTGCTTGATGACTGCTCAACAAATTTAAAAAGGTTCGTATATGGCTGATTTTCCAGAAGGAGATCAAGCTTTAGCTTTTATGTGTGCAAAGGCTATTTACCCTCAAGGGTTAGGAAATGATTCTATCACAGGGCGAAGAACGGTTATTCGTAGGGGGTGGCCGTCGCCAAACGATCGGTTGCTCTTACAGGATAAACAAAAAGAAGTTGATTTTGTTTCCGTAACTATGGATGGCGGAGCGGATAAAGTTGTTTCTGCACCGCTTTATCGGTCGTGGGAGGTGACGGATCGTGTTTATCCTAATGTGATATTAAATTTTACAGGGGAATATGTTGAAGTTGTTTTCCCTTTTGCTGAAAAGCCCGTTGGGATTATTGGTATTTGGGCTTCTGAGGATCGTAAAAAACCTTATGTATATGCGGTAAATGCTGAAGATACGGCGCAATCAGTCGTAAAAGTTTTAGCAGGGTTAATTCCTGGAAGTTCGGCTGATGGGGCAATGTTATATTGGCCCTCTCATCATTTAGAAGGACGTGTTGTTGGATATGGAAAATCAGAATGTGTGGAGAGGCGACAAAGAGTACGATATCGTGTTTCAGTGTGGACAAATAATACTGTTACACGAGATTATTTAGGTAATAATATTGATGTCGCAATGGCTGATCAAGATTGGATTAAAACGCTTGATGGGCGCGAAGCACAATTAAAATTTGTTGGGATTGAAGATGTTGATAACATGCAAAACCAGCATATTTTTAGGCGTGATTATTTATATGATTTGATTTTTGATATTGTGAAAATTGAGTGGTCTGCAGAAGTGTTGTGGGGTGCTGATGTATTTAACCAGTCGGAAGACCATCTTAGGTTAGACGAAAAATATTTAAATATAAGTAAAAATGCGCTGAATATTTTACATTCTATCAATGTTCAGAAAGACGTTGTTGATTTTTATGGACGTATGAAAATCAATCAATTTGGAATTGTTGTTGAGTAATTGTTTTAATTTTGGAAAATAAATATGGCCTTAATCTATCAATCTGGAAAACTAAATACGACTGCTTTATCTGTTCCTGATGTTTATATACAGATATCACAGCCTCAGGATTTAATTACAGGAGGAAATTCATCAAAGCTAGGGATTGTGGGTACTGCTGGATGGGGGCCTGTGGGCCATCCGGTTGTTTTGGGTAGCAATGCAGATTATTTGGCTGCATTTGGTTCAAAGCAAAATGTGGTCACGGATGTTGGGGTTGCTTTGAATGTTGCTGCTATGCAAGGGGCAACATCATTTTGTGCTGTTCGCGTAACGGATGGGACGGATACAGTTGCATCTGTGATGGCAGATGATGTGAATATTCAAGCAAAGTGGACGGGTACAGAGGGGAATAATATTCAGCTTATCGTTGAACAAACGATGACAGGATATGATTTGGTTGTTTCTCACCTAGTCTTGGGGAGCATGGTGTATTCTGGAAAGACTTGGGAGGATATTCAGCAGGCGGTTCAACAGGATTTATCGGCATTAATTACGATCAACTTGTTAGAGACTGTGCCAAGCTTGGCGACCGGGCAATGGATATTATCTGGGGGGAAAGATGGAGGAAGGCCATCGACGCGTCAATTCCTTGGAAGTGATGGCCCTCAGATGACGGGGATGTATGCTTTAAAGGGACAAGGCTGTTCTGTGGCGTTTCTGCATGGGCTAACAGATAGCTTATCTTATGCGGATCAAGCCGCATTTGGGCAGAATGAAAATATTTATATGATTGCTTCTGGCCCTTCAGCAGATACCGTGTCTCATGCTGTTTCGGCTAAAATGGCACTCGGGTTGAGCAGTACAGCTTTGAAACTCATGTTTGGGGATTGGGTCTGGTATAACGACAGTGATTTCGGGGTTATTTTGTTAAGTCCCCAAGCGTTTGTTGGTGGTTTACTTGCAACATTATCTCCTGAGCAATCAAGTTTAAATAAACCTCTTTCAGGGATTATTGGAACGCAAAAAGCGGGCTTGTCGGGAAGTACTTCTGTGTATTCTTCGGCGGAATTATCAGCACTTTTTACGTCTGGAATGGATGTTATTTGTAATCCGGCACCAGGAGGGAGTTACTGGGCTGTAAGGTGTGGCCATAATACTTCAGATAATTCTGTAGTGAATGGTGATAACTATACTAAAATGACTAATTATCTGGCTGTATCGTTAGCAAGCGGTATGGGAGTGTATGTTGGTCATGTTATTAATGATACACTTTTTGCTGATATTCGATCGACATTGTTGGGTTTTTTATCGGCTTTATTATCCCAAGGGGTTTTAGGGATAGAAAATAATAGTCTCCCGTATAGTGTTGTCTGTGATGCATCAAACAATCCACAATCGCGTACTGCGTTGGGGTATGTACAGGCTGATGTAGCAGTACGATACCAAGGGATTAATGAAAAATTCGTTATTAATTTACAGGGGGGATCCTCTGTGCGTGTATTTACGTCAAAAGGTAATATTTAATCATGGCTAAACCGTATAGCATTGGCAGAGATTGTCGCATTACTTTTTTGTGGAATGGGCAAAGAATTGATATTCGGGATGTGACATCTTTTGTTGCATCGCAGGAAACACAAGCTTTACGCGCTAACCCTTTGAATGGGACACCTTTAGAATTTAATGTTCCCAACGGCTGGCGAGGATCATTTCAGATTGCTCGAGCAAATGCTGCTTTAGATAATCTGATTGCTGCGATAGAAACGTCATATTGGAATGCAGGTATTATCGGGAGTGGTATTATTTACCAATACATTACGGAAGCGGATGGAACGACGAGTACTTGGGAATATAATAATGTTTCTGTAAATCTGCAAAACGATACGTGGCAAGCAGATCATATGATCCATCAGAAAATTCAGTTCTTTGCATCAACGCGGGTTAAAATTTCATGAAAACGATACCAAACGAAGTAGTTACTACAGATGGTCGTCGTTTTTCGATACAAGAAATTGACCCAGCCGATATGTTGGATTTGATTGAGGCGGCAGGATCTGCGTTGGCAAGTGCTTCCGCAGAGGCTTGGTTGGGATATGCTGAGATGCTCTGCAGTGTGCGTGCTATTGACGGTATTCCTGTACAGATGCCTGCAACGAAGGGTGAAATTCAAAATCTTGCTCGTAAGATTGGAAAAGATGGGGTTAAGGCTCTTCAGGGTGTATTTGTGAATAATGACCAAGAAGAGGATGATCAAATAATAGCAAAAAACTAAGTAGGCACTCTGTATTTCAAGAGACACTATATTTAATGAAGTATGGAGTGCCATGGGATATTATTCGGTCATGGTCTCGGCCTAGGCGTGTTGCTGCGTGTGTCATTACAGCCGAGAGGGAAGGGCATAAATTTGACTGGGATTTAATGAGATATGAAGAATAATTATTATCGGTATGGTAAAGAATAAAATAACATCAAAAATTAGAATATTTAAATTTGATTCCTTTTCCCGTTTTATACCAAGATTTTACAAGATAAGAAAATTTGAAAAAACTCCTCCACATGAAGGGGGAGTCTTAGGTGGTTATTTTTCAAGTATTTTTCAAAGAAATAAAAATCTACAAATGAAAGGTGATCGTTCTGTGCTGTTCGGTTCCAGCGTGAGAGACGATCGTTCTTTGGCGTTTGGCTCCAGCGTGAGGGGCGATCGCTCTTTGACGGTTGGTTCTAGCGTGAGGGGTGAGCGTTCTTTGGCGTTTGGTTCCAGCGTGAGGGGCGATCGTTCTTTGGTGGTTGGTTCCAGCGTGAGAGACGATCGCTCTTTGGCGTTTGGTTCCAGCGTGAGGGGCGATCGCTCTTTGACGGTTGGTTCTAGCGTGAGGGGTGAGCGTTCTTTGGCGTTTGGTTCCAGCGTGAGGGGCGATCGTTCTTTGGTGGTTGGTTCCAGTGTGAGGGGCGATCGTTCTTTGGTGGTTGGTTCCAGCGTGAAGGGCGATCGTTCTTTGCCGAGTGGCTCTGGCTTGAAAAGGATGATAATTTCGAAGCAGAGGAATATGTTAGCTTTTACAGATAACATAACCCCAATCCCCTCTCAGAAAGGAACTCTTTTTTCTAAAGTATTGAAAAAACAAAAATTAAAACCATTAGAAATTAATAAAAATAGCCCTGTTCCTAAATATTTCGAAAAACAAACAAATAAAGATAAATTTGAAGAAGCAGAAAACAAAATTCACAAAAAACTATATACAAAAAAAGAAAAAAAATACAATTTTAGAAAAAATGAAAGTGTATATCATGCAGTTTCAGGTGTTGATGAAATAAAAAACAGACAGTTTGTCAATTTTAATACGGGTATATTCTAAAGGTAATAAAAATGTCTTCTCTTGAGAAAATAGAAGAAGTTATTGGTTCTATTGGTAGAATATCAGAGGTTTCTCCTGTTATATTAGGGAATTTGGTTCTTACGGGGATTGAGGTTCCTGATCACATGCAAATTGGTGGAAACCAGATGCTAGCCGTGCATCGGTTATTAGGGGGAAATAAGGTCGTTGATGTTTTGGGAAATGATCCTGCACGGTTAGAGCTTCAGGGACGATTTTTGGGGCCGGATGCACAGATGAGGGCGCAGATGATTGAAAGAATGCGTGCCGCTGGGATGCCTATTTTATTTTCGGCTGTAGGAATGGTTTTTCAAGTTTGGATAGCCCAGTTTTCATATATATATGAAGCAAAAGGTAATATTTGCTCTTATGAATTAATTTTGGAAAGAACGTCTGGTGGATTGGGAGAAGAAGTAGAAAGTGGGAGTGGAAACGATAGTATATTGAATAATATTTCAGATGTAGTGAGTTCTTTTTCTCAAGGGATAGGGGATTTATCGGACATTGTATTTACAGGCAGTCAATATATAGGCGGTTTTTTAAATCAGGTTTTGCCGGCCATACAGGTTTTTGGTGGAGCGCGTGATTTACAAAAAATTGAGCAGGCTTTGTCAAAAATACAAGTGATGGCACAAAGTGGTGTAGATGCATCAATGATACCATCATCTGTGTCGAGCATGGGGCAGCAAATGAATATGCTAGGAGATGGTTTGATTTCTTTATTACATTTCACGGGCCAATCTATTGAGAAAAATGAAATTCAATCTGCGGATGATTTGAAAATACTAGCGGTGAATGCATCTATGTCAAATACAGCGATGGAAATGGCAGGGGCTGTTAATAGAGTTCAGGCAATGGTTTCTCAGAACGGAGGAGGTAACTCTTATACTCCTTTGGTTTATGCTTAATGGGAACTATTATTTTTGTGAATGCTGCGGATGTTTCACTTTTCCATGTAGCACTACGTGAATTAGGAAAAGCTGATGATTGGTTTCGAATAGCACAAATAAATGGGATGGATGATCCTGATTTATCATGGATTGAAAATGTTGTGCCAATAAAAATACCATCGAATTGAGATAAAAATGTATGATATCAAGGCATATTGATATAAAAATTTTATTTAATGGGAAAGAGGAATTAAATATTGAAACAAAAGAATTTCAGATAAATTCTAATAGATATGAAGAATGTGATACTGGTTTTTTTGTTTTTTATATAAAAAAAAGCGGACTTGAGCTTAAAGATTTTTTTCAAAAAGGACTTATTTTAGAATTAAGGATAAGAGAACGCACAGCTCTGGGAGGTGGTTGGACTTCTTTGTTTGAAGGAGAGGTAGATCGAGTAAAATATTTAATTCAACAATCCCTTATTGAGGTTGAATGTCGAGATTTGATGTCTCGCTTAACTGATTTAAGACTTCAGCAAGCTTGGCTGAATTACACAGCATCTGATTGTTTAAAATTTATTGCTCAGAAGGCTGGATTAAAGAATAATATTTCATTTCCCAATAATGTAGCAGATCCAATGCAGGGGCAGTTCTGGCAGTTGGAGCATAAGCGGGTGGCTTTACTGAGTCAGCATCGATTTCAGACTGCAGCTGATATTGCTTTTGCGATTGCTCGGGATGTTTCGTGTGATTTATATGTAAAAGATCAGACGTTGTATTGTCAGCCCATTAGTTCTGATCAAAGAGCCTATAAAACATTAAATTTAGAAAAAGATATTCTAGAAGCTCATTTAGAACATGATGTGCAATTATCGTCAGGTATTATTGTGCAAGTATCATCATGGGATGCACGGCAAAGAAGTGGCATTTCTATTTATTATGATGGCAAGTCTTATTTTCGGGAAGCGCCTGTAGAAGCGGAGAAAAATACGTATTCGTTTCGCGTCCCAGGAAAAAGACTTGAGGATTTAAAAGGACTTGCGAAAGGGAAGTATGATCGGATCATGGCACACCAGATGATGCTGAGTGTGGTGATGCCAGGTGTAGTTGGTTTAACTCCACGGATGATTTTGGCCGTTAATATGAATGATAATGAAAAAAAATTAAGTATTGATCAAATAAAAACGATATTTTCATTAGAGGACGGGTTTGTGCAGAAGTTAGCATTAAGAGCGCGAGGGAATATTCCGTATGAATAATATAAAAACGATTGCCTCTGCCATAAATAACAGGACTGCGCATGCGGTTTTAGGTATTGTTTCATCTGTCGATCCTGTTAACCATGCGATTAAGGTTAAGATCCAGCCTGATAATGTAGAGACGGGTTGGCTACCGGATGCAGGCATTACCAAAGCAGGAACGTTGCGTATTGCATCTCCGGCAGATTTGGGCATGCATGTTGTGTTGTTACCCATCGAAGGCGATGGAGAGCATTACGTGGTGATCGGATCTGTTTTCGATACAGTAATTATGCCGCCCGTGTCTCCAATGAGTGGGAAAGTCGCTCAACCGGGAGAGTGGCTTCTTCAGGCAGGCTGTCAGAACGCTGTGTTTGGTTCTCAACACAAGAAAGAGAAAACTTCTTTGAAGTCCGGCTGGTGTCATGTTGGTGACGAAGGGATAGCTTTGGGAGCGGGTAATAGTGTTTTGCATATAAAAGATAATACGATTACTTTTAAAGTTGGGCATATTTTAGCTGAATTAACTGCAGATGGGTTAACGGTAACAGGGGGAGATATTAAGAATGATCAACACTCATTAAATAATCATATTCATACGGTGAATAATAGAGAAACGAGTCAACCAATAGGATGAGTAGTTTAAGCCATTGGTATGGGCAGGATTTGTCGATTGACAAAGATCGGTTGAAAATCGTTTCTGGGGCAGAGGAAGTACAACAAAGATTATTAAGGCGATTACTGACCAATTCTGGGGATTGTATATGGCAGCCTAAATATGGGGCTGGTGTTAGAAAAATGGTAGGGCAGGTGCTTCGACCGGGTATGATGCAAGCGTCTATTCGTGCAGAAGTTCTACAAGATAGTGGGGTAGATTCTTCTAAACCGGTAGAGGTGATTATAACCGACCGTGGAGGTGGGGGTTGCGACTGTCAAATATCATATTTTGATAATGAAAATAATGAGAAAAAAGAAATAAATTTTCCAATATTATAAAATATAAGATTAAAATTGAATTAGGACATTATGTTACTTCCAACACGTTCACTTTCGTCATTTGTGACGACTGCTTTGAGAATAGCTCAGTCTTCATGTAATCAGCTGCTTGATATATCTGTTGGGTCACCAGTCCGTGCTCTTGTGGAGAGTGTAGGCAGCATGGCTTTGTGGTTACAGCATTTAATTATTCAAATGCTTTTGAAAGCCCGTTTAGCCACGTCTTCCGGGGTCGATTGTGATAGTTTTGTCGAAGATTTTGGGATGGTACGGTTGCCGGGCCAAGCATCAACTGGCGCTGTAACGATGACATCCTTTATTTCGGATCAAATTTCAGCAGTGATTATGCCTGGTGATATTGTACGTACAGTTTCAGGTCTTTCTTTTTCTGTCGTAAAAGATACAGCGTTGGCAACGTGGTCTCCTGACATAGGGGGATATATCCGTCAGGCAGGAACTCAGAGTATACTGATCCCTGTAGAGTGTCAGGTAAAAGGAAGTATAGGGAACGTAGATGCTGGTGCAATTGCTCTTATGGGGACATCAATTGCTGGGATCGATGTCGTAACAAATGAAAATGCATTTTTAAATGGCTCGGATCAGGAAAGTGATATTCAATTAAGAAAACGATTTCCTTTATGGTTAGCCTCTAGAGCTACAGCAAGTGAAATGGCGGTTGGTAACGCTATTTCGAATGTACAAACAGGAATATCCTACTTTGTAAAAGAAGGCGCTGACCCTTCAGGTGCGCTACGGGGTGGTTATTTTACGGTCGTGGTGGATGATGGCAGTGGCGTGCCCACAGATGATATTTTAGCACGAGTTTATAAATCTATAGATGAGGTTCGCGCTTTAGGAGTGGGATTTTCTGTTTTGCGTCCAAGCATTTTGGTTGTCGATGTTTCTATGACAGTGGTGGTTCCTTTTTCTACATCAGTTTTATCGGCTGAGAGTAGTATTAGGAATGTTATTACAGAAGATATTCGCTCAAATGGTGTAGGGAATGGCTACGCGTATAGTCGATTATCTTATTTGGCATATGTTGGGGCGCGTGTTGATGTAAGTTCGGTTTTGGATGTTCGCCTCAATGGTGAGCAAAAAGATATTATACCGAATGGGAAACAAACGTTAATCGTTGGATCCGTGCAAATTAATGTAATTCAAAAATAATATTTAAATTTTTCCCAATAGAACGGATTTTTAGAGTATGTCTATTTTTAATACGTATCAAAAGTCTCCTTTGTTGCAGGGGGATGAAGTTCTTGTAATCGCTGATAGTAGTGGGCGTAGAACGCTCACCGCAACGGCTTCGCAAATTGCGGGTGCGCCAGCATGTTCGGAAGCGACTGGTTACTTTTATCAGAATAAAGGGGCTAAAATTAGTCGTTTTTCTGATCGTGTTTTGATAGGGGGAGCTGCAAAAAGTTCAGCGGATAGCGAAAGGGATCTTTTGGAAAAAGAGGATTGGCTTTCACAAGAGATGAACAAGACATCTGTTGGTCCATGGGCTATGCAAGGTGCCCAGAGCGCTTCTTTAGCGGCATTTGGGAATAGTGCATTTGTCGCGGCATCACGTACCACTGATGCTAAAAACGCAGTGGAACAACTTGGTTATCAACCAAGTTCGATCGGGGTGGCTTCTTGGGGCGTTGCGGATGATACATCTACGCTCACAACGACGACAGCTTATGCTTATTATGGTGAAGCTTGGAGACTGGCAGGGGTTAATTATCAGCCAACCTTTGGAATGGAGCTCGAGGCCGTTAATTTTGGAGGGCTAGCAATAGGCGTTTCAACTCCTTATCAACCTAATGTTGGTGGAGGAGTATATGGTGTGCAGCTGGGTGTGGGGGGCGGACAGACAGCTGGAACATCGGATGCCGCCGCAGGGATTGTTTTTGTTTCTAACCCGAATTCATGGCAAACGGGAATTGTCTTTGGATCGACTTCTTTAAGCGGAACAAATGGAAACGATACAGGATATGGTGCGGCTGTTTCTTTAGCGCGAAATCATGCGATAGAATGGCATACCCCTGAAGAGGTTTCTGGGCAAAAAGGAGGAAATGTTGGTGCTTTTATCCGTTCGACCGTGACGCAGCGTGATAAAGGGGTGAGGCAAGAGTTTGTCGACCAGAATGTTTTGTTTAGTAATATAGACGGGAAAACGATTTTTTCTATAGTAAGCCAAGAAGATCCAACAAATAATATTCAGGTTCAATCGGCTTCAGGTCCCCAAGCTGCGGGGATATATATTTTAAATGAAAATACAGGGTCACCTAATTTAGGATTATTTCCAGGCAAAGGAGGTGAATTACAGATTACCTCTCCAGTAAGTAATAATGGCAGAAAACTACCGAGCATACCAGATGGTGGATTTTTACATATTAACATTAATGGGCAGGATTATCGCATACCGTTGATGAGCCCCGAGCAGGCAGGGGAGTAACGGTGGACGGAAAATTAAGAGATACTCATAATGTTGTTTTACAGTCAACGGATGGAAAACCTCTTTTTGATACGGGTTTTCCACTAGGATCTATTGATAATTTTGTTAATCGACTGCGTGGCTTATTGCCATCAGGGTGGTTCCCTGCCCCCCCTAAGGATTTAGAAGAAGAGCAAGCACCTATATTAGTGGCTCTTTTAAAGAGTTTTGCCTCAATCTTCTCGGCTCTCTGGAGTTTAATGGAAGAAGCAAAAAAGCAACTACGTTTAAAGACGATGGTAGGGGCGTTTTTGGATATATTTGCGCTTGATTTCTTTGGAGAAGATCATTTACCGAGGCAAGCACAGGAAAAAGATGACGATTACAGAATACGCATCATCAAAACATTACGAAATAAAAACAATACACGCCTAGCTGTTTTTAATGCTGTGCAAAGTATGACACAGACAAACCCCATTATTATAGAGCCAACAAATGCGGAAGATTGTCATGCGTTCGGTACCCTTGCTGCACCTGAATGTGGGGGCGGCTATGGTTATGGATGTAATGGCTTACGGTATGGGCATTTGGATGGTGGACAGTTTTTTATTGAAGTAGTTTCCGGTCAAAACACCAATCATCACGTTATTTATGACATTATTGAGAGAACATCTGCCGCTGGGGTTATCGGCTGGGTTCGAGTGGAGAATTAAAATGGATCGAGCAATTGTTTATCCTGGAGCTATTCCAGTGGATACAGATTTATTACGCATTGGGAAGTATACAAAAGCGGGTATCGGTGCTTTGGCCGATATGGTGTATGGCCCAGGAAGTATTGCTGCATCTGGTCTAACTTGTACACCATCATCGACAGACTTATCTGTGATGATTGGTGCAGGAACAATTACGGCTCCGAGTGTGATGGATGTAAATACTTTCGGTGGCATTGGAGGTGGATATGAGCCTGATAAAACAATTACAACATGTCAGTATCAAAATGAAAGCTTGGTAAGGGTTACTATTCCTAGTAGTGGAGCTACTTATACCTTGTTTGGGATTTGTTCTGAACAGGATGTTGATCCTGTCGTACTTCCTTTTTTTAATGCGGCAAACCCTTCGCAGACACAAGCCGGAATGAATAATAATGGAGAAGGGTTACCAATCCGCCGGCACGCTGGGATTACATTTGTTGCGGCCACACAAGCACCGCCGGTTCCAGAAGGAAGTATTATTGTCGCGCTTTATACTCTGGATATCCCGAGTAATGCGACATCATTGCAGGGTATACAAGGGCAACCTGGCAAGGTTTTCTGGCCGACTATCCCTGAACTGGCAACGCAAACATTATTAAAAGCAGTTTCTACTCCTATGCAACTTGTTGAAACGGGAGTTTCTGTTTCGATACCAGCTTGGGCTAATCGCGTTGAATTAAGGGTGATTGGAGGCGGAGGCGGTGGAGCAAGCTCGTCTTCAATATCTTTGAAGGGATCTTTCTCTGGTGCAGGTGGAGGAGCAGGCGGAGACGCATGGGGGATTTATCATGTCAATACAACGGATGGAGGGTTGCTAGAAGTTTCAGTAGGATATGGTGGGACTACTGAGCAAGCTGGCGGTACATCTCTTGTGACATATAATGGGCAGACGTTATTGCAAGCTAATGGTGGTCAAGGCGGGTCATTTTACGCGCCATCAGGGTCAGCCGGAGCTAGTGGAGGTACGGCTTTAGGAGGAAATATCTGGAATCAGATAGGGACTTTTGGTGGAGATGGGCAAGCTGGAGATGCTTGTTTTTCAGGGAATGGAGGAGACGGACCGTGGGGAGGCGGTGGACGGTGTGGTGCCAATGGAGGGCGAGATGCTACACGGTTTGGTAGTGGAGGTGGAGGAGCCTATACGACAGTCACAGAGGGAACTCAGTCCAAAGGTGGAGCGGGTTATGGTGGCTGTGTGATGTATAGGTTCCTGCCGTAGATCAATTAATTGAGCGGGACGTGACCATCCGCCATATTAATGGGAGGCATGTCCTTTTTAAGTTTGCTTACGGTTTTTGCGCTTATGGCTTTAGCATTGTTGCCCCATGATTGCCGGATGAAGGTTGTAACATCTGCTATATCTTGATCACTGAGCTGGCTTGCGAAAGAAGGCATCGTAATCGCAGAAGGAGCCGTCTTCATTGATGGTAAAGTGGCACCACTTTGGATGATATGTACAAGAGAAGCTGGGTCTGCAACCATGACGACTGGGTTCCCTGCGAGAGGAGGGAAAACATCAGGGTATCCGGCACCATCTGTTCGGTGACAAGCAGCACAACGGTTAATATAAATTTGGGCGCCTCGAGGGCTGAGGTCGGCTGTGTGTAGTTTTTTTGTGACCTTTACATCATAAGTCCAAGGGGTTTCATTCTTGTCGACTGGGGAAAGGGACTTAAGATATTTGGCTATGGCGTGTAAGTCTGCGTTTGTGAGATATTGTGTTCCATGAACAATAGCAGGTGTCATGGCTCCAAATGTTTCCCCATGGGAGTTTCTGCCTGTTTTCAGAAACGTGACAATATCTTGTTCGGACCAACGTCCTAGACCTGTGCGGTTGTCTTGACGTAGGGATGGTGGGGTCCAGCCGTCAATGCTTTCTCCACCTGATAGGTATTTTTTACCATCAGAATAGGTAAGAGCTTTTTCTGCCATCGTGAAAGAACGGGGTGTGTGGCATGCGCCGCAGTGACCAGGTCCTTCTACAAGGTAAGCACCGCGTTGAAGTTCTGGGTCTGAGAAGTTTTGAAAGGTCGCTTTTTGGGCTTTTTCAGGTGAGGAAGAAAAGAATGTGCGCCAAAAATAAAGAGGCCAACGCATTGAAAGAGGCCAAGAAATTTTATTTTTAAGCGGTGCAATGTGTGCTGCCGCTACACCATAATGAAAATATGTGTAGAGGGCATGAATGTCTTGGTCTGTAAGGCGGGCATAAGAAGGGAAGGGCATAGCGGGATAGAGGGATGATCCATCTTTGCGAATGCCTTTGCGAACAGCGTTACTAAAATCTTGCTCTGTGTAATTGCCAATACCATACGTTGGGTCAGGCGTGATATTGGTTGAATAAAGCGTGCCGATAGGTAAGGCAAAAGGCTGCCCTCCTGCAAAATCGGGCCGATTAGCTGCGAAGTGGCAGCCTGCGCAATCAGACGCCTCAGATAAGTATTTTCCCGCTTTGATTAATTCGTCACGTGTCTGAGCGTGAGCGTGTTCTGAGAAAGATAGAAACGATATTGTCAGGACAAGTAATGTAAAGAGTTTCATAGTTTCACCAGCGGTCCTGGAGATTTTAAATAGGTTGTTCGGATATGATAGGCTGTCCAATAGGCAAGAGCCGCGACCAAGCCTGTTGGATTATACCCCATTCCTTGAGGGAAAGCGTTGGAACCAATGACGAAAACATTCGAAACGTCCCAACTTTGTAAATAGCGGTTGAGCGCACTTGTTTCGGGGTTTTCTCCCATGATGGCCCCTCCGCCAAGGTGGGTCGTTTGATAATGTCGTGTGTCAAATGGTTGGCCAGCATTAAGGTGGACTAAATGTGCTTTAGTCGCGTTTAATTCTTTGGCGATAGCATCAATTTTTCCAACGACAAACTGGTTCATTCGAATGTCATTGTCTTTCCAAGTGAAAGTCATGCGAAGGAGAGGTTGTCCGTATGCATCTTTCCATGTTGGATCGAGGTCAAGATAGACATCGCGGTAGGCCATATTGCTACCGTGAGCATCAATACCAATTGAGTGTTGATAAGTATTTATGAGTTCTTTTTTGTAGTTTGTACCCCAGCGAGGGCTACCAGAGCCTCCCGCTCCAATGGCAGCTGCTATTGGTTTTGTGCCTGCTTGGTTTACCCAAATTGGAGACCCTCCAACAAAACCTAAAGGCCCATGGTCAAAATTCATACTGTTAAAATCATCAATGGCGACACCGACGCCACCTGCTCCGATAAACTGATTTGTATATTGTGATGGAGGCAACCAAACGCGTGAAGAGGTAATGGTTTGATAGACGAAATTACGTCCAATTGTTCCTGTGTTTTTAACGGGATCGTAAGGTTTGCCAATTCCTGAAACGAGCATCAGGTGGACGTTATGGAATTGGAATGCTCCGAGGATCACTAAATCGGCGGATAAGGTTGTTTCTGTATTGGTTTGGGTATTGACGTACGTAACACCTGTAGCCTTCGTACGTGATTTATCAAGGTTAACCCGTAAAACATGTGCGTTGGGAATGAGAGAAAAATTAGGACTCTGCCGTAATGCTGGTAAAATATTTACGTTCGGAGAGGCCTTTGAATAGAGGTAGCAATCATAGCCGCTGCAATATCCGCAGAAGTTACAAGGCCCCATCTGGCAACCATATGTATTGGTGTAAGGTTTAGATGCATTTGCTGCAGGTAGAGAATAAGGGTGGTAACCCGCTTGCGAAGCAGCTTTTCTAAAAACCTGAGCGGTGTAAGTATCTTGCATAGGCGGAAGAGGGAAGTTGTCAGAGCGATCGCCTGCGAAGATATTTCCATTTCCAACGACTTTACCATTGACGGTATAAGCTTCTCCTGAAGTACCAAAAACCTTTTCAGCTTTATCAAAAAAAGGCTCTAGTTCTTTGTAGGTGACACCGTAATCCTGCAGGTTCATGTCTTTGGGGATGAATTTTTCCCCATATTTTTCAATAACAGCACTACGTAATCTTAAATCTTCAGGAGGAACACGAAAATGGACTCCTGACCAATGGAGACCTGCTCCTCCTACGCCCTCTCCTGGTAAGAAAGCAGCAAGTTGACGATAAGGAAGTGCTGTTTGGCCAATCGTATTACGGACTGTCACAGTGCTTTTGGAAAGGTCTTGAAAGAGACGTTTTCGTATGGCGCCTTTTAATTCATCAATTGATTCTGGGTAGGCCCCTTCCACAGCTGTTGTGCGCTCTGGCCCACGTTCCAAAATCGTTACTGAGAGGCCTGCCTCTATAAGCTCCTTAGCGAGGATAGATCCAGCCCATCCTGCACCAACAATAATAGCGTCGATATGTTTTTTAGACATTGATTAAGCCGTTTCACCCGATATTGAGACAGGGCCCAGCGGGTAACGTGCACCGTTTTGGTCAACCCAATCCATAAAGTCAGCTCGTGCGCCAGGAAAACCAATGGTCACCCAACCGCCGAGGTTTTTGTTTCCGCCGTAAATAGGATCAGAGAAAACACCTTCTAAGATATTGGAACGAAGCTGTTCGAAAAAGATCCGTCCTGGAATATCACCTAATGAAATAGACCCTCCTTCAAGGGCAATGAGTATGTTGTCTTGTTCTTTTCCTGTAAGTTGAGGAAAGGATTTTCCATGTTCTTGGTGTACGTAGGTATTTAAATATTTGAGCCCGATACGATAAAGATCACGCGGATTATACGGGAGTTGGTAGCCTAAATTGGCTGGACCTTGAACGAAAGGACCAGACATATACCAATTAGAACCGTGCCCATATGGTGTATCCATTTGTCGGTCTATGAATTCTGGAACGCCGAGTGTTTTTGCTCCAGGGCCATATTGGTCTTCTGGGTAGATACGTTCTGCTGCTGCGATTAAAAAATCATATTCAGCAGGAGAGAAAAACTTTGGCTGATAGTGTTTAAGGGAATGTGCAGCGTGTGCCGTATCGGCTTGAAAGGCTTTCCCGAATATTAAGAAAGACGTGGAGCTTAATAAGCCTTTAACAAAGCTACGTCTTAAGGGGCGTAGAAACGTTAGATTTGTTTGAGGCATTTCTGTTTCCAAAGAGGGGGGCAGATGAGTAGATAAGCGGTAAGCATGCAAGTCCATTGTGGAGTTTAAAGAGGCTGAAAAATAAGAGGGATCGACAGCCTCTTTGAAGAATTAGTTAGTTTAGTATTTAACCCGTTAATAAACTCTTTTTGTTAAAAACGAATCCCTCCTTAACGAAATTCTTAAAAAGAGGGAATAGGTTACCCCCCTGTAGGAAAGATAGCATCTGGTGTATTATTGGCAGGAGCCGTCACAGGAGGAGGTGGCGCTGAAGGCGCGGCCAGGACTGGTGTTGAAACTGTGTTTGCTGGGGCTATTTTGCCGTTTGGGCTATCTAGGTTTTGTTGTTGAATTTTACTTCCTGTCAGAGGGTTTCCTGCTGCGTCATTCAACCAACTCACTAATTTGTGATTGATTTGGAATTCAAGCTCAACATTCATATCCTGCATGAGCTGGTTGGTCATATCATAGAGTGCTTTGCGTGATGACGCTGTATAGTCCCCAGTTTCTTGTCGGTGTGAGACGTGTGCAACGATATAACTTTTCTTTTGGTTATTCTCAGCCGTTAGCTCGAGTTGAACATCCATTGTCCCGCTAAGAGTATGGCGATCTATGGCTGTGTATTGAGTTTTTTTAATAATAAAATCTGCACTCCCACTCGTTCCATTGGCAATAAGGCGTTGCTGCGCCATTTGCTGAAGAGCTTGGTTGGGAGGGGTTGGCGCTTGAGGGGCTAGATTGTCTGAGTCGACAGAGGTGTTGTCTTGGATATTGATATTTGCGACGTTCAAATGAATCGGAGATAGATAACTATAGTCGGGAGGAGAAAAGTTTTCTTCAGCCTTATGTCCCGATGAGCATGCTGCAACCAGAATAGTACTAGCTAATGCCAGAGAATATTTGAAAGATTTCATGATACTTCTACTATTCCTTCTTTCCAAGAAGAGACTTAAATCGACCGATAAGTCCTTTTTTAGATGAATTATCGGTCTGAGTTAAATCATTAATAGTATGTGATTTTAGAAAGTGTGTGAATATAGGGGAAGCTTGTTGCTCCTCTGATGGTTGAGGGGGAGGCTCAGAAGAGTTTGATGCGTCCTGTGGATGGTTGGGTTTTGATTCTTGCGGTGTTGGCTGGCGGAGGCGCATAGAAGAAGCACGACCAACGCCATAATCCTCCGGTAAGAAAGGTCTCGCTGTTTCGATAAGATTTTCATGCTCAGGATGACGATTATACCACTCTAATATCCACCCTGGGAGTAGCGGCCCGATGTCGGGTTCACTAATGAGGAGAGGGCCTTGAGGATAATAGAAAGAAGGCGGCTGATTGGGCTCGCTTTCATCCCAAAGGAGATAGAAAACCACATCTTCCATGTCATCATAAAAACGATATGCAGTAATTGTACTGTCTAATTTCATTTCTATTTGAGAGCGGAGAGGCATCGCTGAAAAGGGCGATGAAACAACAAGATTACTGCCGAGAGAGAAGCGTTTGGAAGCAAAGAGCGCTGGTAGTCGACCTTCGACTAAAACTTTTCCATCTGGACATGTGAAAGATTTTGAATTGTCGATGTTTTTAATATCGACAAAAACAGTGTGGGGTGCATGGCGATGCAACCATGTCGCAGCTAATTCACGAGATACAATTTGGGGTGTTTCATCTGAAAAAAAACGCTTCTCTTCTGGGTTGGTATTTCCTTTAAGGATACCCTCAGCGATAGCCCAGAAGAATTTATCCATACTGACTAAAAGGCGGTTTTGAGTTTCCTTTGGCAGTACAATGATATGACTGCCTATGTATCGGTTGTTTTCCAACCACCAACACGCTTGACGATGGCTGGCGGTTTCTTCAAAAACGATCGCCTCAAAATGATCCACCACTGGATGACGAGATTTTGGCTCCCAATCTGGGTATAACTCCGTAACAGGAGAAGCATCCAGTAAAACGTCTTCCAGTAGCGGGTGTATCATTCCGCTGTATCCTTTAGTTCATCACGAGTGAAGTGAAAACCAACATTACAGAACTCACAGTTCATCGTAATGGTATCCTCTTCAAGCATATGGTCAATATCGTCTGAGCTAAAACGCTCTAATACACTGGCGAGTTTTGCTCTGGAGCAGCGGCAGCCAAAAGCCAAAGCTCTTGGTGCTCCAGGAATCACGTCTAATGATCCAAAAAGCCTTTGAATGAGGATATTACTTTCTAAATTTTCGTCGAAAATTTCTTTTTCTTGAAGTGTTCCAGCGAAGGTGCAGGCTGTTTGCCACGTATCTTCGCTGTCATCTAAAAGATTTATCCCCCCTTCATTTGCGATACGCTCAAGAACTAAAGCGCCTGCTTGCCAGCCAGTAGATGTTTTTTGGCAGAAAAGCTTAATCCAACAATCATGCTGCTCACTTGTTTTAAAGTAGTGAACAGCCATCTCGGAAAGGGTTTCACCGGTTATTTCAACCACACCTTGATGCCGGTCCATTTCTGGGCCTTGATCAATCGTAAAAGCAAAATAACCATTGCCCAAAAGCTCTTTTGCACTTTGAGGGAGAGTTGCTTTATTTGTATCTTCTGACAAACGTGCGAAAAAACGAAGATCTCCGGTATCTGTTGCATCGGCGAGAAGCATAGAAACCGGACCATCTCCTTTAATTTGTAAGGAGAAAGACCCTTGGAATTTCAGGGCTGAAGCCATTGCCGCGACTAGTGATAATGCTTCCCCCCCAAGGAGAGAAACAACGTCTGGATTGTCGTGGCGTGACAAAATATCGTCGGCTAAAGAGCCAAGGCGGACTAAACGGCCTCGAACAGGGGATTTTTCTAAGTGAAAAGGGACAATTCCCCCAGCAATGACCGTATGAGGAACATCTGGTCGATTTGTATCAAGAAATGGTGGTGTGTGGATCACCCGTTTTCTCTCCCTAAAGCCCAAAGAAGAAGGCCTTTTTGTGTGTGGAGGCGGTTTTCTGCCTCATCAAAGACGACGGACGCTGGGCTTTCAAATACCTCAGCTGTCACTTCTTCTCCAATATGGGCAGGAAGGCAGTGTAAAAACAGGGCGTTGGAATTAGCTTTTTCAAGAAGGGCGCGATCAACCTGATAGGGTTGGAAAGCTTTTAGGCGTTGTTCTTTATTTTCGTCCCCCATGCTGACCCATGTGTCAGTGATGATAGCATCGGCGCCCTTAACGGCCTCGTGTGGGTCGGTGAATACTTCGATGGATGCACCATTTTGACGTGCCCAAGAAATAGCGTCTTCACTAGGAGGGAATTGCACTGGCGTTGCAAGTCGGACGTTGAATTTTAAAAGGGCGGCCGCTTCCATTAAAGAGGTCGCAACGTTATTGCCATCTCCCACCCAAGCTATTGTTTTGCCTGTAATAGAGCCGCGATGTTCTTCAAATGTTAGGATGTCAGCTAAGATCTGAATTGGATGAGAAACGGGAGTAAGGCCATTTATAACAGGAACAGAGCTCCATTTAGCCAGTTCTCTCAAGTTTTCATCATGACCCGTCCGTAGAACGATAACGTCCAGAAAACGAGACAGAACACGAGCTGTATCGGCAATACTTTCCCCGCGACCTAGCTGCATATCGCTGGGGGAAAGAACAGAAACATTTCCCCCTAATTGCCGCATTCCCACTTCAAAAGACACACGTGTACGTGTTGAGGGCTGTGCAAGGATTAGTCCGAGAGCGCGTCCTTCAAGAGGGCGATCGGGGTGTATAGGGTTGGCGCGATTGTTTTGGAGCTTTTTGACTTTGGCTGATAGGTCAATAATTTGCCTAATGGTATTACCGCTAAAGTCACGGATATCAAGAAAATGTCTTAGCATATGCTTGTCTTTTGAAGGTGCTGAAGGGGCAGATGCCAAGCTCACGATATTTTCTCCTGTTGAGGGTGTTGTGTAGATGATAGGTCTTGGGCTGTTGTAATGAGAAGATCATATGCCATTCGGCACTCTTCTTCTGTAACAATGAGCGGTGGTACGAGGCGTAAGACATTATCCCCCGCACTAACGGTCAGGAGGCCATGATGCTGCGCCACAGCCATAACGTCTCCAGCGGGTGGAATACAATGTAAACCACGCATTAAGCCCATTCCACGTACGCTATCAAAAATATGAGGAAAGTGTTGGACAATATCATCCAACATTTTCCCAAAAGCTTCTCCAACGGCTTGGATATGGGACATAAAGCCTGGAGTTAAAACTTCATTGAGAACTATTATACCTGCATTACAGGCCAGAGGATTACCGCCGTAGGTCGTTCCGTGGGATCCGGGGGTTAAGTGTTTGGCTAATTCCTCTGTCGCTAAGACAGCGCCAAGGGGGAAACCTCCACCAATGCCTTTAGCTGATGATATAATATCAGGCTTAACATCAAACCATTCATGGGCAAAAAGTTTTCCTGTGCGGCCTATTCCTGTTTGAACTTCATCAAAGCCAAGATAAATTCCGTATTCATCACACGCTGCGCGTAGGGCTTTTATAAAGCTTTCTGTTGCAGGCTTTACCCCGCTTTCTCCTTGAATAGGCTCAACGATAATGCCTGCTGTTTCAGGCGTGATGGCTGAACGTAGAGTATTGGTATTGTTAAAAGGCGCATGGTCAAAGCCGTCTACAACGGGGCCAAAACCTTTTAAATAAGCAGGATTTCCTGTTGCTGAAATCATAGCTAAGGTTCGCCCGTGAAAGGCTCCATCAAAGCACAGGATGCGGGTGCGTTCAGGATGTCCGTTTTCATATTGGGCGCGCCGAATGGTCTTAACCATTCCTTCGTTAGCTTCTGCTCCAGAATTACAAAAGAGCACAGAATCCGCGAAGCTGTTTTTTACAAGAAGCTCTGCCAGTTCCTCTGCTTGGGGAATGCGATACAGGTTGGAGACATGCATCACTTTTGCTGCTTGCTCAGCGATGGCCTTAACCAGTTTAGGATTACCGTGCCCAAGGGACGAGACGGCTATTCCTGCAGCAAAATCAAGATATCGTCGTCCATCAGAAGCCGTTAGCCAGACGCCATTTCCGTGCTCAAAAGCAAGGTCGGCGCGTTTGTAGTTTGGCATAAGGGCGGAGATCATGATGATCGGTGATCCTAGATGATATAGTGAACAGAATTACAAAATCAAAAACCCCCACCTTGGAAGACCATGGCAGGGCTAGAAATTTGTAAGCTTATATAGTGTTAGGATGAACGTGTTCAGTCAATTTTTGTTTAAAAATAAAATATTAAACACGGTCATAAATAAGATCGCGAGCGAGCCAACATCCAACACGGATGGCCTTAATCCCAGAGCCATCGCGGATGAATGATAGTGTCCAATCGCCGGGGGCGGTATGATCGAGTGCGCGTGGGCACGGCAGAACCCATAAATCTTGTGCGATGGGGCGTAAGGGTTCCATCTGCCCATCACCAAGGATGCCAGAAAAAGCACCGTATACTGTAGTTCCCGTCAAAGAAATGGTGATTTCTGCTTCATCAAGTTCATTGCACCGATATGTTCCTTCGAGATCAGCACGATCTTCTTTTGCGTTAAAAGGAGTACACTCTGTTAGGATGCTTCGACGGTTTTCTGCTGGGCGCTCCATAATGAGGCGTTTTTCATCATGGCGTGTAAGGGTTACACTCGCTGATTCAGCTTGATTAGGAGTAATGCTTGTTAAGACTTCGGGGAGCATAAGATACCGTAATCGAATGCCATTAAGATTGTCTGGTTCGATTCGGACAGAAAGGCCGGTATCTTCTTCGAGGTAGGCTCCATAAAGATTGGAAGAGATTGAAGACGGCGGAGTATCGTTTTTTGGAATATTTAACGCGGTGGCCAAGAGGGATGATGCTGCAAGATGAGCAGGCGACATGTGATTAAACATCACGACGATTGATAATCGCTGCGAGGCGACATGCAGTCGATGAGAGCGCCACCCTCTTAAAGCGCCCCCATGGAGAGTAACTTTATGCCCAAACATTTCAGCTCTTTGTAAGCCGAAGCCATAAGAAGCGGGGGAGCCATTATCAAAATAAGTAGGGGCGCTTAAACGGTTATAAAGTCCATCAGGATTATGGTGTGTGCTATCAATAAATTTTTCCCACGCAATCATATCATCTAATGATGCGCCAAGACCTGCATCGCCAGTCCAGATAATATTATTAACAGCTGCTCTGAACCCTGTTTCTACAGTCCCTTCGTATCCGGTCGTGCCGTCGGGCATGGCGCGTGTGTCAGCTGCCAAAATGGCGCGTTCCATATTGGCGGGTTCAAAAATAGATTTTTGAAGAAGTTCAGAGAAATGGCGCTCTGTACGGTCTTGTAGAATATCTGAAATAAGGCGAAAATTTTGATTAACGTAGGAATAAGAGGTTCCCGGTTGGAATTGAAGAGTGCGTGTTCCACGAATAACGTGGTCAGCTTCCCGGTCTCCAAAAGCGCCTTCGATGGGAGAGCCGTGAAGCATGGCGACAGCCCAATAATCTCTCAAGCCAGATTGATTATGAGCGAGATGAAGCATTGTTGGAGAAGGTTCATCCAGTTGAGGAAGACGCTCATCAAGATCACGATCCAGTTCTGATGGGTCAGGAAACAGATCTAACATGACGCCGCATGTGAATTGTTTAGTAATGGAGCACATGCGAAAGAGGGACGCTGGAGTAAAAGGAATGCGTCTTTCTATATTAGCGTAACCCCATGTATGCCGTATGAGGGTTTTCCCATCCTTGACAATAGCAACAGCTCCTCCTGGGCCCGGGTAACGGTCGGGTAAAGAGGAAATGGCATTTTCAAGGCGGCTTATAAGAGAAGAGTCGGTCATAATTGAGATGATGGCGTCTTATGCTCTTGTCGTAAATGCTTTGCGTGTCTCATAGTAGAAAACTATGAGTCGTGATGTTTTAAAAATTCCTGATCATCAATATCTGCGCGATGCAGCTCTGTCTCATCTTGCGCGTTTCTCAGCGACAGAGAAAGGTTTGTATCATGTGTTGGAACGGCGGCTGAAGCGGTGGGGTGCAAGAGCCGAACGGGAAGGCATGTTGCCGGAAGAAATTCAGGATGTTTTCACTTCTCTTCAACCCTGTTTAGCCAAGGTCGTGGCTGATATGGTCAGTTTGGGTGCTATTGATGATACACAATTCGCACGGACGAAAGCTGAAAATTTAACACGCACAGGACGATCACGGCGGGCTGTTGAGGCTCATCTGGCGATGAAGGGTGTTGACCAAGATTTAACACAGCATGTTCTGGATGAAGCGCTGGGCCATAAGTCGGATGATGCTGCATATGAGGCGGAGCTTGGTGCGGCTTTGACGTTGGCGCGTAAACGACGTTTAGGGCCTTTTTGTCGTCCTGACAAAGAAGAGGATCAACAAAAAGCGTTAGGTATTTTTGCTCGGAATGGGTTTTCACAAAATATTGCTATGGAAGCTTTGCACATGGGGCGTGAAGAAGCAGAAGATAAAATTATCACGTTGCGGAGCCGTTTATGAAAAAGCTCTTTGTTCTATGGGCGTGTCTGGGGTTGGCAGCTTGTGGAGGAAACCGATATGAGTATAGCCGAGCCAGTTTTAATGGGCCTATACAATGCGCTCCTTATGCACGTGCTCATACGGGGTTAAAGTTGAGAGGTGATGCGGCAACGTGGTGGCGTCAGGCTGCTGGGCGTTATGCGAGGACACAAATACCAACTCCCGGGTCTGTGCTTGTTTTCCGTGCGACATCACGTGTGCCGAGTGGGCATGTTTCCATTGTGCGCCGCCAAGTGGGAGAACACACCATTCTGGTTGACCACGCCAATTGGGAGCCGGGGAGAATAGACCATAACGTTCCTGTAACGGATATTTCAGCTGCGCATAACTGGACGATGGTCCGTGTCTGGTGGGCGCCGATTCATAAAATGGGACGGCGGCCTTATGCGACATATGGCTTTATTTCTCGTTTTGGCGATGGGAGTTCTTAAAATATAAATTAATAAAAACACAAAATCGTATAAAGCATTAAAAGTAAAAGAATATAGCCATTTTATAGTCGGTAGTAGATCAAAGAAGGTGTAGTGTAATAAAAATCACGCTTTTGTCACTTTTGCTCTTGGGTGGATTTTGCAAAGGAAACCAGCATTAGAGATAAGGCTGGTTAAGTATTTTTTAAATATATTTGGTCAGTTTTTATTAAAACAGATGTTGATTATAAGGATTTAAGCCCAATGGCAGGCAGGCCTTCCTTTTTGATGACAAGGCGTCGTTTTGCCTTAATGACCGGTGCGGCCATAGTATCAGGCCATTTGAGTGGTTATGCTCAGGCACAAACGCCAGAAGAGATTGCGGTTAGTGATGAGACCGTTGCGTCTTTTATGGCTTTGTCTCGGTTTGTTACGGGGCATAATCATCTTGAAAACGAAACAGGCATTGCGTTGGCAAATGGATTGTCAAAACAAGATCCACATTTTGCCATGCATGTTGAGGATTTAAATAAGCGGATCATTACAGAGAAATACTCTGATATTGATGCAATGGCAGATGCTTTGCGGGATGATCCATTGCATTCATTTATATTACGCATTGTCCGTGCTTGGTATGCCGGTATTTTAGAAGACGGAACGAATGCGCAGGTTTATACCTTTGAAAAAGCATTAATGTATCAGGTATCGCGCGATAATATTCCGGTTCCAACATATGCGCATAATGGCCCAAATTATTGGCTAGCAGATCCTAATCCTGTTTCAGCCCTTCCCATTTTTTAAGACGGAAAACGTTTGTTATGAAATATATATTCAAGCGTGGGCTCATGGCGGTGCTGCTCGGTTCTTGTGGTATGATGGGAGTTTCATCTTATGCACAACCGACGGCGCCTGTTCCTGAATCTGCGAAGCACCCGTCGATTAGCCGAGGGCATTATCTGGCCATTGCTGCTGATTGTGCGGCTTGTCATACAAATAATAAAGACGGACAATTCCTGGCGGGAGGTTACGCCATTGCCTCTCCTATGGGGAATATTTATTCAACGAACATAACCCCATCGAAAAAATACGGGATTGGGAATTATACGTTAGAACAATTCACACGTGTTTTGCGGGAGGGCGTTCGTGCGGATGGCAGTAACTTATATCCTGCCATGCCTTATGATGCATATAGCCAGTTAACAGATGCAGATATTAAGTCCCTTTATGCTTATATTATGCATGAAGTGCCTGCTGTTGATGAGGCGGCACCACAAACCAAACTGCCATTTCCATTTTCAATTCGGGCATCTCTTGGTGTTTGGAAGCTGATTGCTAGAAATCGTGACACACCCTACGTTTTTGACCATTCGCAGAGCGATGATTGGAACCGTGGGCGATATTTAGTTGATCAATTGGCACATTGTGGTGAATGTCATACGCCACGCAATTTCTTTTTGGTTTCAAAACAATCTCAGTATTTGGCAGGATCAGATGTAGGGTCTTGGCGTGCTCCCAATATTACAAGTGATCCGATAAGCGGGATTGGAGGCTGGTCCGATGATGATCTGTTCGAGTATCTAAAAACAGGAAAAATTGCACATGCCCGCGCAGCCGGCCCTATGGCAGAAGCTGTGCAGCATAGTCTGCAATATCTTCCGGATAGAGATATTTCGGCTATGATTACGTTTTTGCGTTCCGTCCCCCCAATTCGGAGTAGTGCAGATACGGCAGCCAACTTTAATCATGGTGGTCATCCCTCAGGATATGCTGTTCTATCAGCCTTTGATCGTCGCGCGAATAGCACGATTGATGGTGTAACGGATGGTGCTGTTTTGTATGAAGAAAGCTGTGCCAGTTGCCATCAAAGTAATGGAAGAGGCACTCCAGATGGCCAATATCCTTCGTTGGTTGGAAATACGACAACAGGCCAGAGTGATCCGACAGATTTAGTTGCTAGTATTTTATATGGCGTTGACCGGACGGTAGCAACGCATGAAACTCTCATGCCTGCCTTTGGAGCTCATGCTTTAGTGCAGCCATTAAATGATGTGCAGGTCGCGAGCGTTGCGGACTATGTTTTAAGTCATTTTGGGAATACGCGGGCTTTGGTGACACCAGAGTTTGTTCATCAAATTCGAACAGGCGGTAAGCCCGTTGCCATCGCACAGTTAGGCCGCCCTTCTGTGATGATGAGCATGGCCGTTGCTGGGATAGTTTTAATAATACTCGTTATTTTTGGGGTGCGTCGTCTTTTCCGTGCGCGCCGTAGTCTGTGACATTAGGGATATTTATTTATGACGGATCAAAATCTTTCAGCCGATGTCGTTATTGCAGGCGCAGGAATATGTGGTTCAATGTTGGCTCATAAGCTGGCACGGAATGGTTTGTCGGTATTGCTGCTGGATGCAGGGCCACGTCGGGACCGTGCCCAGATTGTTGAGAACTGGCGTGCTATGCCTCCCGAAAATAAATCTCAATATGATTACGCAACACCTTATCCAAGTGTGCCATGGGCGCCTCATACAAACTATTTCCCGGATAATGGATATTTAATTGTTAAAGGGCCAGATAAGACGGCTTATCGACAAGGTATCATAAAAGGCGTTGGTGGCACCACGTGGCATTGGGCGGCTTCAAGTTGGCGCTATTTGCCGAATGATTTTCAGCTTCATAGCAAGTTTGGGGTGGGGCGTGATTATGCTTTGAGTTATAATGAGCTTGAGCCCTATTATTACGCAGCAGAACTGGAAATGGGTGTTATGGGCCCGAATGAGCAGGATATTGTTCCTTCTGCTCCTCGGCAACATCCATGGCCTATGACATCTATGCCTTATGGCTATGGCGATCGTACCTTTACAGAGATTGCACGCAAATTAGGGTTTGATAATACCCCCGTACCGCAAGCGAGAAACAGCCGTCCGTATGATGGTCGGCCACAATGCTGTGGGAATAACAATTGCATGCCGATCTGCCCGATTGGGGCTATGTATAATGGTGTTTATGCTGCGGTTAAAGCGGAACAACATGGGGCGAGGATTATTCCGAACTCTGTGGTGTATGCAATTGAGACAGATGGAAATAATAAAGTAACGGCTCTACGCTTTTATGACCCAGAGAAACGTTCTTATCGTGTAACGGCTAAGACATTTGTAATTGCAGCTAATGGCATTGAAACCCCTAAACTTTTATTGCTAGCGGCCAATGATCGTAATCCGCATGGAATTGCGAACTCGTCCGATCAGGTTGGACGGAATATGATGGATCATCCTGGGATCGGGATGAGCTTTCAATCTAAAGATCCTGTTTGGGCTGGTGGTGGGTCTGTTCAGATGAGTTCGATTACGAACTTTCGGGATGGTGACTTCCGCTCGGAATATGCAGCAACTCAAATAGGATATAATAATACAGCACAAAACTCACGCGCTGGTATGAAAGCGCTTTCAATGGGGTTGGTAGGAAAGAAGCTGGATGAAGAAATCCGGCGTAGAACAGCGCATGGCGTTGATATTTATGCCAACCATGAAGTTCTTCCTAATCCAGAAAATCGCTTGGTTCTTTCCAAAGATCATAAGGATGCGCTGGGAATCCCTCACCCAGAAGTAACGTATGATGTTGGGGAATATGTACGAAAATCTGCGGTTATTTCTCGTAAAAGGCTAATGGACATCGCGCAGGCAATGGGCGGAACAGAAATTGAGATGACACCTTATTTCACCCCCAACAATCATATCACAGGGGGAACGATTATGGGGCATGATCCGCGTGATTCTGTTGTGGATTCATGGTTGAGGACGCACGATCATGCAAATTTGTTTTTGGCAACAGGCGCTGCCATGGCAGCTTCAGGGACAGTCAACTCGACGTTAACAATGGCAGCGTTATCTCTGCGTGCCGGTGATGCAATTCTTGCAGATCATAAGAACGGGTAACAACGAATGAAACGAATTTGGTTGAATAAAAAAACTATAAGTGCGGCTACGATTGGAGCTTTCCTTTTGGCTCAACCCCTTATGGCGACAAAAAGTATGGCTCAGGAGATGGATGTGAATTTAAAAAACGCACTTGTTTTGATTGATCAAGCAAAAAAAGAAGCGGTAGCGGCACATGCAAATATTGCTGTTGCTATTGTTGATGCGGGGGGCAATCTGGTTGCTTTCCAGCGAATGGATGGCACACAGCTTGGCAGCACAGAGCTTGCGATCCGTAAAGCGAAGACAGCGCTGTTTTTTGCTCGCCCTACGGTAAAAATGGAGCATGCCCTTAATAAAGGGAATTACATGATTGCAACTCTGCCAAATGCGTTACCTGCGGGCGGTGGTTACCCGATTACAGTCAATGGTAAAATGATTGGCGCGCTTGGTTTGAGCGGCGGAGAAGGTGAGACAGATGCAAATCTGGCGCAAGCTTCTGTGGAAGCTGTTTTAAAAAGCGAGTCTTTGCAGAAGGCTGACTGAGCATGCTTTGTTTAAAGCTACCCGTTCGAGAGTGGGTGGTTACGATTTTAGGGATGGTTGTGTGTATTTTTTACATGACCATTCCCAATAGGGCGTACGCTCAAGCTGAAATATCACGTGATTTGTATACACCGCGCCTTTATCAGGCACATGCTTTTCCTATGCAAGGGAGTGGGCAGTATCAAGTTGGTCCGGTTATTCCGACATTATATGGCGGCCCACATCTTTTTGGAAACTGGGGAGGGGTAAGGCCTTGGTTGGAAAAGCGAGGTATTTTCGTTAATTTAACATTTAATCAAGAATACATGGGCAATCTGACCGGCGGACGTACGCGCGACAATGTTGCGTCCGGACAAGTTGCTGGTGAGATCGATGTTGACTGGCAAAAACTAGCGGGTGTCCAAGGGTTATGGACGCATATGTTGGTTGTGAATGGAAACGGCCGGAGTTTTAGCCATACATTGGGTGATTCTGTTACGAACCCAGAGCAGATTTATGGAGCACGTGGAAATGTTGTTGCTCACTTAGTGGATTTGTATGCAGATAAAGCCTTTTTAAAAGATCGGATTATTTTATCTTTCGGTGATATTCCGACCGGTAGTTTCTTTGCGTACGATTATTTGTCTTGTTCTTTTATGAACGTATCGATGTGCAGTAATTTTGCTCCGGGTAAATATAATGCAGGTGGAAGAGATTGGCCATCAGGGAATTTGGGAGCTGTATTAAGGTTTCGACCAACTCTTCAAACCTATATTACAGTTGGGTCATTCGTTGTTTCTCCTCATAACTATAATGGTGGAATATCCGGTTGGGCGATGGCTCAAGATGGGATGTCTCTTAAACGCATGTCGACACAAGTGGAAATTGGCTGGATGCCAGAATTTGGCCGGCATAAGCTGCGTGGAAATTATAAAATTGGTGGATGGTATGACAGCTCACATTATCCGTCGTTGTATCATGATGCGCAAGGAAATTCATATCAGGTAAGCGGGTTACAGCCTCAGCAATTGAGTGGGATGAAAACAGCTTGGTTTATGTTCGACCAGATGTTGATTCGGAACGGAGAAGGGCTGACAAACGGGCTGATTCTATTAGGTGGAGTGGGATATTCCTCAGGTAAGATCAGCGCCATGAGCGATCATGAGTGGATTGGTATGGTTGAAAGTGGAACGCCTTGGCATCGGCCCGGAGATCAGGCGGGGATTATGCTTCAGCATATGCAGATGAGCCGCAGTGTATCCTTGCAACAGCAATCTTCCTTGATGTTGGGACAGCCATTTTTATCCAATCAGTGGGGGCCTGTGTACGGAGTTCAGAACTGGGAAAATGTTTATGAAGCGTTTTATAGTATTCACTTAATGAAGGCTGCCTCACTGCAAGGTGATTTACAATATCTTGAACATCCAGGCGCAACGACTAAGTTCAAGGACGCCTTTATCATGGGTGGGCAATTTACGGTTTCGTTTTAAGCCGAGAATTCAGCTAAAATCTACACATAGGATATTTCACATGAGTGAACGTAGTTTTCTAAGTATTCTAACAGGATCTTTTTCTTCACCCTCAAAAGGCAATCCAACGGTTGCGATGATAGAGGCGGGGTATAAAGCCACTGGCTTAAATGCACGTTATATTAACTGTGATGTTCCAGCGGAACGTCTTGGCAATGCGATTAAAGGGGCGGTCGCTATGGGATGGGTGGGGTTTAATTGCTCTATTCCTCATAAGGTCGCTATTCTTGAGCATTTGGATGAATTGGCTGAATCTGCACGATTAATTGGTGCCGTAAATTGTACTGCGATTAAGGACGGCCGTTTGATAGGGCATAATACGGATGGAAAGGGCTTTTTAGAGTCTTTGAAAACGGTGACAGACCCGTCAGGAAAGAATGTTCTTATTTTGGGTGCAGGTGGAGCTGCGCGTGCTATTGCGGTTGAAACAGCTCTTGCTGGTGCTAAGAAAATTACAATCGTAAATCGTAAAGTTGAAAAAGCGAAAGAAATTGCAAAAATTATTAATGACAATACGGACTGTGAAAGTGAGGGGCTTGAATGGTCAGGTGATTATAAAATCCCTCAGGATATAGATATTTTGATTAATGCAACGCCCATTGGGTTTGGAGATGCAGAAGCATTGCCACCTGTGGACTTTGAGAGCCTAAGGAAAGAAGTCATTGTGGCGGATGTTATTCCTAATCCGCCTAAAACACACTTTCTCCGTAAAGCGGAAGAGCGTGGATGTAAGACCTTAAATGGTTTGGGTATGCTTGTTAACCAAGGCAGAATAGGTGTTAATATCTGGCTAGGTAAAATGTTGGATGCTGACGTGATGACCAAAACATTACGTGACATTTTTGAGGCCTAAAACCCTTTCAAGCCATTCGAAAATAAATTGAATGGCTTGTTCTTACCTTTTCTGGCTAAAGGGAAGAGAGTAGTTTATAAAGTTGTTATATAGAGTGAATAGCTTTTAATGAGGGTGGTCGAACCTAAAAGTGCTTGCACATAAAGGTAAGGCTCGCCACATGAAAGGCTTGATAGTTTTCGGAGTATGACACTATGGGCAGCATGAGCCCCGTTCACTGGTTGATTTTGGCGGTTGTTCTGCTTGTCGTGTTTGGCGGCGGCGGTAAAATCAGTGGTTTGATGGGAGATTTTGCGAAAGGCATTAAATCTTTCAAGAAGAATATGGCGGATGATGAAAATATGTCATCGCATGATTCGAGCCAGCCATCAGGCCATATTTCTCCTCCGAATCAGTCGTCTCCTAATTATAATCAGACGACAAACTCTTCAAGCAACGATACTCATCGCTCTCAGGTTTGATGTATAAAACTGAATTAGATGCGGCGTGGTCTGATGCCTGCCATCATATTGTACGAGCAGGCCACAGAATGGATCAAAGAGGATGGGTTCCAGCAACTGCTGGAAATCTCTCTTGCCGTCTGAAGGATGGTCGCATCGCCATTACGCGCTCAGGCGGCCATAAAGGCTTTTTAACCGAGCGTGATGTGATAGAGGTAACCCCATCAGGGGAGCCTCTTGTTTCTGGGACAAAAGCAAGCGCTGAGACTTTGCTGCACACACAGCTTTACGCCCATGATGCGTCTATTGGGGCTGTTTTGCATGGACATTCTGTTGCAGCCACTGTGTTGTCGATGGAAGAGAAGTCAAATGCTCTGACATTGGAGGGCTATGAAGTCCTGAAGGTGTTTGAAGGGCAGACCACGCACGAAACGAGTCTCACACTTCCTTTGTTTGAAAATGATCAAGATATTGCGCGCCTTGCAACAAAGGTTGCTCCTCACCTTGAGTCTATGACAATGGGGTACCTTATTCGTGGGCATGGTGTGTATGTATGGGGCAAGGACATGTTCACGGCATTGGCGCGTTTGGAAGGTCTTGAGTTTTTGCTTGCGTGTCAGTTGGCCAGTTTACAAAAGGCGCGTTAATAATGAGCCGCTTAACAGTATATCGCGATGATAATCCTGAGCAGGTTTTAATAGATGTTTCTTCTCCTGGAGAAATTGCTGAAATTTTAAAACCCTATCATATCCGATTTGAACGATGGTCCTCTCCCGTCACGCCTGAAAAAAATGCTTCACCAGATGAGGTTTTGAGGGTCTACCAGCCTTATCTGGACACGTTGATGGGAGAAACAGGCGCCGGGAGTGCCGATGTTGTATGCATCAACGCAGATACTCCCAACTTATCGGAGTTACGTAAAAAATTTCTGTCAGAGCATACGCACAGTGAAGACGAAGTTCGTTTTTTTGTGCATGGGGAGGGCCTCTTCGTACTTCATTTACGAGGGAGGGTATATTCTGTTTTGTGTACTGCGGGTGATTTGATTTCTGTGCCAGCAGGGGTGCCGCATTGGTTTGACGCAGGGTTATCCCCTGATGTTGTTGCTCTTCGTGTTTTTACGGATAAAACAGGGTGGATTGCTCAATATACTGGCGATACAATCGCTGATCGTTTTGCATCTAACTTTTAATGCTTAATTTGATTTGATATTTTATAGAGAGTCATATGATCCGTCTTGTTTTGCTTGATATTGAGGGGACTACACTCCCTATTTCGTTTGTACGGGATGTGATGTTTCCATACGCGGCAAAGGCGCTTCCGGCTGTTATTGAGGATCATGCTAATCCGCAGGTGGTAGGAGCGCGGGCGGATATTGTGGTGGCATATCCTGACAAGGATCCTTTAACGGTTTGTCAGGAGTGGATGGAAAAAGATGAAAAGGCCGCACCTTTAAAGACACTTCAAGGTATTGCTTGGAAAAAAGGCTTTGAAGATGGGGCTTTGCGAGCCAGTTTGTATCCGGATGTTGTGCCAGTTCTGAAAAAATGGTCTGAGGCGGGATTGAGGTTGTCCATTTATTCGTCTGGATCAATCGCGTCACAGAAATTATTATACTCTCATACAGAACAAGGTGATATTACATCCTTATTTGATGATTTTTTTGATCTTTCGACAGGTTCAAAAAAAGAACAGGAATCTTATACAAAAATTGCTCAAGCTTCTCAGTTGAAGCCGGCTGAAATCTTGTTTCTTTCTGATATAGGGGCAGAGCTTGAGGCGGCTCAAAAGGCAGGTTTTCAAGTGTGTCAGTTGGTCCGTCCTCAGGATGGGACTGTTCCTCTGGGCGGTGTGAAGCAGGCGTTGGATTTGTATGACGTTGCTCAAGAGTTTGATCTCGACGCATGATTGAGCTGCACACAGATTGGAAAAATATACCAGAGACGGCTCGGGGAACTGTGGCGGCCTTAGGCAATTTTGACGGTGTGCATCAAGGGCATGTGCATTTATTGCGCGCATTGGCAGCAGCACGGCCGGATCGACCATTATCGGTGGTGACGTTTAATCCTCATCCCCGGCAGTTGTTTCGCCCTCAAGATCCTAATTTTCGTTTGATGCTGCCTTCTGTTCGAACAAAAATACTGGCCGAAAATGGTGTTAAACATGTTTTTCAAATACCATTTGATGAACAGTTTTCTCATTTGAGTGCTGAAGAGTTTGTCGAAGATATTTTACTCCGTCGGCTAGGTATCGTGCATATCGCATGTGGTGCAGATTTTGCTTTTGGCCATCGTCGGGTAGGAAATACGGATTATTTAGAAAAACTTTTGACAAGGCATGAGGTCGGTATGACATGTGTGTCTCCTTTGATGGATGAGGGTGGGCCTATCTCATCCAGTCGTATTCGTCGGTGGCTGCAAGAAGGTTATCCAGAAAAAGCAATGCAAGAGTTGGGCCGCCCTTGGTCGATTGTTGGTCCTGTTGTCAAAGGGGATCAAAGGGGAAGACTGTTAGGTTTTCCTACAGCTAACATTCCATTGGGAGAACAGCTTGAGCCTGCACGCGGCGCGTATGCGGTAAGGATTACTTTACCGGATGGTCGTATCCTGCCGGGCGTTGCCAATGTTGGGCGTCGCCCCACCATTAATGATGGCAAAGAAAGCCGGCTAGAGGTTCATTTGTTTGATTTTGATGAAGATCTTTATGGCCAGACTTTGAGTGTGGCCTTGATTGCCTTGCTGCGTGAAGAAAAACGTTTTTCAGGGTTGGATGAGTTGAAAGAGCAAATTGCGGTTGATGCTCAGCAAGCACGTCAGATTTTAGCGCGATAAGACCTTCATTTTAGGGGGGTGGAGGATGGGGAGGGCGTATTCCCATTTCTTTTAAGCGTTCTTCAACATGAGCAAGTAAATCTGGGTCTTTATCGTCATGAAGGGCTGTAATTTGCCTGTGCATGGCTAAGAGAATGTCTGAGGTTGCAGTTAGAATAGCTTTGCGCCACCAATCCAATGCTTCGTCAATCTTCCCTTTATCAACAAGTGCCGTAGCATAATTGTGTTGCCCTCGATAATCTCCGTTTTCTGCGGATTTGCGATACCATATTAAAGCATCTGATGTGTTTTGAACGGTACCCCACCCTTCCTCTAGGAAGCGTGCGTAGAGGTTCATGGATTTTGCATGTCCGTTTTGTGCTGCAATACGAAAGAGATCAAACGCTTTTGGTAAATTTTGAGGTTGTCCCATTCCTCTCATAATGAGAATGCCCAAATTATATCGGCCCCACTCATACCCGGTTTGAGCTGCTTTTTCATAAAGAGAGGCTGCTTGGAGAAGATCTTTATGACAGCCCCAGCCAAACTGAAAGCATCGGCCGAGCATGTTTTGGCCAGGCCCAAAGCCCGCATCCGAAGCAATTTTAAACCATGCAAATGCTTCTGATGGATTGGGGGGCACATGGACGCTTTTTAGAAGAATTTGTCCCCATTGAACGATTTCAAGCAGATGACCTTTGAGGGCTTTTTGATGAATTTCTTCAATGGCTGGAGGTAGGGGGGTGAGGGACATTACTGCCTAATATTAAGTCTCTGGTTCAATGACATGTAAGCTGTGCCCAACACGTTTAAAGTTGGAAATACTCCAATCATTTTTTGATGCTGCGAGGAAGGGCAAGCAAATATAGGCATCAAGCGAGGGTAAAATACGAGACATTCCAACATCGACACCATGGTTGTGCCACGGAATAGTAATGTGTTCAGTGCCAAGGCCGTTTTGGAAATAACGTAAGGTTGCCGGGTCATTCCCATTCGGAAGGAAACGGCTTAATAAAGCCTCCGCGCCTTTAGGAGATATTGTGTAAGAACAGGCCCCTGCACACTGAGTGAGAGAGGCGAGGGTAACGTTTCCTGAGAGAGGCTCAGTTGGGTCAAAAGAGCTTTGTTCTGTCCCATGAAATAAGGTGGTTGGAGGAAAACCACGATTAAGCTGAATTTGGAACGGCCAATCAGTATTACATCCCCAAAAAATGAGATCAAAGTCTGGGCGTTGGCGTAAAGTATTTTGTGCGAGAGATAAAAAGTTTTGATGAAGAATAGCGTCATCTTCAAAAATGGTAATAGAGTCTTGTTCTTCAATGGCTCGCCTCCAGAGAGTGAGATGAGACATCATGCAGCCTAGAGCAGTGGGAGAATATGTGTTTTCTTCTGTTATGATACCGTTTTGAATAAGTTCGTTGCGAGATAAGGTACTCCCATCAAACGCAGGGAAACGCTCAGGCTTTAGGTCACAGTCTGCATTTTGCTTGTGAAAGTGAGCGAGTCTTTGAGAGTCTCTCTCTAAATTTATGACAAAACTTTTCATGTTATGAAAGACATTCTGCAATTAAGAATTATTACCGTTATCTTCTCTTTAGCGTATTTTATTAAATGTAAGAAATAAAAAACATGATTATGTGTTTATATAATTTTAATGTGTCAAAAATAATGCCTTTGGAGAAAGCAAAAAAAGACGTGATTTTTGTATAAAATATAAGAGAAAGCGTTTGTACTCTTGACCTTATGATGCCGTCATCTCCATATGAACACTCTTTTATGAATGTCTAAAGTTGGTCGCCCCATGTCCGATAAGTCCGATATGAATTTTAAAGAACAACAGGATCGTTATCGCGATACCGTTTTTCTTCCCCGTACAAGTTTTCCGATGCGAGGAGGTTTGCCAAAGCGTGAGCCTGAAATTCTGCAGCATTGGGCGGAAATGGATCTGGATGGCAAAATTCGTGAAGCAGGTAAGGGGCGCCCTGTTTTCACTTTGCATGACGGCCCTCCATACGCGAATGGGCATATTCACATCGGGCATGCTCTTAATAAGGTGATGAAAGACGTTATTAACCGTGCACATCGTATGTCTGGTTTTGAAGTGCGATATTTGCCCGGATGGGATTGTCATGGTCTGCCGATTGAATGGCGGATTGAGGAACAGTATCGGAAAGCCGGGAAAGATAAAGATACCGTTCCTGTTTTACAATTTCGCGAAGAGTGCCGGCAATATGCCGCAGAGTGGGTGGGCAACCAAGCTGAAGGCTTTAAGCGTATCGGGATCCAAGCGGAATGGGAGAACCGATATGTTACTATGGATTTCAGTTCAGAAGCGAAAATTGTTGAAGAAATTGGTCGTTTTCTACTGGATGGAAGCCTTTATCGTGGCCTAAGGCCTGTTATGTGGAGCCCTGTTGAGAAAACGGCTCTCGCAGAAGCAGAAATTGAATATCACGATATTGATTCAACCACGTTGTTTGTTGCGTTTCCAGCCGTGAAGGATCCAACACCCGGACAAGCCCTTAAAGGTGTCTCGGCTGTGATCTGGACGACAACACCTTGGACCATCCCAGCCAACCGCGCTTTAGCGTACGGCCCAGATATTACATATGTTGTTTTGCGGGTAGATGAAACGACAGAAGAAAGCCTCGTCCCTCAAGGTGCGCGTTTATTAATAGCAGAAGATTTGGTTGAAACCTTCTCAAAAGAAGTCGGTATCAGCGGGTCTCATGTGCTGTATACGTTGCCAGGAAAAGCGTTAGAGGGGGCTGTCTTTGCGCATCCTTTGCGTGGAAATGGCTATGATTATGATGTTCCAATGCTGCCGGGTGAGTTCGTAACAACAGAGGTCGGTACGGGCCTAGTTCATATGGCTCCTGCTCATGGCCAGGATGACTTTGTAACATGCCGTCAGCATGGCATTGAAGTAACAGAGTTGGTCCAAGGAGATGGGCGTTATGCCCCTTGGGTTCCTCACTTGGAAGGGCTCCATGTTTTTAAGGCGGCTGAACCTGTTAGTGATTTATTAACGGAGGCGCGTCAAAGAGCAGAGGCTGCAGGTGAGCCAGCGATTGGTCTGATGGGGCGTGGAAAGATAAACCACTCTTATCCACATTCATGGCGTTCAAAAGCACCGATCATTTTCCGTGCTACACCGCAATGGTTCATCGGCATGGATGGTGCAACGGAGCTGCGTGAAGCCTCTTTAAATGCGCTGCATGACGTAACCTTTGTTCCTGAATCATCGCGCCGTCGTTTAACGTCCATGGTGGAGCAAAGACCAGATTGGTGCATTTCCCGTCAGCGTGCATGGGGCGTTCCAATCGCCATTTTCGTAGAGAAAAGAACGGGTGAAGTTCTGAGAGATGCTGATGTAATGCAGCGCGTGGTCGATGCCTTTAAAGAAAAAGGTGCGGATGCGTGGTATAATACAGATCCAGCTGTTTTCTTGGGCCCAGAGCGTAATCCAGATGATTATGAACAGGTCTTTGATATTGTAGACGTCTGGTTTGAATCCGGTGCCTCTCACCAGTTCGTATTAGGTCAAGAAGGGTTGAGCTTCCCGGCAGATCTGTATCTGGAAGGTTCAGATCAACATCGTGGTTGGTTCCAGTCTTCATTATTAGAAAGCGTCGGGACCCAAGGATGTGCACCTTATAAGGCGATTGTGACAAACGGCTTTGTTCTTGATGAGCAAGGACGAAAAATGTCCAAGTCTTTAGGAAACGTTATTTCCCCAACGGATGTAACAGATAAGCTCGGTGCGGATATTTTGCGGTTGTGGGTTTTGAACTCCGATACGAATGAAGATCTGCGTATTGGGCATGAGATCCTTAAACAGCAAGGTGAGTTGTACCGACGTTTAAGAAATACTTTGCGCTGGCTTTTAGGTGCGTTGGATAGCTATACGCCAGAAGAAGCTGTGTCCTATGAAGATATGCCTCCGCTAGAGCAATATATCTTACATCGTTTAACGGAATTGCGTGCATTGATTGCAGAGGCTGTGGAAACCCATGAATGGGTCGGTGTTTATCCAGCTTTGCACGGTTTTTGTACGACAGATCTGTCCGCTTTTTACTTTGATATTCGTAAAGATGCGATTTATTGCGACGCACCTTCGGATATGACGCGCCGTGCGGCACGGACAGTCTTGGATATTTTACAACGCGCTCTGTGCACGTGGCTTGCTCCTGTTCTTGTCTTTACAGCAGAAGAAGCATGGCAAGCCCGGTTTGGAGAGGAAACAAGCGTTCATCTTGAACCATTTTTTGAACCAGACGCAGCGTGGAATAAGCCAGAATTAGGTGAGCTGTGGGAAGATATTCGTGCCTATCGTCGGATTGTAACGACGGAGTTGGAAACGGCGCGTCGAGAAGGTATTATTGGCTCTTCCCTAGAAGCTGACGTGACTTTGCCTTTCTCTCAAGAAGAGGCTGAAAAGCTTGGTGGTTTCGATTGGGCAGAGTTGTTGATTACGTCTCATGCCGAGGTCGAACTTCTACCGGGAGAGACACGTCATGGTGGCCCTACGGTAGAGCGGGCGGCTGGGCATAAATGTGCGCGTTGCTGGAAGGTTTTGCCTGAGGTCGGTGAAAATAAAGAACATCCGGCATTGTGTCTTCGTTGCGTTAACGTGGTAAGTGCTTGATGTCTCGTTCAGTAGGCCAGAAAAGGCGTGTTATTCTGGGTCTGTCTTTGCTGATTTTGGTTCTTGTTTTGGACCAAATCAGCAAAAATTGGATTTTGTATAGCTATCATTTGCCAGAGCGAGGGTCTGTTCAGATTCTGCCATTCTTGAACTTTACGATGGTGTGGAACCATGCCGTAACTTTTGGGATGTTTGGCGGCCTTGGGGCAAAAGGACCGTGGGTTTTCTGTATTATTTCTCTTTTGGCAGTGCTCGTTTTAATATGGGTTATAGCGAGAACACCACGAACCTTGATTGCAGCATCAGCTGGGGCCATTGCCGGAGGTGCTATAGGAAATGTTATTGATCGTTTAAGATACGGGGCTGTTGTAGATTTTTTACATGCTCATGCCTTCGGTTGGTCATGGTATGTATTTAATGTAGCAGATTCTGGTATTGTGTGTGGCGTTGCTGTGTGGATGATTGATTCTCTTTTGGCAGAACGTCAGGCGCGCCATGAAACAACACGTTGATTTGTTTAATGCGCTTGCTCTACAATAACAGTGCTTGTAGGACTATACATCATCGTAATCGCTTCCCGAGGCATAATATCAATGCACCTTAGTCGTCTTTTTGTTGTTCGTTTGGGCGTCCAGATAGGAGCGGTGGCTTCTGTTTCTTTGATGCTTTCCGGATGTTCGGGAAGCGATGTTGAGCGTGCATTTGGTATGGAACGTTCGATGCCAGATGAATATACGGTCACCACACGTGCACCGTTATCTATGCCCCCGTCAGAAAAAATGCAGCTTCCGGGCGCATCGGATGCTCATCGTCCTGATGAGAGCCCGCGTATGCAAGCGCTTGAGACATTGTCTCCTGAAACAGCCCTGCACTCTGCTTCTGCGCAAAATAGTAGCGGGCAAGCAGCACTGGCGAATGAGGTTGATCAAGCGTCTACAGCGCCTAATAATGCTGAGCTTGGGAATGCAGATGCAGGTTTTGTCGATAATTTAATGTTCTGGCAGGGCGGCAAAGCAGGTTCAGTTGTTGATGGCGATGCAGAAAATCGCAGAATACGGGAAAACTCAGCGTTGGGACGAAATCCAACCGTGGGGGCAACCCCAACCGTAAAGAAATAAGAGGACGGATTTTTAAGGGGAGTGAAATATTTCCCTTAAAATATCTTTTTTTATTTGTGATACAGCGCCCTGTTATTCGTCGGTTATCAGATCATGTGGTTGATCTGATTGCTGCTGGTGAAGTGATAGAAAGACCAGCGGCTGCCCTTAAAGAGCTGGTTGAAAACGCGATAGACGCGGGCGCAACACGCATTTCAGTAAATTTAAAAGCCGGTGGAGCTGACCGTATTGATGTCATAGATAATGGCTATGGCATGACACCAGAGGAGTTGGCTCTTGCGGTTGAGCGTCATTGTACGTCAAAGCTTCAAGATGATCGTTTGGTTCAAATCCGCACTCTTGGATTCCGGGGGGAGGCTCTTCCTTCAATTGGAGCAAGTGCTCGCCTAGCGATTACGTCTCGGACATCGGATGCAGATACAGCGTGGCGGATACGCGTAGAAGGGGGTGTCGTTACTTCTCCTCAACCTGCTGCGGGGCCGATTGGGACGCGTATTCTTGTAACGGATTTGTTTTTTGCGACACCGGCGCGGCGTAAGTTTTTAAAAACACCACGCATTGAGAATAGCCATGCGGAAGCTGTGATGCGTCGTTTGGCGCTATGTGCGCCTCATTGTGCGATGCATGTTACGTTTGATGATAAACTTGTTTTAGATGTGCCGGCCCAAAGCCCTCTTGCGCGCGCTGCATCTGTGCTAGATGTTGCTGCTGATGAACTGATTCCTCTTGATGAGCAAAGAGGGCATGTCCGTTTGGCCGGTTTTGTGTGTGGGCCTGCTAAAACAAAAGCGACGGGTTCTGGACAGTTTATTTTGGTGAACAACCGGGCGGTGACGGACCCAGTTCTGAAAACAGCTATTCGGGTAGCGTATCGTCCTGTTATTGAGCGTGGGCGCTTTCCTGTTGTGGCCCTTCATTTGCATGTTCCGTTAGAACGTTTGGATGTGAATGTTCATCCAGCAAAGACAGAACTACGGTTTGCAGATGAAACCGAGATAAGGTCACTCGTGATTGGTGGGTTAGGACGTGCTTTAGGGCATGGGTCTGAAGGAGGCGGTGGGATTTATGCGCAGCTTTCCGCACGGACATCCCGCCCATCAATTGCGTATCCGGTTAGAGAGAGGGGAGCATCTTCTCCATCTGCCTTTCTTCCTGAAAGGAGTTTTTCAGGCAAAGAAGTGCAAAAGAATGGACATGAAGGCTCCATACAGAAAGAAACGGGGTTTTTTGAACGGGACGTCGGGTTTGAACCATCGGCTCGAAAGCCTCAAACGCTTCCTGAAGAGATTGGGCCTGAGTTTCCTCTTGGGGCGTCAATAGCTCAGTTTTTTGATACATATATCATAGCGGTCGCCCCTGATGGGGATTTGGTTTTAGTGGATCAGCATGCTGCTCACGAACGACTGACGCATGAGCGATTGAAAGAGCAATATGCATCAGGGCAGTTAAAATCTCAGGCGCTTTTATTGCCAGAAGTGATTGATATGCCTCCACGTGAGGCTCAAGCTCTTTTGTCTCGCAAGAATGACCTCTCCAAACTTGGGATGGATCTGGAGGAGTTTGGTGCAGGAAGTTTGGTTTTGCGCTCAGTACCTGCGTTGTTGGGCACGAAAGATGTGCAGGCATTGGTGCGTGATATTGCTGATGAGCTTGCGAATGATCCAGAGTTGGCGGCTCAGGATACAGATAGTTTTGCCCATCATCTGGATGCGATTATTGCACGCATGGCGTGTCATGGCAGTATTCGGGCAGGACGGCGTTTAAAGCCAGAAGAAATGGATGCGTTGTTAAGAGATATGGAGCGTACGCCTCGCGCCAATACATGCTCGCACGGGCGGCCTACATGGCTGAAACTGACACGCAATGAAATTGAAAAGCTTTTTGGACGCGTGAAATAACGCGAACACCCTTTTTAGAAGGTGTTCGCGAGAAGCTCTATGAGTGGTTTAGTTGTTTCTGAACAAGTGGAATCACTTTTGTGGCGTATAAATGAATGCTTTTGAGCATATTCTCATGAGAGTTACTCCCGCTGGAGTACTTCATTTGGAACCGTGAAAGCCCAAGGGTTTTTACGGTTTTTACAATTTTGTTGGCCACGGTTTCCGGAGAGCCAGCATATAAAGAACCATGTTCTATTTCATGAACAAAATCTTCTTCTGTCGCGGGTGGCCAACCTCTTTCGGCGCCAATTTTATCTCGTATCCTTTTAAAAGAAGGGAAGAGTTGTTTGCGGGCCTCTGTGTCTGTTTCGGCAATATAGCCAGGGGAGTGGACGCCGATCTCACGTACTGGTTTGTTTGATTGGGCGGATAGCTTTCGGTAAAGTTCTACATAAGGCAAGAAACGCTCTGGATTTCCTCCAATAATGGCAAGCATGAGGTTCATGTCATAACGAACCGTGCGTGCGATGGATTGAGGGCTGCCACCGACCCCGATCCATGTTTTTAAATGTCCATGTTCAATGGGAGGGAATATTTTCTGGTTATGAAGAGGAGGGCGCCAATTGCCACTCCAAGTTACGACGTCATGATTAACAATTTCAGAATAGAGTTCGAGTTTTTGTTCAAATAACTCTTCGTAGTTATTAAGGTCATAACCAAAAAGAGGGAAGGATTCGATAAAAGACCCTCGCCCAAGAATAACTTCAGCGCGTCCGTTGGAGATCGCATCTAAGGTTGAAAAGCGTTGAAAGACCCGAATAGGGTCATCTGAACTTAAAACTGTGACAGCAGATCCGAGGCGAATATTTTTGGTTTTGGCAGCAATGGCTCCTAAAATAACTTCAGGGCTTGATACAGCAAAGTCAGGACGGTGGTGCTCCCCAATGCCAAAAAAATTAATCCCAAGCTGATCTGCTAGTTCAGCCTCAGCAACGACATTTCGAATAACTTGGGCTTGGGACAGAGTTTCTCCTGATTGAGGAGAGGCAGTAACATCGCCAAACGTATCAATCCCAAATTCCAGTTGAGCCATAAAACCTCCTGTTTAGGATGATTTCGATGAAAGTTTTCTCAAAGATATATTGTTAGACAAGGGGTGAGATAAAAGAGGAGAAGACTCCAGCGTATTTTTCGTATGGAGATGGAAGTGTGAAATTTTTATGGCGGTGTATCGGAGTGATAATCTCGGAGTTCCGGCCTTTCATGGTTCGAAAAATTAAAATCAAGGTGTTTAATTTTGCATCACATTTTCGAAAGATATCTATTATTTGTTGATAAATAACCGGAAAAAATATAGTATTTAGTAAAGTATTCGTGTGTGTTTATCTAATATGTCCTTTTTTGATTTATATCAAATTTGGTTATTTTGGGTAAACACATGTGAATATTCCTTACTTTTATAAAGTAATGATTTAATTTGGGGAGTGAATTATGGCTTCAGTTGGCTCTGGTCAGCATATTAGTTCTGGTCAATATAGAGGGACGCCAAAAGCAGCAGGCGTTCAATCTGGGTACAGAATGAATTCGGGGGAAAGCGCGACAGATATGACAATCCTCCCAGGAGGATATGTCTATCTGGATGGCGGCGGATCTATAACCAATTTGACGCTGGATGCAGCTTCTGGTGGAAAAGACCCGGGGCATTTGGATGGTGATACCAACTATCTGAATGATAGTAAGCAGTCGATCATATCGGGTAAAATAGAAAACTACGGTGATCTTCGAAATGTTGTAATTGCCGGAAGTGAAACTGTTTATCCAGGTGCCCGTGCTACCGTGCAATGGATCAGTGGCCCTGGTGCAACGCGTACCGTATATTCTGGCACCACTGTTTCTTGGGGTGGTGTTGGTAGTGGCGGTGTGGATAAGATCCTGTCTGGCGCCGTTATTACTGCGGCAGACGTGGAGAATGGCGGTACCCGGATTTTAAGTGGTGGCGCGACTCAGATTGATACGAAGATTGCCTCTGGCGGTCGTATCAATCTTGAATCAGGGTCTCTCCTTAGTGGTCGCACTGGCGGCGGCAACGGCGTTAATGTTGCTCAGGGCGGTGTGATTAGCGGTCCGATGATCGGTAATACTTCCGGTGCGCCAGATCTTCTTGGTTCTGGGGCCAAGTTGAGCGGTGTTATTAACAACGCTGGTATTGTTTCTGGAACAGTCATTTACGGTGGCAGTTCTGTTGAAACGATTTCTTCGGGCGCTAACGCTGTTGACCAGTGGGTGGCAGATAGTGCCGTGCGTAACGTATCTTCTGGCGGTACAGTTACCCGAGGAACGGTGAGCGGCGGAGCTGTTGATAATATTTCCGCAGGGGCTACTGCGGTAAGTGGTGCTATCTGGAAAGATGGTACGCGTAACCTTCAGAGCGGTGCGACTGGTATCGATCAGTTTGTGCGTTCATCCGGTACGCTTGTGGTCTCTTCTGGCGCGACAGTGAACGGTGCTACCGTTAATAGCGCAGGTCGAGTGTTAGCTAATTCAGCCGCTGTTCTTTCTGGTTTGATTTCAAACACTGGTTTGATTTCAGGCGGTATTGTAACAGGCTCGGAATCAATCACTTCTGGTGGTGTTCATGATGGTGGCCAGGTTGCCAGTGGTGGTCAAGTCAGCATCCAGAGCAGTGGTTCTTTTGTAAATGGCCAAGTTGCCAGTGGTGCTAAAGTAGCTGTACAAAACGGCGGTACTTTTGCGAACGGCACCATTGCGAGTGGCGGAACTGTAGCGACCGAAAGCGGTGGTACTGTTTCCAATGTTCACGTTTCAAGTGGTGCGATTGCTACCGTTTCAAGTGGCGGTGTATTCTCCAGCGGTCAGGTAGACAGCGGAGGGCAGATCATTGTTACCCCCGGCGGTCTGCTCTATCAAACTGGTATTTCTGGCGGTACTGTTACTGTTTCTGGTAATGGCCCGAATGATAACGGTTCTACGAATGGACTTCGCTGGATTGGCTCTAAAGGATCGGCCAATCTTTCGAATACCGTATGGGATAATGGCCCTCGTTCCTCTACCGTTCCGCCTGTTGCAAGCACAGGAAGCGGCGTTGGTCTAAACAGTGGCAATACCATCATCTTGAATTCAGGTGCGACCTGGAAAAATGCATACCAGAACGCTACCGGCAGCAGCGTTGTTAACAGTGGTGGTACTGCGGATAATATCTACATGGTTGGCGGTGATATGGCCGTTAACTCTGGGGGTGTTGCTCGCAATGGTGATGTTGCTTCTGGTGCGGTTATTAACCTTGCCAGCGGCGGTGTTGTCAGTGGATCGAACGATAAAGGCTACACGATCCATTCAAGTGGTCTTATCAGCGGAGCTGCCGGGTCTGGTGCAGTATTAAGTGGCTTAATCGTCAACTCAGGAATTGTTTCTGGTACGGCACTTTCTGGTTCGGGTACTAAAGAAGAGGTCTCTGCTGGGGCAAAAGCTATTGACCAGTGGGTTACGAACAGTGCTGTTCGTAATGTTTCATCTGGTGCGGTAGTGAGCAACGGCCGCATTGATAATAACGGTGTTGACAACATTCTTTCGGGCGGTTCTGCGATTAGCGGCTCTGTTGCGAATGGCGGCACGCGTAACCTTCAAAGCGGTGCGTATACCGAGAATGACCTTGTTCACTCTGCTGGAACGGTCAATGTTTCATCCGGTGCTACTGTTAATAGTGCGGTTGTTCAAAGCGGCGGTCAGATCCTTGCGAATTCAGCCGGTGTTTTGTCTGGCGTGATTTCAAATGATGGTCTGATTTCAGGTGGTCTTGTTAAAGGCTCTGAAACGATTACCAGTAACGGTGTCCATAGCGCAGGTGAAATTGCCAGTGGCGGTAATGTCACGGTCCTCAGTGGTGCAAAATTCTCCAGCGGTCAGGTTGATAGTGGCGGGCTTCTGACGGTTTCATCGGGTGGTCTGTTATATCAGACCAATATTTCCGGTGGTACGGTCAAAGTCTTTGGTAATGGCCCCAATGATAATGGCACGACCAATGGCTTGCAGTGGGTTGGCTCAAGTGGTTCTGCTATTCTGCAGAATACAGTGTGGAACAATGGCACGCCCATGTCATCGATCCCCCCTGTTGACAGCACGGGCAGTGGTGTTGGCCTGAACAAGGACAACACGATTACTCTGAACTCTGGTGCGACCTGGCGCCATGCGTACATAAATGCGAAGGGGCATAACGTTGTTAACAGCGGCGGTACGTCGGATGATATCTACATGGTTGGCGGCGATATGGTCGTTAACTCTGGAGGTAAGATCGGCAGCAGTGGTGCGACGGTTGGATCTGGCGCTGTTCTGACGGTTTCGAGCGGCGGTACGATTGACGGCACGGTTCAGCTGGTTAGCGGCGGCTCAGCAACGGTTGATAAGAATGCCGGCGGCATCATTGACATGAACGGTGACAAGAACACAGGTCTTGTCATTACGGGTCTTGAAAATGGTGGTACATTTACAACCCGCGTTACTGGGTTTAACGGCACGAAACCTGAAAGTTCGAACTCTGGTCTGTCCCAGGCTGCTGGAGGGGATTCGGATGGTATCGTCCTTGCGGGTGTTAAACAGGCTGATGTTAAGAGCGTCACCTACCCTGATGACAACCATGTTCAGATTGCTCTGAAGAATGGCTCCATCATCAACCTGAATGTTGATAATGCGAAGAAACAGGGCTTCTCACTGGTTTCCTCACACAACCGTTCCGGTGTTCAGGATGGCACACTGGTTTATGAGGTCTGCTTCTTGGCGGGCTCCATGATCCGCACGCCATCGGGTGAAACCGCAGTTGAAGAGATGAAGATCGGTGATGTTGTGCAGACACTGGATGCTGTCAGTGGAACGATGGTTTCCAAAACAGTGACCTGGGTTGGCCACAAGCATGCTGATGTTGATGTGACCGCTTCTGACGAAGATGCAGGCTATCCTGTTCGCGTTCTTAAGGATGCGTTGGGAGAGAATGTTCCAAGTCAGGATCTGTTGATCACGGCAGAGCACAGCCTGTTTGTCGAGGGACGCTTTGTTCCTGTGCGTATGCTGGTGAATGGCCGGAGCATCTTCTACGATCGTAGCTTTGTAAGCTATGACTACTACCATGTTGAAACAGAAGAGCATTCTGTGATCTGGGCGAATAATGCTCCGACAGAGAGCTATCTGGATACAGGGAACCGTCGTAGCTTTGCACAAAGTGGTCAGGTTGTTGATCTATCGGCTGGTGCTTCTGCCAAGAGCTGGGCTTCGGATGCTGCTGTTCCATTGGAAGTCAGCCGTGCGTTTGTTGAGCCTGTCTATCACCGTCTGATGGCCCGTGCGATTGAGGCTGGTGTTGCTGCTCAAACGGCAGACCGTCAGGTGACGCATGAGCATAACCTACACCTTGTGACGAAGGATGGTCAGGTTCTGAAGGCCGTTCGTCACAGCCATGATCGTGTTGTGTTCAGCTTGCCACCTCAGACCGATGGTATTCGTCTGGTCTCACGTGTTGGTCGTCCATCGGTTGCGGTTGGTCCGTTTGTGGATGATCGTCGTGACTTGGGTGTTCTGATTGGTGAGATGGTTGTTCTGAATGCTCAGAGCCGCCATGAGGTTGGTGCGCATCTTGAGCAGGCTGATCTGTCGGGTTGGGATGTTCAGGAGTCCAGCCCTTGCCGTTGGACGCAGGGGAATGCGTATGTCCCTGTGAAGACAGGCAAAGACTTCAGTCTTTTCAGTGTTCAGGTTCTTGCGGCTGGTCCGTATGTTCTTGAAGAAGATGCGAGTGTCTCTTCTGTTGCTTCCATCAGTGCCTAATGGATTTCTGATGCTCTCGCGTTAGAGGGAATGAACCGTCAGGGTTCTTCTTTCTAACCCGAAGAATGGTGAAATAAGGGCTTTGTCACTACGTTTCATACCGTAGTAACAAAGCCCTTTCCATTTGATCCTCACAAAAGATAAAAAGTTATCATTTGATTAATATCAAAAATTATTTTATCTAAGATTCGAAATCATGTGCTTGCAACATGTTCTAAATAAAGAACATTGATTTTTCGGGGGAGTGAAATCATGGCAATTACAATTAGTTCAGGTCAATTTAAGGGGACGCCTCCACGTTCAGGCATTGAATCGAGCTACCGGCTAAGCTCGGGTGAAAACCAGTCTGATATGACGATTTTGGCTGGCGGGTATGTTTACGAAGATGCTGGCGTTACGATTACAAACCTTACGCTAGAAGCAGCCTCAGGAAGTGCGCCTGGCGGTCACTTGGATGGTGATAGCGGGAAACTACTACCGAATGATGCGCCTTCAAGTTCAGCTGCTGTTGTTAACGGTAAAGTTGAGAACCACGGTCTTCTTGGTTATGTCTGGATGACAGGTTCTGAAACAATTTATTCTGGCGGTAGTGATACAACCGTATGGGTCAGAAACGGCGGTAGCCGCACGATTTTATCCGGTGGTAAGGCAGTTGGCGGTTCTGTTTTAAATGGCGGAATTGACTATGTTTCATCTGGCGGTGTTGTTGATGGTGCGAGTATCCGTCCGGGCGGAATACGAAATCTTTATGCTGGCGGTCATCAAATAGGCGGCGTTAATGTCTGGTCGGGCGCTGTATTAAATGTTGCTTCGGGAGCGGATGTCAGTGGAACATCTTCTGACGCAATCAGTGTAAGTTCTGGTGGCTTAATCAGCGGTATTTTAACCCAGAACACGAATGGTATTTCAGGATCCATATTAAGTGGAGTTATTGTTAATAACGGTACGATCTCAAGTACGGTTGTAAATGGTAGCGGTACAGTCGAAAATGTGGGTTCCACGGGTCGTATCGTTGACCAGTGGGTTGCGAATAGTGCTGTCCGTAATGTTTCTTCTGGCGGTGTAGTCAGCAACGGTACAATTATCAGCGGGGGTGTTGATAACATTCTTGCAGGTGGTTCTGCTGTTTCTGGTGCGATTTCTCAAAATGGTACCCGTAATCTTCAAAGCGGTGCTGTTAATACGGATCCACAAGTTCGCTACGGTGTACTGAATGTTTCATCAGGTGCTATTGTTGATAGTGCTAACGTTCAGACCTCTGGCCGTATCGTTGCGGATTCTGCTGGTATCCTGACAGGAGCAATTCAGAATAGTGGTCAGATTTCAGGCGGACTTGTTAAAGGCTCTGAAACCATTGTTTCTGGCGGTGTTCATAGCGGTGGTGAAGTTGCCAGTGGTGGTCAGGTCACGGTATTAAGTGGCGGTGGCTTTGCATCAGGACAGATTGATAGCGGTGGGTTAGTCACTGTTTCTCAAGGTTTGATCTCCCGTACAAACATTTCGGGTGGCACAGCCATCATCTACGGTAAAAACCCTGATGATAACGGTGTAACGAACGGCCTACACTGGACGGGGTCACATGGTTCTGCTGTTCTAAACAACACGGTTTGGAATAACGGAGCACGTCCATCTACTATTCCTCCTGTTGACAGCACCGGGACGGGTAACGGCTTGAACAAGGATAACACAATTATCCTGAATTCAGGTGGTAGCTGGCGTCATGCTTATATGAACGCTACAGCGCATAGCATTGTTAATAACAGTGGTATCGCTGAAGATATCTACATGGTTGGCGGTGATATGGCCGTTAACTCAGGTGGTGTCGCTCTGAACGGAACGGTTGCATCTGGAGCCGTTATTAATGTTGCTTCTGACGGAATGCTGAGTGGCTCGACCGATAGTAGCTTCAATGTTTTATCAAGCGGACTCATTTCAGGTCAGTACACCTCCAATGCAGATGGAAATGGCATTTCTGGTTCAATCTTAAGCGGGTTGTTCTCAAATGCGGGTACAATTTCCAAAACAGCTCTGGTTGGTGGCGATTCTGTTGAGCGCGTTCAATCAGGCGGCCGTGTTGTTGATCAGTGGGTAGCTGGTGCAACGCGAGTAGTTTCTTCTGGTGCAGTGGTAAGCAACGGCGTTGTGATCAGCAACGGTGTAGATACTGTTCTTGCAGGAGGATCCGCTGTAGCAGGTGCCGTTTCACAACTTGGAACACGGTATATCCAATCTGGTGGTTTTGCGTCTGACCAAGCTATTCGTACCTCTGGTACATTAGTTGCTGCTTCAGGTGCTGTTGTTAGCAACGCTGCTATTACGGATAGCACAGGTAAGATCAATGCTGACACAGCAGCGGTTCTGTCTGGTTATATCGCTAATAGTGGTCAGGTTTCTGGTGGTCTGCTGAAGGGCTCCGAGACAATCTTCTCGGGTGCAGTTCATACTTCCGGGATTGTTACGAGCGGTGGCCAAATCGCTGTTTCTGGTGGTGGTTTAGCCGATAACATCTACATGAGCGGCGGCAAAATGCAGGTCAGCTCAGGTGGTGTTGCACGGAATGGTGTGGTCGCATCTGGCGCGGTGGTTAACGTTGATTACCACGGTGTTGTTAGCGGATCGAACGATCAGGGCTACACGGTTCTATCGAATGGTCTGATCAATGGCCCACGTCCTTCCAGCTTGGAAGATGCTACGACTGGTGCAACGCTTAGCGGTCTGATTATAAACGCGGGAACAATCTCTGGTACAGCACTGCTTGGATCAGGATCAGTAGAGCGTGTGTCTGCGGGTGCAACGACGGTTGACCAAGCTGTTGCTATGAGTGCCGTTCGTAACGTTTCTTCTGGTGCAGTTGTAAGCAACGGCAGAATTTCCAGCAATGGTATCGATAATATCCGCTCTGGCGCCGTTGCCATCAGTGGTTCAATCGCTGAACAAGGCGTACGTAACCTAGAGACTGGTGCTGTTAATATTGATCCGCAGGTTCGTTCAGGCGGAACAGTTAATGTTGCTTCTGGAGCGATTGTTAACAGCGGGCTAGTCCAGCCGAGCGGTCAGATCCTTGCGAACTCAGCTGGTGTTTTCTCTGGCTTGATTTCAAATGGTGGTTTGATTTCAGGCGGTCTTGTTAAAGGTTCTGAAACGATTGTTTCAGGCGGCCGTCATAGCGCAGGTGAAGTCGTTAGTGGTGGTCAGGTCACCGTTTCCAGTGGTGGTACCTTTGTCTCTGGTCAGATTGATAGCGGAGGACTGGTTACAGTTTCTCAAGGTCTGATCTCTGCGACAAATATCTCTGGTGGTACGGCTGTTATTTACGGCAGTGGCCCAGAAACAAATGGTGTCACCAACGGCCTACACTGGACTGGCTCGAATGGTTCTGCTGTTCTGCATAATACGCTTTGGGATAATGGATCTTTGCCATCACGTATCCCCCCTGTTGACAGCACGGGCAGTGGTAATGGCCTGAACAAGAACAACACGATTATTCTGAACTCTGGTGCGACCTGGCGCCATGCGTACATGAATGCGACGGCGCATAACGTTGTTAACAGCGGCGGTACGTCGGATGATATCTACATGGTTGGCGGCGATATGGTCGTTAACTCTGGAGGTAAGATCGGGAGCAGTGGTGCGACGGTTGGATCTGGCGCCGTTCTGACGGTTTCGAGCGGCGGTACGATTGACGGCACGGTTCAGCTGGTTAGCGGCGGCTCAGCAACGGTTGATAAGAATGCCGGCGGCATCATTGACATGAACGGTGACAAGAACACAGGTCTTGTCATTACGGGTCTTGAAAATGGTGGTACATTTACAACCCGCGTTACTGGGTTTAACGGCACGAAACCTGAAAGTTCGAACTCTGGTCTGTCCCAGGCTGCTGGAGGGGATTCGGATGGTATCGTCCTTGCGGGTGTTAAACAGGCTGATGTTAAGAGCGTCACCTACCCTGATGACAACCATGTTCAGATTGCTCTGAAGAATGGCTCCATCATCAACCTGAATGTTGATAATGCGAAGAAACAGGGCTTCTCACTGGTTTCCTCACACAACCGTTCCGGTGTTCAGGATGGCACACTGGTTTATGAGGTCTGCTTCTTGGCGGGCTCCATGATCCGCACGCCATCGGGTGAAACCGCAGTTGAAGAGATGAAGATCGGTGATGTTGTGCAGACACTGGATGCTGTCAGTGGAACGATGGTTTCCAAAACAGTGACCTGGGTTGGCCACAAGCATGCTGATGTTGATGTGACCGCTTCTGACGAAGATGCAGGCTATCCTGTTCGCGTTCTTAAGGATGCGTTGGGAGAGAATGTTCCAAGTCAGGATCTGTTGATCACGGCAGAGCACAGCCTGTTTGTCGAGGGACGCTTTGTTCCTGTGCGTATGCTGGTGAATGGCCGGAGCATCTTCTACGATCGTAGCTTTGTAAGCTATGACTACTACCATGTTGAAACAGAAGAGCATTCTGTGATCTGGGCGAATAATGCTCCGACAGAGAGCTATCTGGATACAGGGAACCGTCGTAGCTTTGCACAAAGTGGTCAGGTTGTTGATCTATCGGCTGGTGCTTCTGCCAAGAGCTGGGCTTCGGATGCTGCTGTTCCATTGGAAGTCAGCCGTGCGTTTGTTGAGCCTGTCTATCACCGTCTGATGGCCCGTGCGATTGAGGCTGGTGTTGCTGCTCAAACGGCAGACCGTCAGGTGACGCATGAGCATAACCTACACCTTGTGACGAAGGATGGTCAGGTTCTGAAGGCCGTTCGTCACAGCCATGATCGTGTTGTGTTCAGCTTGCCACCTCAGACCGATGGTATTCGTCTGGTCTCACGTGTTGGTCGTCCATCGGTTGCGGTTGGTCCGTTTGTGGATGATCGTCGTGACTTGGGTGTTCTGATTGGTGAGATGGTTGTTCTGAATGCTCAGAGCCGCCATGAGGTTGGTGCGCATCTTGAGCAGGCTGATCTGTCGGGTTGGGATGTTCAGGAGTCCAGCCCTTGCCGTTGGACGCAGGGGAATGCGTATGTCCCTGTGAAGACAGGCAAAGACTTCAGTCTTTTCAGTGTTCAGGTTCTTGCGGCTGGTCCGTATGTTCTTGAAGAAGATGCGAGTGTCTCTTCTGTTGCTTCCATCAGTGCCTAATGGATTTCTGATGCTCTCGCGTTAGAGGGAATGAACCGTCAGGGTTCTTCTTTCTAACCCGAAGAATGGTGAAATAAGGGCTTTGTCACTACGTTTCATACCGTAGTAACAAAGCCCTTTTTGTATTTTATAAAAAAAATTCCTCTTTACATTTTGTAATGAAAATCTTTGAAAGATGGCACGTTTAAGGCAAAAGAACCTCAAGGGGGAGTGAAATTATGACAACGACTTCAGGTCTTATTGTTAGTTCAGGCCAATATAAGGGGACGCCTCCAAATGAGAAGGTGCATTCGAGCTACCGGCTAAGCTCGGGTGAAGACCAGTCTGATATGACGATTTTGGCTGGCGGGTATGTTTACGAAGATGCTGGCGTTACGATTACAAACCTCACGCTAGAAGCAGCCTCAGGAAGTGCGCCTGCAGGGCACTTGGATGGTGATAGCGGAAAGCCTCTGCCGAATGATGCACCATCAAGTTCTGCTGCTGTTGTTACTGGTAAAGTTGAGAACCACGGCCTTCTTGGTTATGTCTGGATGACAGGTTCTGAAACAGTTTATCCAGGTGGCTCTTCTCTTAATGAGTGGGTTCGTAATGGAGGAAAGCGTACAGTTTTAGCAGGAGGTGTAATTAACGCTGGTTCTGTATTGAACTCAGGCGTTGACTATATTTCATCTGGTGGTCTTGTTGATGGTGCGAGTATCCGTCCGGGTGGAACACGAAACCTCTATACTGGTGCGCGCCAAATAAATGGCGTTAACGTTTGGTCCGGTGCTGTATTAAATGTTTATTCGGGAGCGGATGTTAATGGAACATCTTCTGACCCAATCAGTGTAAGTTCCGGTGGTTTAATTAGTGGTACTCCAGACTCCGTATTAAGTGGGGTTATTGTAAATAACGGTACGATTTCAAGTACGGTTGTAAATGGTAGCGGTACAGTCGAAAATGTGGGTTCCACAGGTCGCACCGTTGACCAGTGGGTTACGAACAGTGCTGTTCGTAATGTTTCATCTGGTGCGGTAGTGAGCAACGGCCGCATTGATAATAACGGTGTTGACAACATTCTTTCGGGCGGTTCTGCGATTAGCGGCTCTGTTGCGAATGGCGGCACGCGTAACCTTCAAAGCGGTGCGTATACCGAGAATGACCTTGTTCACTCTGCTGGAACGGTCAATGTTTCATCCGGTGCTACTGTTAATAGTGCGGTTGTTCAAAGCGGCGGTCAGATCCTTGCGAATTCAGCCGGTGTTTTGTCTGGCGTGATTTCAAATGATGGTCTGATTTCAGGTGGTCTTGTTAAAGGCTCTGAAACGATTACCAGTAACGGTGTCCATAGCGCAGGTGAAATTGCCAGTGGCGGTAATGTCACGGTCCTCAGTGGTGCAAAATTCTCCAGCGGTCAGGTTGATAGTGGCGGGCTTCTGACGGTTTCATCGGGTGGTCTGTTATATCAGACCAATATTTCCGGTGGTACGGTCAAAGTCTTTGGTAATGGCCCCAATGATAATGGCACGACCAATGGCTTGCAGTGGGTTGGCTCAAGTGGTTCTGCTATTCTGCAGAATACAGTGTGGAACAATGGCACGCCCATGTCATCGATCCCCCCTGTTGACAGCACGGGCAGTGGTGTTGGCCTGAACAAGGACAACACGATTACTCTGAACTCTGGTGCGACCTGGCGCCATGCGTACATAAATGCGAAGGGGCATAACGTTGTTAACAGCGGCGGTACGTCGGATGATATCTACATGGTTGGCGGCGATATGGTCGTTAACTCTGGAGGTAAGATCGGCAGCAGTGGTGCGACGGTTGGATCTGGCGCTGTTCTGACGGTTTCGAGCGGCGGTACGATTGACGGCACGGTTCAGCTGGTTAGCGGCGGCTCAGCAACGGTTGATAAGAATGCCGGCGGCATCATTGACATGAACGGTGACAAGAACACAGGTCTTGTCATTACGGGTCTTGAAAATGGTGGTACATTTACAACCCGCGTTACTGGGTTTAACGGCACGAAACCTGAAAGTTCGAACTCTGGTCTGTCCCAGGCTGCTGGAGGGGATTCGGATGGTATCGTCCTTGCGGGTGTTAAACAGGCTGATGTTAAGAGCGTCACCTACCCTGATGACAACCATGTTCAGATTGCTCTGAAGAATGGCTCCATCATCAACCTGAATGTTGATAATGCGAAGAAACAGGGCTTCTCACTGGTTTCCTCACACAACCGTTCCGGTGTTCAGGATGGCACACTGGTTTATGAGGTCTGCTTCTTGGCGGGCTCCATGATCCGCACGCCATCGGGTGAAACCGCAGTTGAAGAGATGAAGATCGGTGATGTTGTGCAGACACTGGATGCTGTCAGTGGAACGATGGTTTCCAAAACAGTGACCTGGGTTGGCCACAAGCATGCTGATGTTGATGTGACCGCTTCTGACGAAGATGCAGGCTATCCTGTTCGCGTTCTTAAGGATGCGTTGGGAGAGAATGTTCCAAGTCAGGATCTGTTGATCACGGCAGAGCACAGCCTGTTTGTCGAGGGACGCTTTGTTCCTGTGCGTATGCTGGTGAATGGCCGGAGCATCTTCTACGATCGCAGCTTTGTAAGCTATGACTACTACCATGTTGAAACAGAAGAGCATTCTGTGATCTGGGCGAATAATGCTCCGACAGAAAGCTATCTGGATACAGGGAACCGTCGTAGCTTTGCACAAAGTGGTCAGGTTGTTGATCTATCGGCTGGTGCTTCTGCCAAGAGCTGGGCTTCGGATGCTGCTGTTCCATTGGAAGTCAGCCGTGCGTTTGTTGAGCCTGTCTATCACCGTCTGATGGCCCGTGCGATTGAGGCTGGTGTTGCTGCTCAAACGGCAGACCGTCAGGTGACGCATGAGCATAACCTACACCTTGTGACGAAGGATGGTCAGGTTCTGAAGGCCGTTCGTCACAGCCATGATCGTGTTGTGTTCAGCTTGCCACCTCAGACCGATGGTATTCGTCTGGTCTCACGTGTTGGTCGTCCATCGGTTGCGGTTGGTCCGTTTGTGGATGATCGTCGTGACTTGGGTGTTCTGATTGGTGAGATGGTTGTTCTGAATGCTCAGAGCCGCCATGAGGTTGGTGCGCATCTTGAGCAGGCTGATCTGTCGGGTTGGGATGTTCAGGAGTCCAGCCCTTGCCGTTGGACGCAGGGGAATGCGTATGTCCCTGTGAAGACAGGCAAAGACTTCAGTCTTTTCAGTGTTCAGGTTCTTGCGGCTGGTCCGTATGTTCTTGAAGAAGATGCGAGTGTCTCTTCTGTTGCTTCCATCAGTGCCTAATGGATTTCTGATGCTCTCGCGTTAGAGGGAATGAACCGTCAGGGTTCTTCTTTCTAACCCGAAGAATGGTGAAATAAGGGCTTTGTCACTACGTTTCATACCGTAGTAACAAAGCCCTTTCCATTTGATCCTCACAAAAGATAAACTATAATAAATAGTTATTATAAAAAAACATACATATTTTTTGTTTTTAATTTGACTTACGGTGCTATGTGGTGGTTATATCTTAAATACCGAATTATGAGAGATAAATATAATCTCAGCCACAAGGACAAAAAGTATGACGACGAAGGTTCTCAATACGTCGGAAAATAACGTGGCGTTACATGGCGAAAAGCCAAACTATATACATTCATTAAATGTTGAGCCGATTTCTCCTGCTATTGGGGCGATAATCCATAATTTTGATTTGTCGCAGCCCTTAACCTCTACGGTTTTATCGCAGATTAACGAATTGTTCTTGCAATATCAGGTGTTGTTTTTTCGAAATCAGAATTTAGCACCGAGCAAACAGCGAGATTTTGCGCGAGCTTTTGGTGAATTGCATATTCATCCCGTCTATCCGTCGCTTCCAGATGTGCCAGAAGCGATTATTCTGGATACGGCGCAGAACGACCTTAAAGATAATGCGCTTTGGCATATCGATGTAAGCTTTTCACCAACTCCTCCGCTGGGTGCTGTTTTGGCCGCGCGTCAATTGCCTCAATGTGGAGGAGATACGTTGTGGGCGAGTGGGACAGCGGCTTATCGTGCTCTTTCTTCAGAAATGAAAAGACACTTGGAGCACTTGACCGCTATTCATGACTTTACACGTTCTTTTCCGTTATCTCGGTTTGGTCGGACAGAAAAAGAACGTGAGTTGTGGGAGGAAACAAGACGTAAAAATCCTCCTGTGGAGCATCCGGTTATTCGGGTTCATCCTGAAACTGGAGAGCGTGCATTATATGTGAACCAAGGTTTCACAACTGAAATTTGTGGAATTGAGCGTGATGAAAGTGATGCACTGCTCAATTATTTGTTTCAGCATATCAGTAAACCAGATTTTTCCCTGCGTTGGCGCTGGCAAGATGGGGACGTGGCCTTTTGGGATAATCGCGTTACGCAGCATTATGCAATTGACGACTACCGCCCACATCGGCGTATCATGCATAGAGTAACTATTTTAGGAGATAAACCTGTAGGGCCGAGTATTACTTAAGGCTCTTTGAGAGCCTTTCACAGAAAGGACTGAGCTTATTTCATCGCATAATCGTCTTGCCTCTTGGCAAGTAACCATGATTTCTGTTGGAGGAATCATGGGAGCGGGTCTCTTTGTGGGGACCTCTGCTACAATTTCATCAGCTGGCCCAGCCGTATTGCTTGCCTATATATTGGCAGGATTATTTGTTTGGGCTGTTATGCTTGTAATGGGGAAATTAGCCAGTCAATCTAGGCGTAAAGGTTCATTCATAACGTGGGTTGAAGAGAGCTTGGGGCGTCAAGCTGCTTTTGTTACGGGATGGAGTTATGCCTTTTTGTGGGTTGTCACGGCTGGCGCACAAGCAATAGCAGGTGGTTTACTTCTTAAAGCTATTATGGGGTTACCCGTTAGCATAGGTGCTGTTGGCTTTATTATTTTAGGCTTGGTTTTAAATATTATGCCTGTGAAAGCCTATGGGTCAGCAGAAGCTTTTCTTTCTATTTTGAAGTTATTAGCCTTGGCGCTTTTTGCATGCGTTGGGTTTGAGTGGCTCTTTACCACATCTGGATCTCTGCAATTGGTGGATCAACACTTATTCCACGATGGAGGTGGGTTTTCTCCAATGGGAGTATGGGGTGTTTTAACGGTTGTCCCCATGATTGTGCAGACATTTAGTGGATGTGAAATTGCTGTTGTGGCTGCATCCGATAGTATGAACCCGTTAGAGAACATTAAACGGGCCGTAAAGCGCTTACCGTTTTTAATTTTGCTTTTTTATTTTGGTTCTGTGCTTGTTATTCTTTCAGTTGTTTCCTGGACGAGTATTATCTCAGGGCAATCTCCATTCTTATATGTCATGCAAAAGATAGGGATTCCTATTGCGGAGTATATCGCGATGGGGGTGACGTTATTAGCCGTTATTTCATGCTTGAACTCAGCTAAGTATGTTGTTTCAAGAGTTGTTAATGAATTATCAGGAATAGGGTGTGCTCCAACGCGCTTACAAAAATCGAGCGAAGGAAGTGTGCCTGTTTATGCTGTCATACTGACATCCGTGGCAGAGTTACTCATTGTTGGATCAGCTCTTTATTCGCCTTCGCATATTTATTCCGTTCTTTTGGAGGCGTCTGGAGGGGTTATAATGATTGTGTATTTTTTAGTGTGCTTTGCCTTTATCAAAGTGCATAGAAAAGAAGCTTTAACGCCACATTATCTACTCGCACTTATATCAAGTGCTTTGGTCGTTGTGTTTTTTCTAATTATGTTGGCTAATCATGCTGCCCGATATGATGCGTTGTTGGCATTGGGAAGTACTCTTGCTTTTGGCGTGCTGGGCATGTTGTTTGTAAAGAAGAGATTGGCTTAAGAGTTTAAAAGCTCATTTGTTTTTTGAGATAAAAAGACCTTGGTATATGCAAATGAGTATATAAAAATTATGGCTGATGAGAGAACGGCTGAATAAGCCGTTCCCATGAGCTGGAAGTATTTCATGGCAAAGAAGCTTACGGGAAAATAGAGCGTAATAACGATTGAACGGATGAGTAAAACGAGAGACACTTTGCCCGAGACAATGAGTATTGCCCTTACTGGTACAAAGTACATATCTATCAGTGAGCTGATGAGTAAAAGAATCAAAAAGTTTTTTTCGAATGAGTATTGAATATTCATCATTTTATACATGATGAAGTTTCCGAAAAAGATAGCGATCCCCAAGCAGACAAAAGATATTTTGGAGAAAAGAGCTAAGAATTTAGAAAGGCTTTTGTTTATGAGGGCCCATTCATTTTTGTTTCTAAGCTGAACAAAGACAGGATAAATCGTGGGAACCATGAGTTGAGAGAGGTGAGATATTCCGGTGCTGACTTTGCGGGTTACTCTGTATATCGCTGCATTTTGTGGGCCTAAGAACTTGCTAATAAAGAGGAAGCTTCCTTTTTGAAAAACCTCATCAATAATATCGCTTAAACTTGTTTTAATGGTGAAAGAGACAATACCAGACGGGTATTCGATTTTTTGTAAGGGGAGAGATAAAAACTTTCTAAAAGTAATTTTATCTTTGACTAAAAAAGCTGCATAAGCCGATGTAAAAATGAACAAAGATATTTGTGTTGCCATCCATATTATTAAAAAATAATCGATTTTGAGGTGAAATAAAGATCCGATAAAACATCCAGTTGTTTGGATACAGGAACTAATGGCCTGAAATAATGAGATTGCTTTAAATTTCTCGTCCAGCTGCAAAATGCCATTTGACCACCCCGTATTCATAAAAAGAATTGTGAATGTGGCTAGCTCAGCGAGATGTTGATAAGAACTGGGCCAAAGCATGTATTGGTTAAAATAGTGAATACACAGGAAGCTGATCCCTGCTCCAGCAAAAGAACTAATCAGGTCAAATCGTATACTTAAACCAAGAATATGTTGGAATGCTGCTATATTTTTATGTTTCCAAAAGTCCGTGCCATAATGAAGAAGTGTCTGCCAGGACTTTAATTGTGTAATATCAGAGACGAGCGTAACAAATTCGATAATAATTAGAAGGTAACCATATTCGGTTAACCCTAAAGCCTGAATACTGAGTGGAATATAGATAAAACTTAGGGCAGCATTAACAATTCTGCTGATAGCAAGTATTCCAGTGTTGCTTATTATTCTTTGGAATGTTGTCTCAGACCGCATTATATTCAATTATAACATGAATATTAGGAAAGAATAAATAATGGATGAGGTATGGTTTTCCATAGTCCTTACCTTTTATGAGTTATTAAACATCCAAATCTTCAACAGAACGAGCATGTTCCTGAATAAAACGGAAACGTAGTTCTGGCTTGCGTCCCATTAGGCTTTCTACTCGGTCGCTTGTCATAAGCCTGTCTTCTGGGAGAGCCACAACGCGTAAAAGAGTCCTTTTAGCGGGATCCATTGTTGTCTGCTTCAGATCTTTTACAGGCATTTCGCCAAGTCCTTTAAAGCGAGATACTTCCACTTTAGCGTTCGCCTTAAAGTCTGATTTGATGCGTCGATCACGATCCTGATCGTTCATGGCATAGACCGTCTTAGAGCCATGCGTCAGGCGGTATAGCGGTGGTTGAGCAAGGTAGAGATGGCCACTGCGAACAAGCTCTCCCATTTCCCGATAAAAGAATGTCATTAAAAGGGATGCAATATGAGCGCCATCGACGTCAGCATCAGTCATGATAATGACGCGCCCATAACGTAAATTTTTGACATTACAAGAAGAGCCTACACCGCAGCCTAATGCTTCTGTTAGGTCTCGTAACTCTTGGTTGGCACGTAATTTGTCAGCCGTTGCGGATGCAACATTTAGAATTTTACCACGGAGGGGAAGAACCGCTTGTGTTTCACGGTCCCGTGCTTGTCGTGCGGACCCACCGGCCGATTCCCCTTCAACAAGAAAGATTTCTGTCTCAGCAGCATTCTCACGCGTACAATCCGTAAGCTTTCCGGGAAGCCTTAGTTTACGAGTCGCACTTTTACGAGCCGTTTCTTTTACTTCTCGGCGGCGGAGGCGATCTTCTGCTCGCTCAATCATAACAGCGAGAAGATTATCTGCCTGTTGAGGATTTCCCCCTAACCAATGATCGATTCTATCACGTAAGGCCCCTTCAACGAGTCGAGCGGCTTCGTGTGTTGTGAGTTTGTCTTTTGTCTGCCCCTGAAACTGGGGGTCTCGAATGAAAACGGATAGTTTAGCGCTTACAGTGCCTAAAATATCTTCGGCTGTAATGGCAGATGCCCGTTTGATTTTTCGTTGATCACCCCACGCACGAAAACCTTTAACAAGGGCAGAGCGGAAGCCATTTTCGTGTGTACCCCCTTGAGGGGTTGGAATGGTATTACAGTAGGACGTGAGGGTGCTTATGCTGTTCTCAAGGAAAGCAACTGCCCATTCCACTTTTCCGCCCGTTCGTCCGTCTGCAGCAAGGGGAAGTTCAGCCTCTCCAGCCCATACAGGAGCAATCAGAGCAGGAGAATCACCCAATTCTGCTGTTAAGGCATCTTCTAGACCATTGGGAAACTGGATGAGTTTATCTGAAGGTGTGCTGTCATCCCCGGTTTTAATCAGGTTGGGCTCACATTTCCAATGGATGGTAACCCCACGGAAAAGAGCTGCCTTTGAGGCACATAATTTATAAAGCCGAGCAGCAGAAAAAATGTGATTCCCAAAAATTTCTGCATCCGGCGTGAAGCGTACCGTCGTTCCTCGTCGGTTGGGTGCATTACCGACATTTTCAAGCGGTCCGCTGGGGGTTCCGCGTGAGAAAACCTGACGATAAAGGGTGCGATCTCGGGCAACCTCAACGATGAGTTGTTCTGATAGCGCATTGACGACAGAACTACCAACCCCATGTAATCCGCCAGATGTGTCGTATGCTTTACTGGAGAACTTTCCCCCGGCGTGGAGAGTGGTGAAAATTACTTCAAGAGCCGATTTGTCTGGGAATTTGGGGTGAGGGTCTGTTGGTACGCCTCGACCATTATCCCGCACCATCAATGTTCGTGAATTTTCAAGAAAAACGTCAATGCTACTTGCATGGCCCGCGACGGCTTCATCCATAGCATTATCGAGGATTTCAGAGGCTAGATGGTGGTAGGCATTATCGTCTGTTCCACCAATATACATGCCCGGACGCCGACGAACTGGTTCAAGGCCTTCCAGAACTTCAATGTCATGGGCATCATAATTGGTGCTGACAACGTTTTTGCGTTTGTCAGCACGTTTGGACTTCTTTGTTTTGTCTGATTCAAACAGATCGCTCATATATTCGTTGTCGCTGGCCTATGAGAGAACGTCAAGCGATCTAGATGAAGTTTGATCAATTTATATATAAAACTTATGAACGATGGCTACGCTTGCGGCTGGAGCGATGAGCAATGCCGTGACGAGAGTGCCGCTCAGAAGATGATGACGAGCAGCTTTCAAACGAAGCAGGCTGAGCAACGTCTTTTGCTGCTGCATAATGGGCAAGGTCAGCCCCTGTTTCGAGAGAATTGATTTCGTCAAACATGGCTTCACGTTGTTGGCAAAAGATTGTGCCAGATTTTAAGCCACCAAGAGATTGAATATCTGCCAACTGGGTGATGTAATCATCATGAGCGGATTGAGCACGACGTCCGTAAGTGGAACGGAAATATCCATCAATGCTATGCTCTGCTTCTGTCAATTGAGGGCGGAATTTTGCGACAAAAGCATTATATTGATCCTGCGTTTTGCAAGACAAAGCTGTAACCATCAGTTCAGACTTTAAGCCTTCGACTGCGAATGCTTCATGTATGGGGGAATTGTTACAGTCTGCTGCAGATACGCTCTGCGTTGAAACAAAAGCTGCACATGAAAGACCAAGAGCAATCAAGCGAGCTGAAGAACGTCGGAACAGAGAAGGCATTAAAAACTCCGAAACGCAGAAAAGAAGTTGGGAACGAGCCGTTGTATAGTCCAGATATCATGCCCTGGAGAAGGGGTCATGTATCTTGTGAAGACATTATTTATCAGGTGTGGGGTTCAAACATAAATAGATGGCGGAAAAGGGGCATAATGGGGGTAGTAAAAAAAAATACTTAAAACGCTGATATTCTTTCGTAATCTTCTTTCATAGAATGTATTCCTGTTCTACATCTCACAATTCATTCGTCGCTGGGAAAGCGATGTGTTTTATCATAATGCGTTGGAGATGCTTGTGCGTCTGTTCGGTTCCGCCATTTCTTTGGGGTCGGTTTTTGCGGCCTCTCTTCTTCTCTCTGGTTGTGTCCAAAAACCAGTTGTGCAGCGTGTTATCCCACCGAATCCGTTTGGATATCAAAAGCTTTCCGCTGTTTGCCGCGTTTCGCCAGTAACAACAGCACCTGATGGCACGATGAGTGTAAATATTGCTATTCGTAGCGATGATGGTCTTTGTGCGCTTTCCCTACAGCAAACGGGTGGTGGAAATTACGCTTCGTTTGGTGTGAACCCTGCTCCAGAGCATGGTAAAGCATTTTTCTATAATTATGATAACCATACTTATCTTACATACACGGCAGAAACAGCGTATGCTGGCTCAGATACCTTTACGGCTGAATTGGTTGCTGGTCCAGGTAAGAAGCGCGACCATTTGGTTGCCCATATAACGGTTGATGCAACGGGTGTTGTAGCTGCAAAACCAGCAGTTGCTCCAGCAGCGACAAAGGCAACGCGGAGCAAAAGAGCGGTACGTCATGTAACACACAGACGGGCTAAGCATCGCTAATTCTATCAGTGTAAAGCGGGTTAAGTCGCTTTTTTAGTGGCTTAACCCTTAAAAAAATAGAATAAAAAAAGACCGGCTATCAAAACTGATGCCGGTCTTTTTTATGAGATATTAGTCTCTACAGATGGAAGAAATTATTGGAAATCAATTTCTACGCGTCTGTTTTGAGGCTCACGTGTGTTAGGCTTTGTGGAAACAAGAGGGTTACTTTCACCAAAGCCTTTGGTTGTTATAAGGCCTGCAGAGACACCATCACGGATAAGCTCCGCTTTAACACTTTGTGCGCGACGCTCAGAGAGTTGTAGATTGTAGTTTTGTCCACGAACTCCAGGGTGTGCAGCAGAGCTGTCTGTATACCCATTAACCAAAATGTGAGTTACTTGTGTTGCAGAAGAACTCTTTGCCGCTGCGGCAACAACAGCTCGTGCACGGGCACTGAGTGTTGCAGAGCTCCAATCAAAGAAAACAAGGTATTGTCTGCTTGCAGATGGAGCAGGTGGAGCTGTTGTGGTGACAACAGGTGGTGGAGGTGGCGCAGGATTAAACTCGTAACGCAAGCCAAGCATCAAAGAATGGTTAAAGTCTGTCCGTGTGTCACGGCTTCCAGATGCCCATTCTGTGGTATTTCTGCGTGTGTTCCATCCGCCGATCTCACCAACGGCAAATGAAGAGTGGTGAGTCGTGCCCACTTGAGAGTAGAATCGATATTCAGCTGTTGCAGAAAGACCAACAACCCATGGAACAGGGAACGCAAGACCAAACATGGCTTGATAAGCAAAGCCACCTCGTGTGCCGCCCGTAATTTGGTCAAACTCAGCGTTGGTGCCTTCAATCATTGTGTGTGTTTTTTGACGGCCATAACCAATACCGCCACCAAAATATGGATATACCCAAGAATAACCGATATCCATATCGAACAGGGCGTTGGCCATTGCACCGTAATTGTGTTGGTGTCCCCACACATTAGATGAGAATAAATTCCCACTGCTGCGGAAACCTTGGTAACGACTGTTACGGTAGTTGCCTTCGACTTCTACACGAAAACCGTTTCCGAAGCCCCAACCGATGCTTCCTAAGCCAGTAACACCTGTGTGGTAACGGTCTTTACCACTTGGAAAAATAGGGGAAAGACGAACGGTCTGGTCTTGCTTGAAGTTGGCACCACCTTCGCCAGCAATATACAACCCTTGAACAGGTTGTGCATGCGCAAAGCCGATCGCAAGCATCGATACGCTTGCAGTGAGCCCAGCCCGGGCAAGGCAGGTCCTGAAGACGGATCGCTGCTTCATGTCAATTCTCTCCAACCAACCCAAATTAAACATTCTTTTTGCTGAAAGTGTCGATAATGGCAACGAGCATTATTCCTTAGAGACGGATTTTTTAGCGTTAATAAACCACAAGTTTATTCTGTGTGGCTTCTTTCCCACAGTTTAGTCGAATACATCTTCACCAAGTTGCCGTGGACTAAACGTTTTTTCAATAGCAGATGAAATATTATCAACATCGAGTTCTAAAATCCATAAATCTGGATCATATTTCGTTTGGCGTTTTAAATAATCATCCGTGTCTGTAAAGGATTGGGTGTCGGATCGATCCCACTTGTTTTGATTTTCTCTCAGAATTACACAATTACTATCACGGTCCCGCAATACGATTAATATGGCTCCGGCATCTTCATCTCCCTTATGGAGGATCGTAGCAAAGATGTTGGAGCTGGCCATTTGTCGAATAAGGGCACGAACCCATAAGCCACTTTTAAGGGATTGAAACATTTCTTCTTTTAATCAGGAATGGTGTTTAAAGCTGCATTATAAGCAATTTTGGAAGATAATAAAAATTTTGCAGCATCTATATCAAGGTCACTTCCAAGGGCGGCCGGGCAATGACGGCGAATGGCAAGGATTTTGTCGACCGGGGCCGGATAACGGCTGTTTCGTGCTAAAAGAATAGCATCTTGTTGAAGGTTTATACCTGATAGAAGGCTGTGAAGTTGTTTCTTGAGGTTGTCCGTTCCATTAGACGTACAAATTTGGGGCATGACCCCAAGGCTTTGAATGGGCCATCCAAGAGGAGCTTGATTTCGACTCCATGTAACAAATAGTTCCCCTCCATTGGGCATTTGGCCGATAATCTGCACCAAGCCTTTACCAAAGGTTTCACTCCCGACAATGACGGCGCGACGATGGTCTGCTAGTGCGGCCGCAAGGATTTCGGCAGCACTGGCTGTTCTGCCATCGACAAGGATAACAATTGGTGTCCCATTCGTCATGTCGCCGCCCTGCACAGCCCACACATGATTAGCCTGAGGATCACGACCATGGGTAGTAACTGCAATCCCGTGGTCAAGGAAAAGGGCCGCCGCTGTTACAGCTTGTTGAAGAACACCGCCTCGATCGCCTCTTAAATCAAGAATAATGCCAGGAGCGGGGGAGTTTTTGTGTGAGGAGGGGGTATTAATAATTTGATCGAGATATTGGCTAATTTCTTCAGCAGTTTGGGTGGAGAAGGAATGGATCGTTAAAATTGAAAATGGCCCTAATGTAGAAAAGAAAACAGTTTCTGGAGGGACTTGTGAGCGGGTTAATTTAAAAGTCTGTTCGCGGTGAGGGGCTACAGAGACTGTAATTGAGACGTCGGTCTGATCGTCTCCATCCAGTAAATTCTGAAGGACGTCTAAGGGTTTATTGCGGGTAGCTTGCCCGTTAATGGCAATTACCTTTTGATTAAGATCCAGCCCCGCTTCCCATGCTGGGCCATTTGTATTGATGGCAGAGATGAAAACAGAGCGATTTTTTTTCTCCAGCGTGATGCCAATATTCCCCTTGTTCCCTGTACGCTTCATGCGGTCTGTTGAAGCCGTTTCTGGGCCAAGGTAGCGGGAGTAAGGGTCAAGATGATTAAATAATTCGTCAAAAAATCCTTGTAAGAGAGCATCATTTCCTGCGTCACGGATGGTCGAGGAATGTTCCCATGCTAATTTCATCGCGTGGGCAATAAGCTCTGCCCAACTCTTCTTGTCTTCACTATGAGGGATAGGGTGTTGGAAGAGAATATTTTGATTTTGGGTAATAATGAGAGTTTCAGGTAGGGGATGATCGGGGGAGTTGTTGCCGGGCTTCTCTGAAACAATAATGGATGGATCGATTGCTGTTAGACCGTCTAATCCCCATAGGCAGAACTCCCGTATAGAGTGTGGCTCAAGGGTGCGTGGTTTTAAGAACCCTAACGCAGAGAAAAGAACATCTCGTGCCATGGGTTCAGAAAAAGAGGTCGACTGCGAAGGTGTTGTCGTGAGTTGAGCGTAAGCGGTTGAACTTATTCCTGATAAACCGATACAAAAAAAGGTCACAATAAGCCAAGAACAATGCGTGGCCTTACGAACTTTATCCTGAAATATAGTCATAAGGCGTATAACATAATTCTAAAATGAAGCTTTCAAATTGTATAAGGGTAACATTCTGACCTTTTGTTTGAGCAGCACGCCACAAAAGAAGCCATCAGTAAAGAGACCCCTGATACATTATTTTTTAAAGTGTATTAAAAACACATAAAAAATTATTCCGCTTCTTTTTTAGATACCTTCTTTTTGGTTGGTGTATTTTTTTTCTTGGTTGATCGAGGGGTAGGCATTTTTTTCTCGTCTGTCGCTTTGGTTGAAGTGGCCTTTTCTTTGCTTTTTTTGGTTTTGGACGTGGTTTTTTTTACTTTGCCTTTAAGGGGTTTCCCTTTTTCAGCGAGTAAATCAATCGCCTCTTCGAGTGTTACGGCGTCCATATCACTATCTTTTGGTAAGTTAGCGATAGTTTGTCCGTGTTGTACGTAAGGGCCAAAGCGCCCTTTGCGGACCATAACGGTTTCTTTGTCTTTAGGGTGAGCTCCTAAATTACGAATGGAGGCAAGTTTTTTGGCAAGGCTGTCTACCGCTCTGTTAAGACCAAGGGTGAGAACATCATCATCTTTGTCTAATGCGCCGTAAATGCTTCCCATTTTTACGAAAGGCCCAAACCGTCCTAGTCCAGCTTCTATCTTTTCGCCCGTTTCTGGGTGGAGGCCCACAAAGCGTGGTAAAGATAGAAGGCCGAGAGCTTGCTCAAGAGTAATATGATTACCATCTATCCCTTTGGGGATCGTTGTTCTTTTTGGCTTTGCTTTCTTGTCTTCTGGGTTGGGCTCGCCTTTTTGAATATATAGCCCATAGGGACCACGGCGGATTGTAATATTTTCCCCTGTTTCAGGATCTTCTCCCAACATTTTAGGGCCGTCGTTCAGTCCTTCTTCTGCTTCAGCCTCATCCACAACTAACCGGCGTGTAAATTGGCACGTTGGGTAATTAGAGCACCCAATAAAGGCACCAAACTTTCCTAATCGGAGGCCTAAGCGGCCTGTCCCACATGCGGTACATAGTCGTGGATCACCTCCATCGGATTTTGTCGGAAAGAAATGCTCGCCAAGGTCTTCATCTAAAGCATCAATAACATCTGAAATTTTCAGATCTTTGGTCTGTTCAACGGCATTTGAGAAATCTTGCCAGAAGGCTGCCATCACATCATGCCAATCTGCGCGGCCTCCGGAAATATCATCCAGCTGCTCCTCAAGAGAGGCTGTAAAGCCTGTATCAACATACCGTTCAAAGAAGGATGTTAAGAAGGCTGTGACCAGTCTCCCCCGATCTTCAGGTAAAAAGCGACGTGCTTCTAACTTTACATAATTACGATCGCGCAAAACGCTGAGGATGGATGCATAAGTAGAGGGACGGCCAATCCCAATTTCTTCCATTTTTTTGACAAGAGAAGCCTCAGAGTAACGAGGTGGAGGCTGTGTAAAGTGCTGTTCTGCAGAGACAGCGCCTGTTGAAAGGCGATCGCCTTCTGTCATAGAGGGAAGAAGCTTGCCTTCTTCTTCTTCGGTATTATCGTCACGACCTTCAATATAAAGTTTAAGAAAACCTTCAAACGCAATGGTAGAGCCCGTAGCGCGTAAAAGAGTTTGTTTTTGGGCATCTGCTAATGTGATGGCAACTTGATCAAGCTCAGCCGATTGCATTTGTGATGCAACAGATCTTTTCCAGATCAGGTCGTATAGTTTTTTCTGATCGGTGGTTAGAGCATGAGCCACATCTTTTGGAGTGTACTGAACAGATGTTGGACGAATGGCTTCGTGTGCTTCTTGGGCATTCTTTGCTTTAGTTGCATAGAGACGGGCATGCTGAGGAACATATTCAGCCCCTAAGGTGCTTTGGATATGTGACCGGATAGAACTGACTGCTTCTTGAGCCATGGTAACGCCGTCAGTTCGCATGTAGGTGATGAGACCAACTGTTTCCCCCGATAAATCGACGCCCTCATAAAGTTGTTGAGCTGTACGCATTGTGACTTGAGCACTCATACCGAGCTTACGGGAAGCTTCTTGTTGCAAGGTAGAGGTCGTGAATGGTGCAGGAGGATTACGTTTAACGCGTTTTTTTTCAACCGATTGAACGGTGAATTGAGATGACTGAACTTTATCACGGGCTGCAAAGGCAAGCGATTCATTGTTTAAATCGAATTGGCTTAATTTTTGTCCATTAAGGTGTGTTAAGCGCGCTTGAAAGTTTGCATTTTTCGGAGTGGAGAAATTACCTGTGACAGTCCAATATTCACGGGCTTTAAAGACCTCAATTTCGGCTTCACGTTCACATATAAGACGTAATGCAACGGATTGAACACGTCCTGCACTGCGGCTTCCTGGAAGTTTACGCCATAGAACGGGAGAAAGCGTAAAACCAACAAGGTAATCCAGTGCGCGGCGGGCAAGATATGCATCGATTAAGGGCTGGTCGAGGTTTCGTGGTCCAGCCATTGCTGTTTCGACCGCGGATTTCGTAATTTCATTAAATGTAACACGATGAACATTAATATTTTTAAGAAGCTTTTTATCTTCCAGAACACTGCGGACATGCCATGAAATGGCTTCACCTTCACGATCCGGGTCAGTGGCGAGATATAGATTCTTTGCACCTTTAAGAGCTTTGGCAATGGCTGCAATTTGCTTGGCGCCGCGTTCATCTGTTTGCCATGACATGGCAAAATTCTCATCCGGGCGCACACTTCCATCTTTGGGGGGGAGGTCACGTACGTGGCCAAATGACGCCAGTACTGTGTACCCGCTGCCCAGATATTTGTTGATTGTCTTAGCTTTAGCTGGGCTTTCGACTACCACAACGTCTGTCATTGCCACTCCGGTTTCGCATTACTAATTTCGATTCGGCAGCAACGCTACGCGTCCGCCGGGCACAAATTCAACAACCCCGCCGAGCTCGAGTTCTGCAAGGATCGATAAGACTGCCGAAACGGAGAACTGACAGCGCTGCACCACCTCGTCAACTGTTACTGGTGTGATTGAGAGCAAAGATTGCACATTTTCGAGCATAAGTGATGGGTCTTCAGGAGTAAAAGTCTGAATGGAATTCCAAGTCATTATAGGCTCCGAAAAACCAGAGGTAGAGTTATTAAAAACAACAGAATTCTGCCATGGAGCAGCCATTTTAGGTGGGAGCTGAGAGGGGAGATATGGCAGAATATCTTGTATGCTTTCGGTTAAAATTGCTCCGTTGCGAATTAAATTATTACTTCCGCGTGATCGTGGGTCTAAAGGGGAGCCCGGAACAGAAAAGAGTTCACGATTATAGCTTGCGGCGAGATCTGCTGTGATTAGGGTTCCAGAGTGCAAAGTCGCTTCGATTACAAGGCAACCGAGCGATAAGCCAGCGATTAAGCGATTCCGTCTTGGAAAATGACGTGCTTGAGGGATCGTTCCCATGGGCGCTTCGGTAATAAGGCATCCATTTTCACTGATTTTTTCTTGAAGTTTGGCATTTTCGAAAGGGTATGTGGTGTCTAACCCACCCGCGATGGCAGCAACGGTGAGATTAGAAAAAAGCGCTGCTTCATGAGCTGCCGAATCGATTCCTCGTGCTAGCCCTGAAACAACACATATCCCTTCATGAGAGAGTTCTGCTGAAATGCTTTCAGCAATGCGAATTCCAGCCGCAGAGGCATTCCGTGCGCCGACAATCCCGATTGACCGCATAGAGAGTTTAGAAAGATTGCCTTTAACAAAGAGGACTGGCGGTGCATCTGGAATAAGAGATAGAAGGTGAGGATAGTCATCATCCCCTCGGATGAGCATTTGCCCTCCTAAATGATGGAGCTGCTCTATCTCTTTTTCAATATCGGATTGTGGGGGGATAGTAGGGTTTTCTAAGCGTCCTGCACGCTTCATGCGCTCTGGTAATGCTTTTAAGGCATTCGCTGGGCTGCCATATTGACAGAGCAATTTACAGAAATTGATAGGACCAACGCCGGCAACCCGGGAAAGACGAAGAGCGTCAAGTCGGGATTGATCAGACAGAGTAAAGTGGTGGGTTGGCGATGTGGTCATCTCGCCAACCTAGAGATACTTCCTTAAAAAACCCTTTATGGAATGAGTGGACTGATCCGGGAGTTTTTTAGCTTTTAATTTGAGGCTCTTCGCCGTGGATCAGGCGTTTAATATTGCTCGTGTGTCGGACTAAGACGAGGAGGGTGATACACAGCGTTGCCAGCGGAAAATCTAAAAAAGCATGGTATGGGGCGAATAAAAGCATGATGAATGGAGCAATAAGAAATGCAACTAAAGCTCCAGCGGAAGATATGCGTGTTATTCGTGCAGTTAAGAGCCATACGGCGCAACAAATGAGGCCAACAGGCCAAGCGAGAATCCAAATGGCTCCAAGGCTGGTCGCAACACCTTTTCCGCCTTTGAAACCTAGCCAGATAGGAAAGCAATGACCAATGACAACGATAAAGGCCGCGCAAGCCATAGCTGGAATTGTTTGCGTTGGATGGGAGAGATAGTCTGCAAGGATGACAGCCACGCTTCCCTTCAGAGCATCAAGTAGTAACGTTGCCGCAGCAATCCCTTTTTTTCCGGTACGGAGCACATTGGTGGCACCAATATTACCAGAGCCAATTTTTCGGATGTCCCCGCCACCGCTGATGGCGGTTAAAATGAGACCAAAAGGAATGCTGCCGAGAAAATACGCTATAACGCTAATGATAGGAATGTTGAGGATCATAGATTATGCAATGCCTTGAGCAGTGAAAACTTCTTTTCCACGACGGAAGGTTTTTAGGACGCGTCCTTTTAGTTCCTGACGATCGAAGGGTGTATTTTGTGCTCGCCCAAGGAGTTCCCCTGATTTTACAACCCATGTTTGTTCGGGATCAAACAAACAGAGATCGGCTTCTTTCCCAACGGCAAGAGTGCCTGCCTCAAGATTGAGAAGTTGCGCTGGGGCTGAGGTTATAAGGCGCAGCGCATCAATAAGGGGTAAGCCTGCGCCAAGCGTCACACTGAGTAGGGTCACCAAGCCGGTGCCGCCAGCACGCGCCTGAGCAAAGGGTAAGCGCTTGTCATCTGCATCTGCTGGGGCGTGATCAGACGCGACGGCATCAATTGTGCCATCGGCAAGCGCCTGACATACCGCCAAGCGGTCTGTTTCATTACGTAGAGGAGGAGAGAGCTTTGCGTAGGTTCTGAAATCCCCAATGTCTTCTTCTGTCATTGAAAAATAAGGGGGAGCCGTATCACAGGTAATTTTCAGTCCCTTGGCTTTTGCTTGGCGAATAAGGTCCAGCCCTTCAGCTGTTGACACATGAGCGAAATGCAAGCGTGCGTTTGTCATTTCAGCAAGACGAATATCACGAGCTATCATAATAGCTTCAGCGGCGGCTGGAACTTGAGGAAGGCCCATGCGGACTGCGCGTGCACCAGCTGTTGCACATGCACCTTTGGCAAGAGATGGTTCTTCCGGGTGTTGAATAATTAATGTGTTAAGAAAACTGGAATAGGCGAGCAAATTTCGCATCTGTTTGGCATCAGAGATGGCGCGAGTTCCATCTGTGAATGCAACAGCCCCCGCATCATGAAGGAGGCCAAGTTCGGCCATTTCTGTTCCATTGCATCCGCGGGTAAGTGCCCCATATGGGTGGATAGAAATGATGCCAGTTTCTTCAGCGCGCGCTTTAATGAAATGAACGAGGGCTGGATCATCAATGGCTGGGGAAGTGTTGGGTAATATGGCGAGTGTTGTGATGCCGCCAGCAACAGCCGCCAAAGCGCCAGATTTAATACTTTCCCGATATTCAAAACCAGGCTCACCAATTGCGACGCGCATATCCACGAGGCCAGGGCATAAAACAGCTCCTTTTCCGTCAATGCGCTGGGCGTTTGGGGGAGGCTCTTTACTATCGAGAGCACGAATAAGGCCGTTTTCAACCGTAAGAGTGCCTAGCGAATCGCGCTTGGAGGCAGGGTCGATAATACGGACGTTTTCAAAGAAAATATTGGTCATGGAGACATCCGGGCCCGTGAAAGACGATCAAGTACAGCCATACGAATGGCGACACCCATTTCAACCTGTTCTGAAATGACACTCTGATCTGAATCAGCAACGTCAGAAGAAATCTCAACTCCACGGTTCATTGGGCCAGGGTGCATAACCAAAGCATTGGGTGCCGCTAGCCCTAGACGGCGTTTATCTAGTCCAAAAAAGCGGAAATATTCACGTGTGCTAGGAATGAGGCCTGCGCCCATACGCTCTTTCTGCAGACGGAGAGACATGACAACATCCGCCCCTCGGACGGCTTCATCCATATCTGAATAAAGAGAGACATTCCCTAGTTGGGCCATTGTTGAGGGAAGTAAAGTGGGTGGCCCGACCAGTCGGATTGAGTTGCCCATTGTGGAAAGAAGATGAATATTGGAGCGTGCTACACGGCTGTGTCCAATATCTCCACAAATTGTAATTGTCAGATCATTTAAACGTCCGAGGCGCCGTCGGATGGTAAGCGCATCGAGAAGAGCTTGGGTGGGGTGTTCATGCGTTCCATCGCCAGCGTTGATTACGCTGGCTTCTACTTTTTGAGATAAAAGGGCTGGCGCTCCTGACTGAGCATGCCTTACGACAAGAAGATCACAGCGCATGGCGTTAAGTGTGGAGGCCGTATCAAGAAGGGTTTCACCTTTATTGACCGAACTGGTGGCGACGGTCATGTTGATAACATCTGCACCAAGACGTTTCCCTGCAAGTTCGAAACTTGTACGGGTGCGGGTACTATCTTCAAAGAAAAGATTAATGACCGTTTGTCCTCGCAAAGCATCGCGCGGGGCTGAACGCGAGCGGCTTAGAAGGACATAGCTCTCCGCCAGATCAAGGAAAGGGACAATCTGATCTGCTGTTAGGCCCTCAATGCCTAATAAGTGCCGAGGAAGAAAAGAACGCTCAAGCACTGAGGACACTCGCGATACGTGCGAGAACCTCGTCACGACCTAAAGCATAAAGGGTAAGGTCAATTCCCGGAGAGGTGGTGGACCCTGTCATGGCCGCACGAAGAGGTTGAGCGACAGCTCCAAGCTTTAGTTCATGTTTTTCAGCATAAGCGCGGAGTGTTTTATCAATTTCTTCAGGGGTAAAGCTTGATAGTTCGGCTAAGTCTTTGCCAATTCCTGCAAGGATTGCACGTCCATTTTCATCCAGAAGCTTTTCTGCTTTTGGTGTGAATGTGAGAGGGAGTGTAAAGCCAGCAAATGCGGCGCTATCGGTAAGTTCAACAAGCGTTTTGGCGCGTTCTTTTAATCCGGGCATCATGGTAAGGATGCGAGCGCGTGTTTTATCGTTCGCGATGATGCCTTCACGGTTTTGCAACCGCTCCATAACATCATTGGTGAGGCGCTCATCATCGGCACGGCGCATCCAGACACCGTTGAGGTGTGTTAATTTCGCATAATCCATACGAGATGGGGATTGGCCAACACCGTCAAGATCGAACAGTTGTATTTGTTCTTCGCGGGAAAGGATTTCTGCATCGCCATGACCCCAGCCTAAGCGCAGAAGATAGTTATTGAGGGCTTCAGGGAGATAGCCTTCGTCTCTAAATTCAACAACAGACTGTGCGCCGTGGCGTTTGGAGAGTTTGGCACCATCTGGACCGTGGATAAGAGGGAGATGAGCAAACTGTGGTAGTTCCCAGCCAAGTGCACGGTAAATCATGGCTTGGCGGAAGGTGTTGGTAAGATGATCATCCCCACGAATGACATGTGTGATGTTCATGTCATGATCATCGCACACGACAGCGTGTAGATACGTTGGTGTGCCATCAGAACGTAGAATAATGAGGTCGTCCATTTCCGCATTCGCAACGCGGACTTCACCTTGAACGAGGTCTTTAATGACCGTCTCTCCCTCACGAGGGGCTTTGAGGCGAATAACATAAGGGGCGCCGGCAGGGGCCTCAGACGGATCACGGTCACGCCATGTTCCATCATAACGTGGTGCACGTTTTTCAGCGATTGCTTTTTCACGCATGGCTGTAAGCTCTTCTGGCGTGGAGAAGCACTTATAGGCCATGCCTTGGTCAAGAAGCTTGAGTGCCATTTCCGTATGGCGTTCTTGCCGTGAGGACTGGAAGACAGGTTCTTCGTCAGGCGTTAGTCCCATCCAAGCGAGACCATCAAAGATGACATCCACAGCTTTTTGGGTGGATCTCTCTTTATCAGTGTCTTCGATTCTAAGAAGGAACTGACCGCCATGATGGCGTGCAAAGAGGAAGTTAAAAAGGGCAGCCCGGGCATTACCAATATGTAGAAGACCCGTGGGGGATGGAGCAAAGCGTGTACGGATGGTCATAATGTTCTGCATATCATGCTCATGCTAGAGGGGCTATATCTGGATCATTTTATATTTTTGCCGTTGTGAAATTGATATAGTCAATTAATTGGGACCAGAATTGTCTCACAAGTGAGTGACATCCCTTTACGAATCCTGTGTTTCAAGCGGCTGTGATTTTGATTGGCGCCAGATCCCCTCTATCGTGTTCTTGGTTTGCTAGCAGGTGACACATGGACAGGCGTGATTTTAACGTTCTTCTCGCTGGGGTAGGACTATCTTTGGGGAATGGGCGTATCCGGAAGGCTATGGCTAGTGATACGCGTGTTGAAACCTTTATGTTGAAAAAAAATGGCTGGGTTCCCAATAATGAGCGATTGCCAGTTATTGTGTATCGTAATTTTTTAGAATCAGGGCCTGAAAAAGAAGATATTTACGAGGCGTTATTTAATCAGAATGATTGGCCTGCTCGTTGGCGCAATGGTGTGTATTCTTTTCATCATTATCATAGCTTGGGGCATGAAGTTTTAGGGTTTTCTAATGGTTCAGCCCGTTTGATGTTGGGGGGCGAAAACGGGCATGTTGTGACCGTGCGTGGAGGTGATATTGCATTGCTCCCAGCTGGCACCGGCCATTGTAATTTGGGATCAGATGAAGATTTTACGGTTATTGGCGCATATCCGCCAGAGCAAACATTCGATATTTTAAGGTCTTCTCCTACGCCTGAGCAGTTATCGCGCATTCAGACATTATCTTTTCCCAATATTGATCCGGTCCAAGGAAAGACGGGTCCTCTAACACGAGAATGGCATACTTTATGACTACATTTCCTTTAAGGAGACGTCCTTTCTTAGCCGCTATGGCTGGTTTGGCAGCAATAAATGTCGCATCAGGCTTATCTGAAGTGGAGGCCGCTCCGTCCATCACTATTGGAATTATTGGTGTTGGTGATGTTGGCTCAACTCTTGCAGAGCTTTGGGTTAAAGCTGGATATCAGGTGATCTTATCGGCCAGAGACGAGGCTGATGCACAGAAAGAAGCGCAGATATTAGGCTCTTTGGCATCTGCTGGCACCCCAGTAGAGGTGGCAAATAAAGCGTCTATTATTGTTCTGGCGGTGCCGTACAAAGCGATTCCAGAACTGGGGCAGGCTCTTAACCGAACATTGATGGATAAAATTGTGATTGATCCAAGCAATCCTTATCCATGGCGGGACGGTGAAATAGCGCAAGAAGCGTTGAAGTTAGGTGCTGGAGTTGTAACACAGCGTTATTTTCCATCAGCTCATGTCGTGCGAGCATTCAATTCGATTGATATGTCTACCTTAAGAGAGGAAGCGCATCGTTCTGCACCGTTACTGGCGATTCCTGTTGCAGGAGATGATGCACACGCTGTTCATCAAGTAGAACAGCTGGTGACGGTTGCGGGTTTTGAGCCTGTTCTGGTTGGTGGATTAGATAAGGCCCGTTTATTTCAACCCGGAAGCGACGGCTTTGAGGTAAAAGAAAGTGCTGCAGGTTTGAAGCAAGCTTTGCATCTTTAGGCTCGAGGTCTTATAGGGAGCAGAGTAAATAATTTGATGAGCAATTCTTTTTTAAAGACATATTAACAAGGCTAGTCTGGACATTGTGGATTGAAGGAATTCTGGCGAAACAAGGCCGATATTTGTTTTGCTGGGTTCCTTTTTTCATAGGGATGGGTGCCCTTGTTTATTTTGAAACACATATAGAACTACGTTTTTCTTTTCTTTTGGAATTATGCGCAATTACATTTCTTCTCCTTGCGATAGAGTGGAGAAAAATCGTTTTTCGTTCTTTGTTGCTTGCAATATGTGCGTTTTTTGCAGGTGCTAGCAGCGCTGCATGGCAAACTTTACGACAATACCCAATGCCTGCGCTTCCATCTCATGCAGCGTTTGTGACTGGTCGTGTAGAAGAGTTTTCGCAAGCAGCTTTGCAAGAAAAGATTTCTAATCAGCATTTTATTCTATCGAACGCTGTTTTTGAAACGCCTGTTGATATGGGGATGCTTCCCCTTCAACGCACATTGAAAATAAAGATGCGTCCAGATGATAATACACCTGTAAAGACTGGTGATATTATTCGCATACGTGTGATGGTGCACGCGCCATCAAGCTCATCGTGGCCTTTGGGACAGGATTTTCAAAGAGATGCTTGGTTTTCTGGTACTGCGGGGAGTGGGTATGCGCTTGGGCCCGTTGAATATGTTGAGCACTCACAGAAGCTGCAAGGTTGGCAACAATTAAGGGACATTATTTCCCAAAAGATTGAAAGAGATTTGTCGGGGCAAAAGGGAGCAATCGCTTCAACATTGTTGGTTGGTGAGACACACAATATCAATCAAAAGACTAGGCAGGATTTTGCAGCGTCTGGCTTAGCGCATCTGCTTGCTGTAGCTGGATTGCATTTGGGTATTGTCATGGCCACCGTTGTTATGATGGTACGTTTTTTGTGTGCCCGTTCTGAGTATATCACTTTATATTGGCCTTCTCGAGAAATATCCGTTTTGATTGGTTTTGTTGTAGGAGTGGGCTATGTAGTATTAACAGGATGCCATCTCCCAAGTGTTCGAGCTTTAGGAATGGCAGCCTTTATTACAATGGCGCTGTTAATGCGTCGGCATGTTATGCCTATGCGGTCCCTTGCTTTTGTAGCGTTGTTGATTTTGCTCATTTCTCCTGTTTCTGTTTTGAGTATTTCGTTTCAAATGTCATTTGCTGCGGTGATGGCGTTAATTGCGGGCTATGATGCTCTGAAGGAACCACTCAAGAAGATACGGGATGCTGAACAAAGTTTTTTTCGGTATCTCTTTAGGCATGGCGTTTTATTATTGTTAACCAGTTTACTGGCGGGGTTAGCGACACTTCCTATATCCATGTATTATTTTGGAGCGTTTCAGCCATGGTTTGTGATTGCTAATTTAGTAGCTGTTCCGATCGCTGCGTTGTGGATCATGCCAGTCGGAATATTGGCATTAGTTTTGATGCCCTTTCACTTAGAATATTTCCCATTGATGATTATGGGGTGGGGAATTAGTGGTGTTCAATATTTAGCTTATATCGTCTCGTCCCTTCCGATGGCACACCAACCTGTATCGGTAATGCCGGGGTGGGGGTTATTTATTTATTTTCTGGGTTTGTGTTGGTTGTGCGTATGGCGCGGTCAGCAAAGACTATGGGGTATATTACCAATATTGATCGGTAGTGTTTCATTCTTATTTGTTACGCTTCCAGATATATTAATTTCATCAGATGGTGGGTTGATCGCGGTAAATGAGAAGAGCCAGCTTTTAGTGAGTGAGCATAATAGTCTGGAAAATCCGGTGCTAAAAGATTGGGTGCAGGTTTTTGCCAAGCCTGTTGCAACGTTATCTCAGAACTGTACGGATGGTGTGTGTCATATCACACGGGCGCAACAAAGAGTGCTGATTGTTTTATACAAAAAGGGGCGTGACGATTTTTCGCCGTCCGCAGAGGAGTGTTTGAAGGAACAGATTATTGTGAGTGCTGTTCCTATCGAAGGAAAATGTCATAATGCGCGTGTAATCGATCGTTTTTCTGTGTGGCGTGAGGGAGCGTTTGCCATTTACGTTAATAAAGATAAAAGCCGCATTCTTTCTGATCGTACGTATCGTGGGGCGCACTCGTGGATCCCGCAACCTGGTTTTAAAGGTGTGCCGAATTTGCCTTTGGCTTTATCAGAGTAGAGATAAGATAAAATGACGGATTATTGTGTTAGAGAGATCTCGCTTGAGGATTGTCTTCCTATTCGTCAAAAGGTGTTATGGCCATCTTTAGGAATAGATGAATGCCGTGTTGCACATGATGAAGACGGAAGTCATTATGGTGTATATATATCGGAGCGTATTGTAGGCAGTGCTTCGGTCTTTAAAGTAGAAAATGATTTTTTTCAGATACGTAAATTCGCCATTTTACCTGAAATGCAAGGTCGTGGAGCGGGGAGCTTTCTTCTTATGCATATCCTTCAACAAATAAAAGATATTTCGTCTCTTCGGGTTGTCCTTGATGCGCGTTTAACAGCCATTGGCTTTTATGAGAAACACGGCTTTATGAAGCAAGGGAGTGTTTTTTCTAAAAAATCTCAAAAATACATCAGAATGCACAAGATGAGTTAGTATTAAAGTTTGTGTGATATCACGGAGTAATGTTTAGACTGTTCTTCTGAAATATAGAGAAGTGATTACCTGAAAATTAAAGGAGAGGGGCTGTGTCTTCTCGGTTAAAGGTAGTTTTACTTACAACAAGTTTTTTTCTCTTTCCAAATGTGGTTTTGGCAGATCCATCGCTATCTGTGTCAGAGCGTGTAGATAAAACATTATCACATATGACACGCGCTCAGCTGGAAGCCGTGATTGTTACTCATTTGCCAGCTATGATGCAGCATCCATCTGTGGCGGGGAGATATGCTCAAGGGGCAGGGTGGTCTGCTGCATTATCGGATGTACAAATTCCAGAGATTACAGAGACGGACGGGACGATAGGGATTGGCGCGCGTGTCATGGATGAACGTTATGCCAGTACGGCTTATCCAGCGGCTCTTGCCAGTGCCTCTTCTTGGAACCCTACCCTTTTACAGGAACTGGGATATTCTGTTGGACGGGATGCGAGCAATCGAGGGTTCAATATTCTTCTTTCCGGGGGAACAAATTTAACGCGGGATCCGCGAGGTGGAAGAAATTTTGAATATCTTGGTGAAGATCCACTTTTGGTAGGAACTTTAGCGGGATGGTATACTCATGGAGCGCAAACAAACCATATCCTTGCTACGGTCAAACACTTTGCTTTGAATGATTATGAGACGGCTCGGACACAATATAATGTATTGATATCTCGAAAAGGGGCGATGGAGTCAGACTTACTGGCCTTTGATATCGCTTTAAAGTTGGGAAAGCCGGGTGCAGTAATGTGTGCGTATAGTCAAGTGTGGGGAGATTATACGTGTGAGAGTAAAGTTCTATTACAAGACATTTTACGTGATCAGTGGCATTACCACGGATATGTTATGTCCGATTGGGGGGCTGTTCATAGCACACGAAAAGCAATCCAAGCTGGGTTGAATCAGGAATCAGGGGCAGAGCTTGATTATGCTATGAGCTTAGGCGGAAGTGGCATGTTACAAAATGTAGATCTGCCGCCTAGTACACAAACAAGAATTGCTTCGGCTAAAGCAAACGGAATATTATTTAGGAACGCTTTTTTTGCTCCACCCCAGCTTCAAGGTGTGGTTTCAGACGATCAATTGCGTGGAATGGCACGTCCGATTTTGACAAGTTGGTTTTCAACAGGGGTGGATGAAATCAGGCTCAGAAAACCGGTTGATAAAAAGGCAGGCTATCAAACAGCGCTTCACGCCGCACAGCAGGGTATTGTTTTATTGAAGAATAATTCAAGGACTTTGCCTTTAGATAAGAAATCAAAACGAATAGTTGTGATTGGAGGCCATGCTGATGTTGGCGTTCTCTCAGGAGGAGGCTCTCCGTCTGTTTTGCCATTTGGAGGGAATGCGGTTCCTATAGCGGGCGAGAATGCTATGGCGACTCAGATATGGGACCCATCATCGCCATTAGAAGAAATGCGACGTTTAGCGCCCACGTCTAGTATTTCATATTTTTCAGAGCAAGATCAGGAGAAAGCTGTTCAGGCGGCACAGACGGCTGATGATGTTGTTGTGTTTGTCCCGCAGTGGTCTTTGGAAGGGAGAGATCGTGCTAATTTGTCTCTCACAGAGGAGCAAAACCAACTCATTGAAGCTGTGGCACACGTTAACCCGCATGTAACCGTTGTTCTGGAAACAGAAGGGGCTGTTTTGATGCCATGGTTAGATCGGGTGAGTGCTGTAGTTGAAGCATGGTATCCGGGAATAGCTGGCGGCCAGGCAATTGCTCAGATTTTATTTGGGGATGTGAATCCATCCGGGCATCTTCCTCTAACCTTTCCTTTGTCTGAACAAGAATTGCCCCGACCAGAACTGCCAAAAGCGCCTCCATTACCTCTTGATGGTCGGCCGCACACATTCCCTCTTGTTTTTAATGAAGAGGAAAACGTTGGTTACAAGTGGTTTATAAAAACAGGCAAACCTGTTTTATTTCCATTTGGTTTTGGCCTTTCTTACACGCATTTTGCGTATAGTCATTTAAATGTCATGCCAGATGAGCCTTGGGATATTAATGTAAGAGTTAAAAATGATGGGGAACGTTCAGGAAGTGACGTTGTTCAGGTTTATGCTGATGGGAATAGGTTAATAAAACGTTTGGTTGGATGGAAACGAGTGGATTTGATGGGGCATCAATCTACGGAAGTCAGTATACACATCGACCCTAAGATGATTGCCAAGTTTTCAGAGCAAGATAATCAGTGGCATGTGGTTGCTGGAACTTACCGCTTAACCGCGGCATCTTCCGTCAATGATCCGGGTATTACCGCTCATCTTATTGTAAAAGACATGGCCTTTGGTGATTAAGGTTTGAGAAGCTTATCTTGAGTTAAGATAAGCTTCTTTTGGTATGAAGCTCTTTTTCAGGCAGATTTTTTTCGGGGTATAGGCACCATTGAGTTGCATTACATTTTGAACATTCTGGTGAACGCGCTTTACATACATAACGTCCATGAAGAATAAGCCAATGGTGCGCTGGGCGAAGCATTGCTTTGGGGATTTGAGAGATTAGCCCCTCTTCAACTTGTAAAGTGGTTTTTCCGGGAGCCAATCCTGTTCTGTTTCCAATCCGAAAAATATGCGTATCCACAGCCATGGTGTCAGCCCCAAAGGCCACATTCATGACGACATTCGCTGTTTTTCGTCCAACTCCTGGCAGCGCTTCTAAGGATGTGCGGTCGGAAGGAACTTCGCCATTGTGCTTTTGTAAGAGTTGATTGGAGAGAAGTGCTACATTTCGTGCTTTGGCGCGCCATAAGCCAATTGTCTTAATGAAATGAGCAATTCCATCTTCTCCTAATTCAGCCATTTCTTTTGGCCCGGGAGCGACCTTGAAAAGAGGCTCAGTTGCTTTGTTAACGGATTTATCGGTGGCTTGTGCAGAGAGAACAACACTGACGAGTAGCTCAAAATTATTGTGAAAAATAAGCTCGCTTTCTGCATTGGGGTTCGCTTCGGCTAAGGCCGTAATAAATGCTTTTGCCGCAACTTTGCTCATACGTTTTGTTTGTTTTTTCATGAAGAGCTCCGGTGAGGTAGTTGCGTTGGCATAGGGTTATCCGGCAAGATGGAATATATCTTTGAAAATTTCACGTTATCAAGCAGATGTTCATACGAACATGCAGGCGGAGCTTTTAGTGTCTGATAAAAAAACTTCATTGTCTATGAACAGTCAAGAACAAGAAAATCGAAAAATAGACGTTTCTTTTACAGAGGTGCTTTCGTTTGTTGCTCGCCGCTGGATGCAACACCCACGTCTTCTTGCCTGGACGTTGGCTGGAGTAGTGCTGGCAACGCTAGCAGATGTGTTAACTCCGATTTTAGCGGGGCGCTTGGTTTCGGATATTTCTAAACACGCAGGAGGAGCAAATTTTCCAGATGTAAATACTCTTCTTGCATTAAGGAATGATGCATTTTTCATGGTAGGAGGGTTGATTACTCTCGGCTTGATTGGTCTTTTTGGGCGCCGTTCATCATTCCTTGGTATTTCGTATTTAACACTTGCGATTATGCACCGCATTGCCAATCAGGCTTTTGCACGAATACAGCGTTTTTCAACAGATTGGCATGCGAATACATTTGCTGGATCAACAGTCCGGCGTTTAACGCGTGGTATGTGGGCGCTTGATACGCTTGATGATACGTTATTACTTCTGATTGCGCCTGAAATATTGGTCCTTGGTGGAACGACAATAGTATTAATGTTTCGTTCTCCGCTTATGGGAAGCGTCTTGGCTGTTTCAGTTTGCTTGTTTGCGTGGATGTCCATTACTTTGACGCTCAAATATGTAGCACCGAGTGCCCGTGCGTCGAATGAGTGGGACACAAAAATGGGCGCAGCAATGGCAGACTCTGTTACGTGTAATCCTGTCGTAAAGGCTTTTGGAGCAGAGGTACGAGAAGAAAAACGGTTAGATCTTGTTATTCAAGGGTGGCGAGAACGCACCCTTCTCACATGGGTGAGGGGGACGAACAGCGCAAACCTGCAAGCATTAGCATCTCTTATTATGCGCATGCTCATGATTGCATTATCTGTTTTTCTGTGGTGGCAGGGTAAAGCAGGTCCTGGTGATGTTGCTTATATATTAACCATGATGTTTCTTGTTCAGGGATATTTGCGTGATCTTGGGCAGCAAGTTAGTCAAGTGCAACGTTCCGTTAATGAAATGGAAGAGTTGATTGCTGTTTTTCGTCGAGAGCCTGCCATTCAGGATAGTCCGAATGCACAGGAAGCCCATTTTACGAATGGAGATATTCATTTTAAACACATAAAGTTTCAGTATCCCGGTCAGGAAAAAGCGCTTTATCAGGATCTGAACCTGCATATTGCCTCTGGATCACGTGTGGCTTTAGTGGGACCGAGCGGATCTGGCAAAACAACTCTCACGAAGCTTTTGCAGCGTTTATATGATGTGAATGAGGGGCATATTGTCATTGATGGGCAAGATATTTCCCAAATAACGCAATCCTCTTTGAGGGCTCATATTGCAATTGTTCCTCAAGAGCCAATTTTGTTTCACAGAAGTTTAGCAGAAAATATCGCATATGCTCGCCCAGAAGCATCATTAAGTGAGATAGAAGAGGCTGCTCGTTTGGCAAATGCATCTGCCTTTATAGAACGTTTGCCGCAAGGGTATAATACGATGGTGGGGGAAAGAGGGGTTAAACTTTCGGGAGGGGAGCGGCAACGTGTCGCAATCGCACGCGCCTTTTTAGCAGATGCTCCAATTTTGATTTTTGATGAAGCGACTTCCAGCCTTGATTCTGAATCTGAATCATTGGTTCAAGATGCTATGAAGCGGTTAATGCAAAACAGAACGGTGATTGTAATTGCTCATCGATTATCAACCGTTATGGAGTTGGATCGTATTTTGGTGTTTAGTTATGGTGAATTGAAAGAAGACGGAACACATTCTGATTTAATCTCGAAAGAAAACGGAATTTACCGCCGTCTTTTCGAACTCCAATCTCTGGAGGGATAACCAGCTTTGGAATAAAACGGTGACGTTACCTACGAGGCGATTTGTAAGGCAGTAGGTATTATTACAAGCCAGTTTTGGGTTCCTCTGAAGGGCGTAGTTTCCTCTTTTCTGATCCTAATGGAGTGGAAGTGGCTATGAAGCGATTTGCATAAAAATACAGCGTGTAAAGCTGATACTATCAAAGTTTTTCTCTTTATGTAGAGATTAGTGAAGGTATCAGCTTTACATGGAAGAGTGGTGATTAAAGAGCCTCTATTCCTGTCTCAAAAGGTTTTCCAAAGCGAATTTAACTGCACCAAAGGAATGAGTTGGAAAAGCAAAAATCATTCCTCGCAGATCACGAGCTGTTAATTTCAAATTGATGACAAGGGTTAGGAAGTTGATTAGTTCTCCGCTGAAATCTCCATATATATCGGCACCTACGAGATACCCTTCCTTGTTCAGAACTACAGCAACTTCCGCTTCTTTTTCATTGCGTGTTTGGAAGAGCATTTGCTTACCATAATCAATATCCACACTTCGATAAGCATCGGAGTTTTTTGCTTCTTTTTGGCTTATCCCTACTTGAGCAATACGTGGAATAGTAAACACAACATTCGGCACTGCTGGATAAGTCATAGGCATTGCCTCGCCTAGAATGTGCTGCACGATACAGCCTGCCTCGAAAAAAGCCGTGGGTGTTAAGCGTGGAATGGAGGTATCCCGGATATCTCCACTGGCATATATATGCGGAACATTGGTACGAAATTGCTCGTCAGTGGGTATCCCTCGTTGGCTGAAAATGACCCCGGCTTCTTCTAAACCTAGTCCCTCGACATTTGGGATTCGTCCGCTGGCACCCAAAACATAATCAGTTTTTATCTCAAGTCCAGACTGGGTTTTTACCAGATATTCTTCATCTCTTTTTACGACAGAGGATAGAGTTTGATCAAAGTGGAATTTTACCCCTTCGGCTTCTAATTGAGCAAGAAGTTTACGGCTATAGCGATCGTAATACTGAGGTAAAATGGTATTGCCATTCGTAATAATGACGACCTCACGTGCCATACGGACGGCCATTGAGGCGAATTCAAGAGAAATTATTCCGGCGCCAATAAAGACAATTCGCTCAGGGAAATGTTCGGTATAAAGAAAATCTGAACTATTGCGGATATATTCTGCGCCTGGAATATTAAGAGTTGCAGCGCGCCGGCCTGTGGCAATAACGATTTTTTTTGCATGGTGTTCTTTACCGTTGACCAGAACCGTGTGAGGACTGGTCAGACGAGCAGACCCAAACACAATTTGTGCACCGCTTTGCTCGATCATATTTTGAAGCATACCGGGTAGGGGGGCGATAACCTTCCTGTTATAGGCTTGTAAGGCCTCCCAATTTAGTTTGAGGTTTCCCTCAAGACCAATATCACGGTAGCGCGCGGCCTCCGCCATGATCTCAAAAGGGGCATCCAGCAAAATCTTCGGGTCGCAGCCCCAACTGGTGCAGGTGCCTCCGAGACGGTCATTGGCGATTAGAAGTGTCTGTAGACCTTGTTTTTGTAGCGTAGCCGCTACGGGCCATGAAGCATGTCCACCACCAATGCAAATGACATCATATTGCGCCATGACTGACACTCCTTTGTTCTCAACAGGTTGTATCCAGCTGTGACAGCAAAGGCGGAAAGACGCTTTTGCGAGCACGGCCAGAAATAAGACGCTCTAAAATATATCGAGATAAATATTATCGCAATAATTAATTTCGCAAAAGCAATTTATAATCTCGTGCTAAAATCAGAAAAAATGTATATATGTGAGGGTATGAGCGATCCGCCGATTCAACTTCCTCCAGTCGAAGAGCAACTTTGTTTTGCGCTTTATAGTACTGCTATGGAAATGGCGCGTGCCTATAAGGCTGCGCTTGATCCGTTCAGCCTCACCTATCCGCAATATCTTGTCTTGCAGTTGCTTTGGCAGATGGATGGGCAGCGCATAGGTCAGCTTGCTACCCGTCTTTTGCTTGAACCGAGTACAATTACTCCTTTGATTAAACGTTTGGAAAAAAGTGGTTTGGTTGTGCGTACGCGTGAAAGTAGTGATGAGCGACAAGTATTGGTGCGTCTTACGGATAAGGGGCGTATGCTTCAATCGGTCGTTCCGTGCATTAATGAAACGCTTCTTGCTCACACAGGCCTTAGCGCGCAAGATGTTGCTGCTCTTACGCAGAAGTTGCAGAATATGCGTCAAGTCTTGTCAGAATCTAGCCGAAGTTGAAGCTGCGTTATTGCTAAGCGCTAAATTTTTTGTGGATTTATATTAATTGGTGATAGAGGGGAGTGAGTCTCTATCACCAATTATATTAAAGTTTTAAGAGGTGATTAGTTTCAAATACTATATAAGAATATTTTTTTATAAAATATACGCATTGTTATTAGAAATTTGAATTGAAATTAATTTTTCTTTATTGGGATTTTTTACTTCATTTAATGGAATAAAGGCATCTCCTTTTGTCCACCGATGTTGACTATTCTCTATAGAGTGCCAGCCGGATAGGGTGGGTTCTATAAGATGATCATTAATTTTATACGTTTCTTTTTCTTGGAAACAGAGAACCTCGCCAACCAAGACTCCCAGAAAACGACGATCATCTACAAAAGGGCCAATTGTTTCACTGGGCTGGCTGGCTCGAGATGATAGACGTATTGAGTTGTGATTTGCTGGAATATGGAAGATATACCTGCCTTCGTTGACTCGAAGAGGAAGGATTTCTGTGTTGTTGGATGTATAAAGTTTTACATCTGGGTCATGGGTAAGGTGCTTATTTTTTAGAACATTAGGGTAGTTAAGAGATGTTGCTCTTGAACGCAAAGAGGCGAATATAGGCTCTACTTCTCCTCTATTCGTTGTAAGTGGGAATACCGCATCTTTTTCCCATGTTTTTTGACCAAACTGTATAATATTGTGATGGTGTTCAAACGTATGGGTAGTATCTAAATAGCTTTCCGTATACGCACCATTTGCAATGAGAAGGCAGTGTTCCTCGCATTCAATATGATAAGAATCATACTCTGAAAATGACTCATCAACGATAATAGATAAACCGTTCACGAGCATTCTTGCGGGGATCAGCTTATTATTGAAGAAAAGGCAATGTTCGTTTGTAACATAAAGGTCTTTGTAAGGTACGCCATCTGCAATTGAGTTTTGTTTAAAGCAGACGGGCATATCTTTTTTGGAGAGACAAGCGATCCGATTTCTTTGAATGGACGTTACCGCTTTAGGAGTTTCTATTCCGTTTATTGGGGAAAGAATAAAATCTCCAACTTGAATATCTTCAACCTTTTTGAAACCTGAGGATGTTTTTATTTCCGTTCCAGATAAGAAACAAATATCCAATGAGGGAATATCTCTATAGAGAGTTCCATCTGGATATGTAGAAACAGATCCTGTTGTATAAGTTGGTAATAAAGAAACATCACTCATTCGTGCAAATTTGTTGAGTGTTGTTGTGTCTAAATTTCGTCCCCCTGTCAGGGAGTTGGGGACAACCCTCACGAAGCTAAAATTGAGAGCATCTTGAATGTTGTTAAAGTCAGGGGTGCTGGCTCCCCCTGCTGGCAATCCAAGTCTGGTCGTACCAGATGGGCTTTCTTGTTTGGCATAGGTATTATAGCCGTAATATTTCAATAAAACTTGGAAAGTTTGATTAGCATAAAGAGGATTTAAACTATTAAAAGTGATAGTTGCGGGGACAACATCGTTTACACTTGAGATTGTTGTTCCTTTGGGGATGGTGATAGACGCTATTCCTAAAATAGAGCCAGGATAGGTTCCAAACACAGTATTGGTTTGATTGGTTCCTGGTGGGTAGCCCTTGTTTAGAGCGGGAGGGATACGGACACTGCCATCTGCTTCAGAAATATTAGCATTTTCTATGCTATAAGTGGTGTCTTTGCTCCATGTAATAGCCATTTTCGATCCATTTATTTGGGAGTATTATAAATAATGCAACATTAAGATGCTGGATCATTTATAATAACCAAGTATACGGGATCGTTATTTGATTATTATAAATGATAAGGAAAAGACACTTCTCAACACTAATATAAAAAATGCTGAGAAATGTCTTCTTAGACCTTTACAGCCTATTAGACCCGGATACCCGCTGCATTGCCGCCTTGTCCGAGAGTGCCGTTGGAGGCCCCTAATAGCAATTGGTTGATCCAAGGTTGGAAATTATGGAAGCCATATATACCGCCGAGTACAAAGCCCGTAGCAGCTCCTTCAATCGTTGGAATAACCAAGCCAACAGCTTGTCCGATTGAACCAAAACCTAGAATTCCGCCACCGTCACCGCCGTGAATTCCGCCGATGGTCATTCCGGTTGCACCAAGCATAGCAGCGCCTGCGAGGGCACCTAAAAGAGCGTCTCCAAGATCAGACGCTGTACCTGTTCCAATTTGTGGAGTGGTTGCTCCGCCTGAAACTTCATTGAGCTCAAGAGTGGTTAGTTCACGCATCATCGTCTCTTTTATAGTCAAGTTTAAATCAAGTCGAATCGATTCAAATATATGCTATAATATGTATTGAAATAATGTAAGTATTATATTTGTATAAGCTTATAAATAAACTTGACATAAATCAAGTTTATTTATAATAAACCGTTGTTTACTTTTTATAATCTGTGGTTGTTAGATAAAAATTTGTTTTAATACAATGGTTTTTCTCAAAGGGTCTATCTATTAAGTGTTAGGATTTCTCCATATTGCGTGTTTCAATTTGTAACCCTTGAGGGGTCATGTGTAATATAACATCTGCGTGAGCGATGGTGGCAGGGCGGTGTGCAACAATAACACGGGTGATGTTTAGCATTCTTAAGGCTTGTGCAACGCGTGCTTCTGTCGCTTCATCTAGATTGCTGGTTGCTTCATCTAAAAATAGGATTTGCGGTGAACGATAAAGAGCACGAGCAAGAATAACGCGTTGCTTTTGCCCTCCTGAAAGATTGGAGCCCATATCGCCAACGAGTGTTTCATAACGCATGGGGAGGCGCTGAATATCGTCATGGATGGCAGCATATTGTGCGCATGCCTCCACAAGCGGTTGGTTGATATGTTCGGCAAACCCGCTGATATTATCAGATAAAGACCCTGAAAAAAGTCCATCATCTTGTAATACCCCAGCAATACGGGAGCGGTAGCCGTCAAGTGTAAGTGACTTAATGGAAATATTATCTAAGGCAATATCGCCTTCTGTGGGTTCAAGTAATCCCATAAGAGTTTTGAGAAGTGTCGTTTTGCCGCAGCCTGAAGGGCCAACGATGGCAATATTTTTTCCGGCTGGAATATTGAAAGAAAGATTACGAAAAATCCAAGGGCTTTCAGGGCTATAACGCACAGAAAGATCTCTTACCGTGATGGCGCCTGTATGTCCCATTTCTTGAGGGGATGGCGGAGGAAGAGGAAGGCCTGGCTCTTCGGGTTCGGTCATAACAATATCTGATAAACGGCCCGTTTGAATGCTTAACATCCTAAGTTTGAAGCCTGTATTAATTAAATTTCCAACACGGCTAGCAAACTGATCTTTATAAGAGAGGAAAGCCACGAGCATACCAACGGACATATGGTTGTTCATGACCATTTTTGCGCCAAGAACGAGCATAATTAGTCGGTCTGAACTAAAAATTAGATCCCCAAGGCGCCCGAAAATGAGGTCAAATCTTTGGAGGCGTAAATGAATATTCATTGAATCAATGACACTGTTTAGCCAAACAGTTTGCCGGCGTTCACGTAAATTAAGAAGTTTTACGGTAGCAATATTGCGTAGCGTTTCTATGAAATAGGTTTGACTTTTCGCATCTTGAATAACCCCTTCTTCAGAGGCTCGCTTGTAGGTACCGTATGTGACCAGACGTAAAAGGACGTCAAGTGCGATTGCAATACAGGCAATGGCTCCTAGCCATCCACCGTATAAAAACAACATTACTCCCATTCCGATGGCCATAATACCATCTAGAATAGTTTGGACGAGGTCTGTTGTAATAGTACGTTGGATGCTCCCAAGAGACCCAAAACGAGAAATAACGTCCCCAATATGACGACGAATAAAGTAATCAAGAGGAAGGCGTGTTAGATGGTCAAAGAGAGAACCATTCCATTTTAAAGAGACACGGGTACTAAACATAATGACAGCCCAGCTTCTCACAGTGGAAATGAAAAGCTGGAATAGTAATAGAATGGCCATACTACAGGCGATCGTGACTAAAAGATCATGGTCACCAATAACAATCACTTCATCAATAATAACTTGGCTCACCATGGGCATCGCTAATGCAATAAGTTCAAGCCCTAAAGAAAGAGCGAAAAGATAAGCAAGAGCGGGCTTTAGGCCTGAGACATGACGAAACATGTCACGTAATGTTAAGGTTTTACGTTCGTCTTTACGTTCAAACCGTTCTGTTGGCGTAATTTCGAGTGCAATCCCTGTAAATTCGCGGGAAAGTTCTTTCAAACCGATTTCGCGACGGCCAATAGCAGGATCGTGGACGATCACACTCTTGGAGCGGCGTTCAACCAGAACGACAAAGTGATTAAGGCCCCAATGGAGAATACTGGGTAGCGTTAGTTTATCAAGTTCATCCAACTCTAGCCTTACAGCGCGTGAGTTGAGCCCCACACGACTTGAAACGGAGATGAGTTCTTTAAGGGTGGCGCCTTGTGTTGATGCACCGTATTGACGGCGAAACGTAGAAATATCAATAAAATGACCATAATAGCCCATAGACATGGCAAGGCATGCCATTCCACATTCAGAAGATTCTGATTGCAAAATAACAGGAGTGCGTTTTCCAAAGCCGAATTGAAGGTCGCGAAGCATATTTCTATCTTTGCTCTTATGGGCCAATTGTTGTTGTGGAGATTGTGTTTTTGATGCTGATGACTGGATCGAGGATCCATTGCCAGAGGGGGCGTCTATCCGTTGCAATATCTGCGGAGACTGTCATTCCGGCCTCTAGAGGGTGTTTTTCGGAATAGGTCTGAATATAGGAGCGGTCTGGAAGAACGCGGATGCGGTAAATATCCTGACCAGACGTAGAGGGTATCCCTTGCTTTCCTTGGGGCGCAGACGCGGCTGCTCTATTTGCGACAGTATCTGATGTTACAGGAGCGTGGGTGATTTCAATAATATGGCCATGTTGTAAACCAAATTTTTGGTAAGGGAAGGCATCATAGCGAAGAAGTACAGGTTGATTGACTTTTAGAAAACCAATGGAAGAACTATTCACATAAAGCTCTACCTGTAATTTATCATTATTGGGTAATAAAGTGATTAAGGGTGTATTAGCACTCACTTGCTGCCCTAAATATCCACGCAGGCTGGTGAGAGTGCCATCTTCTGGCGCAAGAATAATGTTACTTTGGCGGCCTTCATTCTCGGCTATTTGCTGGTCGACTGAGGCAATTTGTTTATCAAGATCATTAAGATCATGAGTAAGGTCAGAATTAAAGCGTGTTATTTTGGAAACAATGTCAGAGAGTTTACCTTCAGTTGTTGTTTGGGACTGTAGTGTTTGAGAATGTGTTGAGAGAAGCTGTGCGTAGGTTGATAACTGACTTTGGAATTGCTCTTCTGTAATAAGGTGGCTGCTTTGCGCCATATACATTTTGTTCAGGGCTTGCTCGACTAATGGTAGAACTTTGTTATCCGATATAATTTGAGCATTAATCTCCGTGTGTTGTTGGTTGAGAAACTGCACTTGGTTTAAAAGTGCCTGTTTCTCGAGGGGGGCAGATTTTTCCCGGAGCTCACGTTGGTTTTGTAGGAGTTCTTTTTGCCTTAATAAATCGTTCAGAACTTGTTTTTGTGTAGATCCATTAGAAGAAATAATGTCGAGATCTTCAATAAAGAGTATATCGCCTCGATGGACATGCTGCCCTTCTTTGGCTTTGATTGCAGTAATGGTTCCGGGTTGAGTGGCGCTGATGGTTAGAAGGCCACTTTCAGGCATGACTTGTCCGGTGGCGTGTACCCGTCGTGTATAGTTGCAAAATATAACGAGCAAGGCTGAGGCAATGACTAAGACAATACAAAAGCCTGAAACAATACGTACAGGTAATGGCTGGCTAATTTGGACGTTGCCTAACCAACTAATTTGGCGCGCTTCTAAAGCTTCGCGACGGAAGAGTGAACTCATAATATAATAATCTATAATGTAATAAGGATTATTATGCTAATGTTTATTTTCAAATAAAGAATGGTTTATTTAGAAATATAATTTGTTTTAATATTATTAACACTCCCTCTAATAAATTAAGGAGTGTTAATAAGGTTTGTTATTACGAATCTTGTGGTGTAGTTGGTGTTACATCATTCGCGATTTGAATTGATTTGACTTGCATCGGGCTTCCGGGTGGTGTCGTGAAATAAGACGTTCCGGTGTAAAATTTAATTTTCTCGGCAGCGAATAGATTAGCAATTCTTTTGTAGAACTCTCTTTGAACCTTCCATTTCATCATGGGGGTTGTCCATATCTCACCGCGTAATGTTGCGCCGCTGCTATCGGTTTTATCAACTCCAAGATCATTATAATCTGACAAGATCAGAGGACCGAAAACATCGTCGGCGCGCATATCTTTTACAACTTTTGTCATAATAGAAACGACACGGCTAAAGTCTTCTGAAAGATCCAGCTGTTGTTTGATGATGATTTTATTATAGCCGCGGGCTGTATTCGCAATGGAAGTGACTGAAGAAAATGGGATAATGTGAAGGTCACCATCTGTATCTCTTATTTTGACAGTACGGATCGAAAGGTTTTCAACAATACCTGATACCCCTCCGGTCGTTACCCAATCGCCCACTTGTATGGCATCTTCAACAAGCATGAAAAAGCCTGTGATAAAGTCTTTAACAAGGCTTTGTGAACCAAAAGCAATAGCGGCTCCCATAATTCCTGCACCAGTAAGGAGGGGAGTAATATTGATGCCGATTTGAGCTAAGATGGTTACGATAACAGTCACGATAATGATGATGAGAAAAACAGTCCGGATAATAGGGAGGATTGTTTTGAGGCGTGTTGCACGAGAACTAAAACCAGCATTCTGGAAGTGATTAATTTGGTTTATTAAAATAATGTTGATAGTTTCCCATATTAATATAGCTATAATAATGGATACGATTGTAATGACCCCGGTATTTGAAATATGTTGACCAAGTGAGTTCTTTAAGAAAAAGCCAAATATTGGGAAGCCCCATGCCTCAACAATGGATATAATGGTTAGAAAGACAATAATTCCAGTTAGTGTTGCATGTGCAAGAGGGTAATAATGGTCAGCTCTTTTTTGAAGGTCTGGGAAACGTTCGTTTAGAGCTGGATTGAGTCGGAAAAAGCGGTCTTGTAGACCGTATGCGAGCACGGCTACGATACGTGAAACGATAAGAATAGCGACCGTAATGCCTGTCGTTGTTAGAATCCAGTGATATCCCCCAGATAAGTGCGCTGCCCAGACAATCCATAAAGAGATGTCGATAAACATGGCCGGTATCCACCATGCTTTGGCAATGGTGGCAAAAAAGGACCATAATTTTTTAGATTTACCTGCAGCAGTAGGCGTTAACGCGTTACTTACAACGTGCCGCATGCGCCAAATGAAGAGAGCGATAAGAATATGTTCAATAAGGACGATCGCCCGAATAAGTGCATCTAAAGCACGGGAGGATATATTCAGTTGAGTATTTAAATTTATAAAACAAATAATAAGGGTAGGGGCGAGGATAAGGCAGCCCAGCCATCGCGTAAAACGTGCTGCAATAAGGTTTGTCGTAGGGATAAGTCTAATATTAGGGTTGTGAGGCGAAAAGATCGTTTCAATAGCAAAATATAAACACCGTGCACCAGCATAGCAACTGGCTAGTGTCATAATAATGGAACCGGCTTTTGAGTCTGATAGAAAGGGAAAAAGAAGAGTAGATAATGTAACAAGTAAGAAAAAAACGCCTACAGGAAATATTTTGAGAAGAAAAAGGATGAATGCATAAGGAACACGCGCAAGGAACCGTAAAGTCTCTACGCGCCTTTTTTGATCTGTTGTGCGTGTAGCTGTTGTTTTATCAGAAATGTCCTCAGGGGAAGGTGGTGGAGAGTTTTGCTCTTCTTTTTTTTGAATATATCGATCGTGTGTTTTTTCTTTTTCATCGACCCGCAGAGAAATACGTTGGATCGGGTTTTTCAAAATAAAAGTGGTGAGGTGTTCAATCCCTAATCCGAGTGCAACAAATATGATAGAGAGTAGTGTTGTAGTATAAATAATTTTTCGGGCATTTTGACTGCTGAATTGATCGTGTATTTCATACATCAAAAATCTTAGATCGATAAATAGACCCAAGAAATTATGGAAATAACTTAAAGACTGAGCATGTAAGCTCTCTAGACCATTATGGATATCTGTTTTGTTTTTTAATGCGGTATGATTGTTCGAGGGAGCAGCGCGCGCCATTAAAGAGAGAGTATGAGAAAAAGCTTCTCGTTCTTTGGGGTCATTAAGAATGGTAAGAAGCTTTTGGGCTTCCTGTTTAGTAAGCGGAGTATCAAGGGAAGATGTTGAATCTGCTAAAGCCGTATTAACAGAAAATCCTACCACACCTAGTAATATAATAAGAAGAACTATATGGATTGATTTCTTAAGAACGCCTCCAAAGTCGAGTGAAGATATCTTTTTATATTTTGTATTTATCATTATTAATTAGGCCTTATATGAATATTTGTTCTATTTATTTTTCGACACATTCTTTCATAAAAAGCTCTAAAGCTTTTGCTCTATGGCTCATTTTATTTTTTTCATGCTCAGGCATTTCTGCAAAAGTGCGGGTTTCTCCATCTGGAACAAAAATTGGGTCATAGCCATGTCCATGCTCGCCACGTGGAGGCCATACCGTTTGGCCATGACATTCCCCTACGACGGATTGGGTTTCTCCATCCGGCCATGCAAGACATAATGCGGCAATAAAAGAAGCCGAATAATTATCTGTATTTCCCATCTCGGTATGCACACGTTGCATCGCAACATTCATATCTTTTGTCGGGCCACCCCACCGAGCGGAATAAACACCGGGTTGTCCACTTAAAGCCTCGACACAAAACCCGGAGTCATCTGCTAAAGCCGGTAAACCAGAGGCTGCAGCAGCTGCTTTTGCTTTGATAGTGGCATTTCCTACAAAGGTATTTTCTGTTTCTTCAGGTTCAGGAAGCTTGAGTTCTGCAGCAGAAATAACCTGAATATCTTTATCTGCAAATAGCATAGAAAATTCACGTAATTTTCCGGAATTGTGGCTAGCAAGAACGATTTTAGATCCAGGCTTCAAGCGTTTCATAGTGACTCTTAAGTAAGATAGAAATTGAAATGTATTCATAGGATTAAACATGACGGCTGCTTATCTTACAATGTATGATGGTTTTTATTTTGTAGCAGCATGCTATGTGATCTTGTGGTGGAACATGTTCTACTCTCGTTTGACGGCTGTTTTTTGCTAGGAATGTGATCAATTATGAATAAATCTGATTCATATTTTTTTGGTAAAAAATCATCGTTCTTAAGTGGGCTAAGGGAACGTGAGGCCGCGATTTTAAGAGAAATAGTAGAAGAATATGTTGAAACAGGCGAGCCGGTCGGAAGTCAGACCGTATCACAGCGTTTGCAACCAGCATTATCTTCCGCAACGATAAGGAACGTTATGGCAGATTTGGCGCGTGCTGGACTGTTGTTTAGTCCCCATGTGTCTGCTGGTCGTTTGCCGACGGAAAAAGGATTAAAGCTTTTTGTCGATGGGTTGCTTCAATTTGGCTCATTAAAAGAAGAAGACAAAGAACATATTAATACACGCTTAGATGTGCATGGACGGTCATATAAGGAGACTTTTGCTGAGGTTTCGTCTGTATTATCGAGCTTATCATCTGCAGCTGGTCTGGTTTTGGCCCCCAAGTTTGAAGCAACACTTAAGCATATTGAGTTTGTTCTGTTGGGGGCTAATCGTGGTTTGGTTATTCTTGTTAGCTCAAATGGGCAAGTTGAAAATCGTATTATTGAACTGCCTATCGGCGTTCCACCTTCTGCTCTTATAGAGGCGGGGAATTATCTCAATGCGCGTTTAGGTGATTTGACGCTAGCCTCTTTGAGGGAGCGGATCGGTGGTGAGTTGGAAGAGAATCGTCATGAAATTGATGTGTTGGCCGCCCATGTGATCGAACGAGGTCTGGCCACATGGGATGCGCAAGCGGGCACGTTATTTGTTCGAGGGCAGGGGAATCTCTTATCCGATATTACAGAAATTGAGCGTTTGACGGCCATACAAATGCTTTTTGAGCAGTTAGAAACACAAGAAATGATGTTGCAGCTTTTACAGCTTACAGAAGAGTCTGAAGGGGTGCGCATTTATGTTGGGCGTGAAAGTGGGTTGTTTGGTATGTCAGGTTTGTCCATGATTGTTGCACCTGCTCGCAACGAAGCCCAGAAGATCGTGGGGGCTTTAGGTGTTATCGGGCCAACACGTTTAAATTATGGGCGCATCGTTCCTGTTGTTGATTATACGGCTAAGATGATGGGGCGTTTGTTTAGCTAGTCTTGCAAGATCGCTGTGTGAAATTAAACCGAACTTTGATGGTGTTTTTGGGTTATCGCTGTCCGAGAGATGCTGCTATAAAAATATTGTTGTCTTTATGGGGCGACGAAAGGAATACTTCAATGCTATGCGGATCCTATGACGCGACGTTATTCTAGTTCTCGTAATCCAATGGCTCCCAGAGCAAGTTCTCCTCGTGGGCCTCGTTTTCGTCGTTTTCGGCAGATCATTGCTGTTTTTGCAGGGATTGGTTTGCTTGGGGTAACTGGGGGAGGTGTGCTTATATGGGCCACCTACGCCAAGTTCCAGTCTGATCTGCCAAGTATTGACAGCTTGCGTGCATACCAACCACCAACCGTAAGTCGTATTTATACGTCTGATGATCAGTTGATGGCTCAGCTTGCGAATGAACGTCGTATTTTTGTTCCTATTGATGCGATTCCAGATAAAGTCAAAAAAGCTTTTATCGCAACGGAAGATCATAATTTTTACACGCACGGCGGTGTTGATGTTCTGGCCATCGCACGTGCTGCTGTTACTGATGTTTTTGCACGGCACGGCCGTCGTCCCTTAGGCGCATCGACCATTACTCAGCAAGTTGCCAAGGTGATGTTGCTTAATAGTAATGTTTTATCGTTTGATCGAAAAATAAAAGAAGCTCTTTTAGCCGAAAAAATGGAGCAGGTTTTATCAAAAGATAAAATATTAGAAATATACCTTAATGGAATTTATTTAGGAAATGGAGCATTCGGAGTAGCCGCGGCTGCTCAAACGTATTTTAATAAACCTATAGACCAATTAGATGATGCGGAAGCCGCTTCTCTAGCCGCACTTCCTAAATCGCCTACAAATTATAATCCTTTTTTACACCCGAAAATGGCTTTAATGCGCCGGAACCTTGTTCTGCAGCTGATGGCCGAAAATGGTGTCATTACTCAAGAGCAGGCTCAGCAGGATAAGAGTGAGCCTCTTGTTCCTCAAAAGAAGTTACGTTTTGGGCCGTTGCCAGAAACGGAGTGGTTTGGAGCAGAGGTGCGGCGTCAATTAATTTCGCAGTATGGAGAAGTTAAGGCCCTTCAAGGTGGATTAGAGGTTCATACCAGCCTTGAACCTGATTTACAGAAAAAAGAAACGCGTATTTTGCGCGAAGGCTTGATGAACTATGATCGAAGTAGAAGTGGTTGGCGCGGCCCGGTAAAACACCTTGATGATGTTTCTTCAGTAGGCTGGGAGCAGGCGCTTAAGGCTGTGACTTCTCCAGCGGGGATGTTGCGTGAATGGCGACTTGCTATTGTTCTTCCCGGAGGCAGACAAGTTGGGTGGCTGGAAGATGGCGTTTCAAAAAAAGGAACATTAGCAAGTAGTGATGTGGCTTGGGCGCGGCGTAGAGCAGCGCTTCGGGCGGGGGACATCATCATGATTGAACCCCAAAGCACAGGCTCTGTGATGTTGCGACAAATCCCTCATGTTGAGGGGGCGGCGATTACTATGGATGTGCGCACAGGCCGTGTATTGGCGATGGTCGGTGGTTGGTCTTTCCATGAAAGCCAGTTTAACAGAACGACACAAGCTATGAGGCAGCCTGGGTCCTCTTTTAAACCATTTGTTTATCTAGCCGCGATGGAAAAGGGGATTTCACCGTCAGAGAAATTTGATGACTCACCTATTTCCTATGGTGATTGGCATCCTCAAAACTATGAACACGATAACTGGGGTCCCACAACCTTACATGATGCGTTAAGAGAAAGTCGTAACCTTGTTACGATTCGTGTTGCGGCCCACCTCGGAATGAAAGCGGTTGCAGATACCGCCATTAAGGCTGGATTAGTGGATCAGATGCCGCATGTTTTGCCGGCGGCTCTTGGTGCGGTTGAGACGACTATTATTAAAGAGGCAGCAGCATACGCAACCATTGCAAATGGCGGCCATATTGTAACACCTTCTCTCATTGATGATATTCAGGATCGGCAAGGGAATTTGGTTTGGCAGGCTTCTAACTTAACATTAGGCACAGCCGTGCAGCCTGCTGCGGGCGTTGCTGTGCCAGCAGATCAGACAGCAGCGCCTAAAGGGGTAGCGCCATCTTCTCCTGATCAACCACAGACTGTGGCTCCTGTGCCGGCAGATAATGTGAATGTACCTTCTCTTTTGGATAACCGTCCGACTTTGGCGAGTGAGGAAAGTTCGTTCCAGATTATTCAAATGATGAAAGATGTAATTGCGCGTGGAACGGGACGTGCAGCGGGTGTTGGGATTGATCGGCCGATTGCTGGCAAGACAGGAACCAGTCAGGATTTTCATGATGCATGGTTCGCTGGTTTTTCTCCAGATTTGGTGACTGTCGTTTGGGTTGGATTTGATACGCCAGAAAGTTTAGGGCGCAATGCAGATGGTGGGCGAATTGCTGCACCTATTTGGAACCGTATCATGAAGGCGGCCTTTGAAAACCGACCTAAGCTCGATTTCCGAGTTCCAGACGGTATTACGTTAGCGTCTTATAATACTGGGCGTATATCGGCTGTTGATGGGTTTAAGACGGATCAGGTTCCTGGGGCATCTGTTGCATTGCATGGGTTTGGGGCTGGAACAGAAGCTCTGACAGCATCTGATACGGGAGCAGACGCTGTAATTTCTGATTCTGAGAGTGAGATGGGAAGTGCTGCATCAGGATCAGAGAGTGAACACTCTACTGATGCTAATGGAACACAATCTCAGAAAAGTAGTGCATCAGAGGGTGACATCGGTGTAGGTGGGCTGTACTGATTGCGCTAAATCGTCCTGCCGAGTGGAGGAAACATTATGTCAGCGGAAACAGAAGCACTTTCTGAACAGATTAAGCAGTCGGTAGCGCTGCTAAGGAGGCATCTTTAACTGGGATGTCGCGATTACACGCCTTGAGGAATTAAATCATCGCGTAGAAGATCCTGATCTGTGGAATGATGCGGAGGCAGCGCAAAAGATTATGCGCGAACGGACGACTTTAGCGAACCAAGTTGAAGGCGTTGAGCAGATTGAGAGTGAAGTTCAAAGCACTCTGGAGCTTGTAGAGCTTGCAGAGATGGAAGAAGATACGGATCTCGTTCAGGAAGCTGTCGTAACGCTCCGGAAGTTGGCTGAAGAAGTTCATAAAAGAGAAATTGAAAGTCTGCTGTCTGGTGAAGCTGATGGTAATGATTGCTATCTTGAGGTGAACTCAGGCGCAGGAGGAACAGAAGCTCAGGACTGGGCTGAAATGTTACTCCGGATGTATACGCGCTGGGCGGAGCAACGAGGGTATAAAGTCTCTTTCATTGAAAGCACTGAAGGTGAGCAGGCGGGTATTAAATCTGTTACCGTTCAAATCAGTGGTGCGAATGCCTATGGCTGGTTAAAGACCGAGGCAGGGGTGCATAGGCTGGTAAGAATATCACCATTTGATTCTGCTGCACGGCGTCAAACGTCGTTTGCTTCTGTATGGGTTTATCCTGTTGTTGATGATTCGATTGAAGTTGAGGTCAATGATTCCGACTTAAGGGTGGATACATTCCGCGCTTCTGGCGCAGGTGGGCAGCACGTTAATAAAACAGATTCGGCTATTCGTATTACGCATATTCCTACAGGGATTGTTGTTGCTTGCCAGACGGATCGTTCACAGCATCGTAACCGGGCAAAAGCGATGGAGATGTTGAGGGCTCGTTTGTATGAAGCAGAGCTGCAAAAGCGTGAGGCAGCCGCTGCGCAGACCGAATCTTCTAAAACGGATATCGGTTGGGGGCATCAAATTCGGTCGTATGTGCTGGCACCTTACCAGCTTGTAAAAGATTTGCGGACAGGTGTTGAAACCGGGAATCCGGATGCGGTGCTTGATGGTGCTTTGGATGATTTTATGTCGGCATCATTGGCACAGCGTGTAGGTGCTACACGATCAGAAGCGAGTGCAACGGCGCAATAAGTTTCAGATATCATTAAAACTAGGGAGGGCTTTGTGTGAATAAAGTGCTCTCTAGGCTTGGTTTATAAAACTATAAACAATAGTTTTTTGTGCAAAAAAACATTTATATAACGTTTGCAAGTGAATTATTTTTGTTTTTAGTATTCTTTTGATCATAATCAACTTGACATAAACGTTCTGACGTTGCCCAAATAACATATCGGATATGTGTTTCGAGCATGCTATAAATGAGGTGTGTTTTGAGACTGATCAGAAAAGAGTTGCCGAACAGAATATAATATCTGTCGGTGAGTAAGGTAAGAAGGTTACGACATGAAGAGCTACGGCGCACAACAGCGTAAGCCGACGGACTATATTGTCGCGATCGTCGTGGCTGTACTGGCTATGGGTGCGGTGGGGTACGCACTTATAAGTGGAAAAGTAACTAAAATGACTCAGGAGCGACCTCCTATCAAAACTGAGGTCATAACAGAGGTGCCTAAGCCGCCACCTCCCCCTCCACCGCCACCACCACCACAGATGGTGCCGCCACCGCCACCGTATATTCCGCCCCCTAGGATTAACGTTCAGCCTCCACCAAAGGCTATAAAGCGTGTTACGCATGTCAAACCGCCACACCCGGTTCCACCAAGTGAAAATCCTATCCCATCACCTGTTCCGGTAGCGCCTACGCAGGCAGCTGCGCCTAAGGCACCTCCCGCACCATCGGTACCCGATCACAGTGCTGGAGCGCATCCTATAAACGGAGCTAAGCCTGACTATCCAGAGGAAGCGCAGGAAGAAAGCCGTGAAGGTAAAGTCACAGCTTCATGTGATATTTTGCCGAACGGTCGCACGGCAAATTGTTCCATTGTGTCATCGAGTGGTGGGCCGGAGTTTTCAGATAGTGCTCTCGAATTTCTTCATCGTGCACGCTACCAGCCGGCTGTTCAGAATGGTGTCCCAGTTATAGAGCATCATCATATTTTGCATGTTGATTTTACTCTGGGTGATGATTGACCTGAAAAAAGCGCTTAACGTTGATTACCGCTAACAAGGATATGAAGTTGATGACTAGATTTTTCCAATCTTCTGAGACCGTCGTTTCGACGAATGCTCGCCTTTCTAAACGTACGGCCATGGCTTTGATGCTTGTATTGGCAGCAGGCGTATCTTTTCCTGGTGGAGCTTTTGCTCAGGGTGCGTCCGCAGCTGCGTCCTCATCTTCAGCAGCAGGCGCTTCTTCTTCTGCTGCGAATGACACGTCTGCTCCGGCGGCATCGGTTGCACCGTCTGCTACTCAGACGCCAGCAGCGGCAGCCACTCCAGGAGAGAGTGCTACAGCAACGCCAGAAGCTGCGGCCCCTCAGGGAAACCCTTATGGTTTAGGTGCTCTTTGGGCGAATGGGGATGTTATTGCGCGTAGCGTTTTGATTATTATGGCTCTGATGTCCTTGGGAACATGGATTATCATGGTTCTGAAGTTTTTTGAGCAGAGCCGTTTATTGAGTTCTGCTAAAGAAGCTTCACGTGTATTTTGGTCTAAGCCAACAGTTCACGAAGGGGCAGAAGCACTCAAAGTGTCTTCGCCTTTCCGATATATTGCAGAAACAGGGATTGTTGCTGCAGAGCATCATGAAGGATCAATGCGGGATTCAATTGATTTGAATTCTTGGACCGCGATGTCCATTTCCCGTGCGGTCGAAACCATTAATGTTCGTCTGCAAGGTGGATTGGCCTTTTTGGGTACAGTAGGATCAACCTCTCCATTTATTGGATTGTTTGGAACAGTATGGGGTATTTACCATGCGTTGACTGCAATCGGTATTGCTGGGCAGGCATCAATTGATAAAGTGGCAGGCCCTGTTGGTGAATCTCTCATTATGACAGCGATTGGCCTTGCAACGGCTGTTCCTGCGGTGTTGGGGTATAACCTTTTAGTCCGTCGTAACAAAGCGTCTATGGATCGGGTTCGTAATTTTGCGTCTGATCTTCAGTCCGTTTTGATTGGTGGCTTCCGTCATGGTGTTTCTCCAGAAGAAGGCTCAATGGCTGCTCCCACAACGATAACCACAACAAATCGGATCTAATAATATGGCAATGAACGTCGGAGGAGGCAGCGGTGACGACGAGGTGGTGTCGGCAATCAACACCACACCTCTCGTTGACGTTATGTTGGTTTTGTTGATCATTTTTTTGATCACCATTCCTGTGGCCACTCATACTGTAAAGGTCAAGTTGCCGGTTGATGCTAATCAGCCGACACAGACCAAACCAGGGAATATCGTCTTGGCGGTTACGTCTGATGGGCAGACATATTGGAATACAATTCCTGTACGGTCTCAACATGAACTCGTTGATCGTTTAACCGAGGCTGCCAAGCAACGGCCTCAACCACAAGTACAAATTCGCGGAGATGCTTCTGTGAAATACTTGGCGGTAGGACAGATTGTTACTGCATGCCAGCAGGCTGGTATTGCACATGTTGATTTTATCACAGAACAACCACACTAGGTTGTTCTGGGGAGGCCAGAATTATGGGTATGAATATCGGGACTGATAGTACTCACGAAGATGAAGGTATTGTGGATATCAATACCACACCACTTATTGATGTGATGTTGGTGTTATTGATTATGTTAATCATCACTATACCTCTTCAGACGCATTCTGTTTCTATTGATTTGCCACAAGGTAATCCACCACCTTCTACAGAGCAGCCTCACTTGGTTACGGTAAGTATCGGCTATGATAATAGTATTACGTGGAATGATGAGCCGATAACATCAGAAGCTGCTTTGCAGGAGCATTTCCGTGCCGCAGCAGCAGAGGCGAAACAGCCAGAGATGCACATTCATCCTAATCGTTTGTCAGATTATAAAACGGTTGCGCATGTCCTTGCTGATGCTCAACGGTTAGGCATTACGCAGTTAGGAATTGTGGGTGCGGATCAATTTATGGAAGGACAGTAAATCGTGTTTTTGTACCTTAACCGTTATGTCAGTGTTCGCTCTTTACTGCTTACAGGAATTGTGAGTGCGGGAGTTTTGTCGGGAGCTGTTGCACACGCAGATGATGTATTAGGGCAAGTTGTCGGTAAAGATTTGCAGCAAGCTCAAGCGGCTTTGGCTGCTAAAAACTACACGAAAGCGATGTCAGCTGTAAATGCGGCCGATGCGGTTAAGGGCAAAACAGACTATGAAGCCTATACGACAGCGCAAATGCGTGCAGCAGTAGCTGCTCAGTCTGGTGATGTTGAGGCAGCAATTAAAGCTTATGATGTCTTAATCGCAAGTTCACGGACACCTAAGGAAGCTAAAGCTCAAATGCTGATGGCTGAGGCTTCTTTGGCTTATAATGCAAAGAATTATCCAGTTGCCATTAAAGCAATTGAAAAATATTTGAATCAACATGGGTCTGATGCACGTATGCAAACCATGTTGATTCAAAGTTATTATCTTCAGAGCGATTGGAAAAATACAGCACGTGTAGCGCAGGAAGTTGTTGATTCAACATTGAAAGCTCATCGCATTCCTGTAGAAAGTCAGCTTCAGATGTTGGCCACAGCTTACACCAATTTAAAAGATACAAATGCGAAAACGCATGTGTATGTTCTTCTTGCCAAATACTACTCCAAGCCGGACTATTGGAGCGTGTTGGTTCATGACTTGGTCGCGAACCCTAATCTTTCTCCGTCTCTTGTTTTTTATGTTGAGCGGTTGAGGTTGGCCACAGGTGTTCTGAAAAACCCATCCGATTATCAGGATATGGGAGAACGGGCGGTGCAAATGGGTTTATCTCAGCTGGGCTTGAACTTACTTGATCAAGGATATGCGAATAAAGTTCTTGGTAGTGGTTCTACTGCTCAAGCGGATGCAAAGTTCCGTTCATTTGTTGCTCAACATGCGGCAACAGAACGTGCTCAATTGCCTCAGCTTGTGGAAGCTGCGGGGACATCAACGAATGCAGCTGCTCCTCTAACGGCGGGTTATAACTTGGTTCTTAATGGTAAAGTTGACCAAGGCCTTGCTTTGATGCGTCGAGGGCTTGCAAAAAATCCACGCTACCCTGCTTTAGCCCAGTTGCAATACGGTATGGCGCAAATGGATGGTGGCCATAAAGCAGAAGCAATCAAAACGTTAAATGCGATTTCGGATCAAGGCGCTACAAAGGATGTCGCAGAATTGTGGGGTTTATTGCTAGAGCGTTCAATACATTAAAATTGGATAGGTCGGACTTAAAGAGTTCGACCTATTTACTAGAATGGTAAGATGTTTCCTATAATCTGTTGACCGTATCGAGGGGTTTGAAGCTGAGATAGGGTACCGCGCCCGCCATAGGCAATGCGCGCTTCGGCCATGCGATCGTGTGTGACTGTATTATCGGCTGTAATATCTTGAGGACGCACAATACCACTCACCCCAAGCTCGCGTAGTTCACTATTTACGCGGACTTCCTGTTTTCCCATAACAACAAAATTGCCGTTTGGAAGCACTTGTGTAATGGTGCCCGCCAAGCGCAGTGTCACAGTTTCATTTCGCGCAATTTTGCCCGTAGCGTTGTTGTTGCTGCTGCTACTGGTTTGTAAGCTGTTTGCCCCCGTAAGAGCATCGACTATTTTGCCTTTGATTCCGAAGAAGTTTGGAATACCAAACTTTTCAGTTGCGGCTCTATTTGCGGTTGTTCCATTATTAAACGCAGCATTATCAGTAATATCAACGATGATTGTAACAAGATCACCCACTTGCGATGCTCTTTGATCCTTAAAAAAGGCTTTGCTACCGCTTTGCCAAAGACTTGCTTCCTCTTCTGGGGGGGGACGTAGAGGAGGCATAGGCATTGTAATGGGGCGGTAGCTTGCGGCTAATGTTGGGTCAGATATAGCCGTCATTCGTGGAGGGCGGCCAACTTCAGAGAGTTGTGCTAGTGATGAGCATGCAGCTGTTGATGATAATAGGATACTCAAAGAAAAATACTTTACGGTTTTTGGAGAAATGCGAAACATGGGAAGCCTAAAACCGTCTATTGATATTAAATGTGAATATCTAAAAAAAAGATCAAAAATTAGTTAAACCTGAAGGGGTAAAATAGACTTTAATGTTAGAGGAATTTTTTATTAATCTAGGCTGTGTAAATATTCGATGAGAATAGCAGGAATTTATTCTTATAGATTTGCAATCGCATTAGGAGGTTTTTTAGGCCTGCCTTGTGAGGGCTATACGCAAGAGATAAAAATACCCTCAGAAGGTACAACCGCATCCGAGCAGAATGCGGAAACTGAGGCATCGTCATTATTGATTGATGCGGCTGAGCAGTTACCGAAAGCTTCTGTGTTTGAAAATATGGAGAAGAGGCTTTCCGCACCACCCTCTCTTTTCCCTTTTTTGAACGCTTCGGATGGGTGGTTGAGACGCCATGGAACCATTGCACAGCTGGATAATCTTAATGAATTTATGGGGGCGGTGACATCTCCCACGAAGGGGCATGGTTATAGGCAAGGAGCATCGAATGCAGGTCAGTATGCATTCAATGTCTTTACGGATTGGAGTTCTTTGGTAGGACTAAAAGGGTTTACGACGCATGCAATTTTTATAGGGCGTTACGGAACAACTGCGAACCGAATGTTTGGGGATTGGCTGGCTCACAGTCAGGAAACATATGGTGGCGGTGGAAATGTTGTTGTGCATATGGTGATGGCATACGGGGAGCAGCATCTATTTAATAATAGATTGGCTATCGCGGCGGGGCGTATGGCGCAATTATCTGATTTCGCGTCAGGGACAATGTTTTGTACTTTTATAAATAATAGCTTTTGTGGAAGACCTAAAGGAGCAGGAGATAGTTCATATTATAGTTCTTACCCTGCCTCCGTCTGGGCCTTAAGAGTTCGTGGTAGGCCGTGGCGCCGGGATATATATATTCAAACGGGAATATATTTTGCTGAAGAAGGTATTTATTCAACAGCCCAACATCGAACAGGATTTAAATTGAATGGCTCTAATATTGTAGGAGAGATTTTTCCTACAGAGGTGGGGTGGCAGCCAACCTTTTGGAGGAAATCACATCGCTATAAATATTCTGGACACTACAAGTTAGGTGTTGCTGTAGAGACAATGGCCCGACAGGAGAATTTTTATAACTCTTTGGGGAATCTGTATGAAGATAGTGGATATACTGCTGCACGGCATAGTGGAGCGTGGTCTATCTGGCTTATGGGGGATCAGTGCGTAAAAGGTTCTGCGTATAACCCCAATGGTGGTGTCTTCCTTTTGGGAGGGGCTGTTTTTAATGATCGGAAAACAGCTTTACGAGATCGACAGTTATATATTGGATTGGTTTGGAAAGGCTTCTGGAAGCAGAGGCCTGCAGATAGTATTGGCCTAGGTTTATCTTATGTTCATATAGCACCGGGTGTGCAGCGAACGGAAAGAATGCTCTATCAAGCAAAAAGGTCTCTTCCCTATCGTGCGACAGGTATTCAATCTCATCAGGAAGTAGCAGAATTGAATTATACGCTTTCTGTTACAGGCGCAATTACGTTTGAGCCAGATATTCAATATTATCATAACCCTAATGGGCAGGTAAATTTGAAGGATGCGTGGATGTTGGGCTTTAGAAGTCATGTTGAAATATTTTAATTAACTATTCGATACTATTAAAAAGTGTCTTTATGATTGTAAAAGATACAAAAAATAGAGTATACTTCAAACATTAACTTATATGAGGAAATATTCCATGCAAACACGTGGCTTTTTTGCAGAGAGTGCAGAATCTCCTATGCGGCCGTTCACGTTTGAACGACGTGATGTTCGTCCGAATGATGTTGCGATAGAGGTTTTGTATTGTGGTGTGTGTCATAGTGACCTGCATCAGGCTCATAATGATTGGAAAAATTCAATTTATCCTGTTGTTCCTGGGCATGAAATTGTTGGCCGAGTAGTAGACGTTGGCTCTGACGTAAAAAAATTCAAAAAAGGTGATACAGTTGCTGTCGGATGTATGGTTGATAGCTGTCAGCAATGTAAGCACTGCCGTGCAAATGAAGAGCAGTTTTGTTTGGAAGGGGCTACTTTCACATATAATAGTCCAGACCGGATCACGAAAGAAATAACCTATGGCGGGTATTCACAGCATATTGTTGTAAGAGAGCAATTTGTTCTTTCTGTTCCAGAGAATTTGGATATAGCTCGTGTAGCTCCTATCTTGTGTGCGGGTATTACAACCTATGCACCGCTTCGGAATTATGGTGTCGGTCCTGGCAGTCGTGTTGCTGTCGCCGGTCTTGGTGGTCTTGGCCATATGGCTGTCAAATTGGCCTCTGCTCTAGGTGCAGAAGTTACAGTGATTAGTCGCTCAAAGTCGAAAGAAAGCACAGCATTTGAGTTGGGAGCGGACAAATATCTTGTTTCTTCTGATGCAAAACAGATGGAAGAAGCTGCCTCTAGCTTTGATGTGATTATTGATACAATTCCTGTAGAGCATGATGTTTCCGAATATTTTCCACTTTTAGATCTTGGCGGAACGATCGCAATGGTGGGACAGATTGGTCCTGCTCCAGGATTTAATACGCTTCCATTAGTTTTTGGACGCCGTCATTTAACAGGGTCTTTGATTGGGGGAATTGAACAAACCCAAGAATTGCTTGATTTTTGTGGCAGAAAGAACATTTTAGCCGACTGTGAAATGATTAAAATGGAAGATATTAACGACGCTTTTGTTCGTTTGGAAAAAGGTGATGTGAAATATCGCTTTGTCGTTGATATGAAAAAATCAAATTTCTAAGCTGGAGTAATAGGGTCTTCTCTTGGTGGGGAAGATCCTATCCTTTTTGGAACGACAATAAGAGTGTCGCGTTTTAGAGAAAGACCTAACCCTTTCTAATAGGAAGTCCGCATGCTTCATCTTATTTATACAGCGATAATTGGCCTTGTTGTTGGCACAATTGCTAAACTTTTGATGCCAGGACGTGATCCTGGAGGGTTTATTATCACCGCTTTGTTGGGTGTAGCAGGGTCTGTTGTTGCGGGTTATTTGGGACGCGCCCTTCATTTGTATCAGCCCGGCCAGCCCGTGGGCTTTATTGCGTCCATTGTTGGGGCAATTATTCTATTGATCGCGTATCGTGTGTTATTTGGTAGTGCAGATTCTTCTGACTAAGAACGTGAGAGGGTGGTGTGGTTCTTCTTATCTAAAAGAACCACTTAAACTTTACGTTGACCATTTATCCAAACTTCGCAGACTTCAAGTTTTTCATTGAGAATAGTGAAGTCTGCTAAGAGTCCTTCTTTTATTTCACCTCGGTCTTTTAAGCCAAGATAATGTGCAGCATTTGTGCTGACAAGTTTGGCTGCTTCCAATAAGTTTTTGCCTTTCTTGATGGCATTACGTAGGGCTTGATCGAGCGTTAGGACACTGCCTGCAAGTGTGCCGTTTTCTAATCTGGCAACACCATCTTTAATAAAGACGCCCTGTCCGCCAAGAGTGCTTAAGCCATCAGGTTGGCCGGCTCCTCGCATTGAATCTGTAACAAAGAATAATCTGTCTTGCATGGTTTGTAATGCCAGTTGCATGTTGGCGTGGTGGACATGATGATTATCAAAGATTAACTCTGCATAACTTACGCTGTCACATAGAAAAGCAGGTATAGGGCCGGGGGTTCGAGCGCTTAAGGATGGCATGGCGTTAAAAAGGTGTGTCGCTCCAGGAGTGCCTCTTGATGAACAAATAGTGCAAATAGCGTTCTTTGTTTCTTCGTAACTGGCGAGAGTATGCCCAAGGCTGACACGGATCCCATGTTGAGAAAATGTTTGCATAGCTTCCTGAGCGTGTTCGATCTCTGGAGCAAGTGTAATGATTTTAATACACTCGGTTTGAAGGGCCTCTTGAATTTTTCTAGGTGTAGGAAGAATACAAAAAGGAGGCTGCGCACCGCGCTTAAGAGGATTGATAAACGGTCCTTCTAAATGTGCGCCATGAATTCTCGGGCCGTTAAGAGTTTTATGTTCCATCACTTCTTTAATTGAGTGAAGTGCATGGATAATATCTGACCATGGGGCTGTAATCGTTGTAGGGAGCAGAGTGGTTGTCCCATGAGACATGTGGAAATGAGACATATGTTTTATGGCCGTAATACCATCCATAGTGTCGTATCCATTGCCGCCATGTACGTGACAATCAATAAAGCCGGGAAGGATATATTGATTGAGGGTATGAGGTAATTCGATGATTTTTTCAATATGTGATTGGAAGTCGATTTGCCCATTTATAATTTTATCTGGTAAAATAAGAGCACCATTTATGGATGGCATAAGCAAAAAAGCCTTATGTTTGATAATAAAAATCAACTGATAAAAATATTTAAAGTATAAGGATTGCAAATTTTTGAGTTGTTCGCTAGGTAGCAATCTACCTCGATGGTGCAAGTGCCGGTGTAGCTCAGTTGGTAGAGCACGTCATTCGTAATGATGGGGTCGGGAGTTCGAATCTCTTCACCGGCACCATTGAGGAGTTAAAAAGATATTTTCCTTTAAAAGATTTTCAATATATTGAAGGATGTTGTTTGCAATATTCCGTTTGATCGGGATATCACACAATGTATTAATCCCTATGTTAGGGAAAAGCGACACTGGCTCGTGTTGCCTTGGTTGCGTTGAGTTAGGAGCAACATGTCTGATCGTTTCCATAAGCGTCTTTGGCAACAAGCAACGAGCTTTTCTGGAGCGCAGAATGTACATTCGTCTTTGCGTGTTATTCGTGGAATGCGAGAGTGCAAAACATGTGGTCTTTTCCAGAAAGTACCTTTGGTTAAACCGGGTTTTGTCGTAAAATGTGAGCGGTGTAGCAGCACTTTAATTCGGAGAAGAAAGACATCCGTTATTGGGGCTCCAGCGGCTTTCTGTGTCGCCTCAGCTGCTATTTATGTTTCTCTTTTGATGAATTCATTAATGGTATTGAACGTTTACGGACGAGAAAATACTGTTTCGTTGTTCTCTGGCCCTTTGGAGCTTGGAGTACAGGGTTATGGAGAAATAGAGTTTCTTGTTGCATTAACGACTATTATAATGCCTGGGATTGTTATTGCCTTAATGGGAACAATTCTTTACGGGGCTTCTAGGCCCATAATGCCAGATTGGACGCCACGTTTATTGAGCTGGTACCATCGCTTACGTGGATGGTCAATGGTTGAGGTTTATGTGCTTGGTGTGCTTGTTGCCTACACCAAGTTAGTCGACTTAGCCTTGGTTATTCTGCAACCGGGAATTTATTTGCTCGGTGCATTAATGTTAACTATGGCTGCTGTTGATTCAACATTTGACGAAGATATGATTTGGCGCCGTCGCCCCTTGCAGCATGAAGCAAATGATCATCAAGGTAATGTTCTGGATGTTGAATGTTTGAGTGCGTCAGAGGACAGACTGCCTCCAGTTAAAAATATGATTTCTTGTGGGTCATGCCATCTGGTTATGGGGTTTGATCATTCTGTTCCCCAAGAAATGGATATAGGTGACTGCCCGCGTTGTAATCAGATCGTACGTAGGCGCAAACCGAATAGTATCAGAAATGCGACATGCTTTTTGTTGGCAGGTTTCTTTTTCTATATCCCAGCGAATATACTCCCGGTTATGACTTATACAAGAGTTGGTACGGGCATGCCGAGTACTATTATCAGTGGTGTAATAGAACTGTGGAAAGCCAATATGATACCACTTTCTTTGCTTGTATTATTTGCCAGTATTACTGTCCCTGTGCTGAAAATCTTATCTTTAGCCACGATGATTTTGAGTATAAAAATAAAAAGCCGTTGGAATTTGCCATTCTTAGGCAAGTTATATCGTATGGTTGAAGTGATCGGCCGTTGGTCCCTAATCGACGTTTTTATGATATCGATCCTGTGTGCTGTTGTGCATTTTGGATTTATTGCTAATATTACGGCTGATCCTGGGATGGTTTGTTTTGCATTTGTTGTGATTTTAACTATTTTTGCAGCAGAAGCGTTTGACCCTAGGGAAATTTGGGATGTTGTAGGGTTGAATGATACTTGGCAAAGCCAGAGTATAAAAAACGAAGATGTTAAATCATTGGAAGAGGGTAAGGCCTTATCTTCTGTTCCCTCTCAATCACAATATGGAGCCTGAAACTGCGTGAGCGATACTCGACACGATTATGATCGTGGACAGCAACCAATTTCTCCGAGAGAAGCGCCTGTAAAGCGAACCCGCTTTTCTTTGATTTTGCTGATCCCTATTATAGCTATTTTAATTTCAGGATGGTTGGCATGGAAGCACTTTGCCACCCGTGGGCCAGAAATTACGATTACGTTTGATACGGCTGATGGCCTGACACCTGGTCAGACGCAGGTTAAAAACAAAGCTGTTACGCTCGGAACCGTGCAAGACGTTACGCTGAGTGACGATATGCAGCATGTGAATGTCGTTGTTCAAATGACAGGAAGTAGTGCTCATATATTAACAGATCATACGCGTTTTTGGGTGGTAAGGCCGCGTATTAATGGTGCGAGTATAACGGGTCTCGATACGCTGTTGTCTGGTGCTTATATTGCGATTGATCCGGGGGCTCCCGGTGGGCATTACAAAACAGAATTCCGTGGTCTTGAAACCGCCCCAGGTGTGCGTTCCGACCAGCCTGGTTCAACGTTCTGGCTTGTCACCCCTTCTTTGGGTTCTTTGGGACAAGGGGCACCTGTTTTCTTCCGGGATATCACAGTGGGTGAGGTTCTGGGGTATACGATGCCACCAGGTGGTTCTGGCCCAATTGTGGTACAGGTCTTTGTTAAAGCGCCGTATGATCATTACTTGAGAACAGATAGTCGTTTTTGGAACGTTTCTGGCATACAGGTCGGGCTAGGCGCTGGTGGTCTAAAAGTACAAGTGCAATCGTTTCAAGCTCTTCTTTCAGGTGGTGTAGCTTTTGGCCTGCCAGCTCGTAGAAGAGGTGTTGAAGCCCCTCTTGCAGCAGAAAATTCTGTCTTTAAGTTGTATGCAAGTCAGGCGGATGCGGATAGTGCACAATACCATAAGCGCTTAAAGGCTGTTACGTATCTGGATAGTTCGGTTCAAGGTCTGGCTGCTGGTGGTCAGGTCATGTTGTTTGGCATGCAAGTTGGATCCATCACGTCTGTTAAGCTTCAGATGCTATCTTTAAATGAGCGGCCACGTGTCCGAGTGGAAATGGAGTTAGAGCCTGAACGCATTATTCCAGAAAAGGATATTAATCGGCTTAAAGAAATTCAAGAATATCTCAAAGCGTATGTTGAGAATGGCATGACAGCATCTGTACAGAGCGTCAGTTTTATTACGGGTGAGTCTGCTATAGCATTGCAATTTGTTAAGTCTGGTTCGTCTGCTCCTTTGCAGTATGAGGGTGATTTTGCGGTCATTCCAAGTCAAGCCGGTGGTGTTGACGGAATTATGCAATCTGTTGCGACGATTACAGATAAGATAGCTGCAATGCCTCTTGATAAGATCGGTGTTCACGTTAACGATTTGATAGCGCACACAGATCAGAGGGTGAATAGTCGTCAAGTTACAGACACCTTAATTGCGTTTCGTAACTCACTGCGACATTTGGATGCTTTAAGTAACCAAGCGCAGCAGAATATGCCTGCACTTATGAAGTCTCTGCAAGCTACATTAACAAATGCACAGGCTGTCTTGGGTAGCTATGGTGGAGATACAGATTTCCATCGTAATTTGCAGAGTATGGTTTTGCAAATGACACAAATGATGAGATCCTTGCGCTTCTTAACGGATTATATCGATCATCATCCATCTGCTTTGATTACGGGTCGTAGGAACTAATTTATGACAAAACGAGGTGTTTTTTCAGGTGTTCAATTAGCGATTGTAACCTGTGTTTTAGGCGGGATGGCAGCGGGTCTTTCTGCGTGTAGTAGTAGTCCACAATTATATACCCTGGCTCCTAAGGCCGGGGTACCTGTGGCAGGTTCTGGATCTTCTGTTGTAGAGGTTCGCACTCCAGTTGTTCCAGCGCGTTTGGATCGAGATACTATTGTTCAGGAAAGCAAAGGGTATCGCACGGAGCTAGCGAGCGGTAATAGTTGGAGTGAAGCTCTTCCAGATATGTTAGGGCATACGCTAGCAGCAGATATTGGGCAACGTATGCCGATGAGTACGGTGATCGCTCAGAATGATGCTGTAACGACAACGCCTACTGCATATGTAGAAGTTACGATCAGAAATTTTGAATCTGATTCATCTGGATACCCTATCATTATTGCGGCCCTTTCAGCGCACTCAGCGGCTTCAGGGAGCAATGCGGTTGTATCGACAGAACCTTTTGTGTGGAGATCATCACAATATGTTGGGGATAACTCAGACAAATTGGTGGCAGCACTCAGTGATGGGGTGTCTGTGTTAGCAGATCATGCGGTGGCAAAATTAAATAGTTTACCTCGCTTTTAAGTGGTAATTATCCCATAAAAAAAGCCTCCGTTATGGAGGCTTTTTTTATGGGAATAGGAGTAGATTATAATTTTTCAACTTGATTATAGTCTAGTTCTACTGGTGTGGAACGTCCAAAGATGGAAACGCTGACTTTCAAGCGTTGGCGCTCATCATCAACTTCTTCAATCATGCCGTTGAAAGAAGTGAATGGGCCGTCCGCCACACGAATTTGCTCGCCAACCTCGAATGTAAGAGTGGAGCGTGGGCGTTCAACACCTTCTTGAGCTTGTTTCATGATCCTATCAGCTTCAGCCGAGCTGATAGGAGTTGGACGGTTACGAGTACCAAGAAAGCCTGTAACTTTTGGAGTATCTTTAACCAAATGCCAAGCTTCGTCAGTCAGTTCCATTTTAACAAGAACGTAGCCAGGGAAAAATTTGCGTTCAGCATTGACCTTTCGGCCACGACGCATTTCCGTTACCCCTTCAGAAGGGACAAGGACTTGTTCAAAGTGATCTGATAATCCTTTTTGAGCTGCCTGCTCTTGAATATGAGAAGCTATTTTTTTCTCAAATCCAGAATAAACGTGCACAACATACCAGCGCTTAGCCATGGTGCTAACTTAGCCTCCAACGCCAAAAAGTTCGCGGACACCAAGGCCAATAACTTGGTCCACAATAAAGAAGAAAATACAGGCCACAGTGACCATCGCAAGAACAGCGGCCGTGGTTATGATAGTGTTCCGGCGCGTAGGCCATGTCACCCGTTTTGCTTCTGCGCGCACATCTTTGACGTATGCAACGAGATTAAAAGGGGATCCATTCTTCTGAGGCGCAGTCTTGCGCGGCTCGTCTTTCGGGGTACTGACCGACACTATCGTCCTCAAATCAAGTGAAAATCTGTATCCCGGTGATTGGAGAATCCGATCAAGCGGGGTGGGTGGCAGGGGTGGAGGGTCTCGAACCCACAACCTCCGGTTTTGGAGACCGGCACTCTAGCCAATTGAGCTACACCCCTACATCAATAAACACACTCTAACGTATCAGATCGTGTCCATGACAACGGGTGCATAAAGATATTGTTCTGAAGAAAAAGTCAATAGGGAAGAGAGATAATAAAATCATTAGGCAACGTCATTTTTTCTATTGCATGCCAAAGCTGGGTGTAGTAGGGAACTAGGCACCGAATGAGCGGGCGTAGCATAGTGGTAATGCAGTAGCCTTCCAAGCTTCTGAGGAGGGTTCGATTCCCTTCGCCCGCTCCACTATTTATAAAATATTCGGTTCAACTATTCCTTATAAATTAAATATCATTCAGGATATAAAGTCTTCTTTCGAGGAAGTGTCTTTGTGCGATGATTTTTTGCTCTTAATCTGCACGCTTAATTTAAGATCAGCGTTATAACGAAGATAAATAATAGTGAATTATAGATAACGCTTGGTTGCGTTTTTGTGTATGTGCGTGCTAGAGGCTCTGTGCAGCCTAGATAAGGAAGCTTAGTCAATCTTTTTTGAGATTGTTTAAGCTTGATCTGTACAGATATTACAAGACGCAAGGAATCGGATGGGCCGGTTCTGGCCGCTAAGGCGGCGTTTAAGGTAAGACGGAACACGCGTGTGACGGTGACACAGGTGCCGCGAATGGGACCCATGGAAGGTGTAGCGCAACGTTATGCCCGAGCACTTTATGATTATGCATCAGAACAAGGGGATATCCCGAGTGTTTTGACGCAGGTTCAGGGATTGCATGAGGCAATTCTGCAAAGTCATGAACTGCGCACTTTTTTGGCCGATTCTCGATTAGATAAACAACGCTCATTAAAAATTATAGAAGCTTTAATGAAGCAGTTGGGTTTTGGGGATTCTTTACGTCGCCTAGTCGGCGTTGTCGCTCGAAATCACCGTCTTTCAATACTTCCAGACATTCTTTATGCGTTCATACAAATGGACGCCCAGGTGCGTGGGGAAGTAGTTGCTGAAGTCTGTTCTGTACAGCCACTTAATGATGCGCAACGCGATCAGCTTAAAAGCCGTTTGGCTGAAGCTGGTTATCGTCATGTGTCCATTACCGAGCGTACTGACCCGAGCCTGATTGGTGGATTGGTTGTGCGTGTTGGTTCTGTGTTGTTTGATACCTCGATTGCCGGGCGTTTGGCCCGCTTAGAAAATGCCATGAAGGGAGCCGCGTGATGGATATCCGCCCTGCTGAGATTTCGGACATCCTCAAGCAACAAATCGCGTCTTTTGACAAACCTGAAACTGTTTCAGAAACAGGCACGGTGCTGTCAATCGGAGATGGTATTGCTCGTGTTTACGGCCTAACCGATGTGATGGCCGGCGAAATGGTTGAGTTTGAAGGTAGCGGCCTTAAAGGTATGGCCTTGAACCTTGAGAGCGACAATGTTGGTGTTGTGGTTTTTGGGGATGGTGATGAAATCCGTGAGGGCGATACCGTTCTGCGGACCAAATCTGTTGTTGAAGTTCCTGTTGGGAAGGGATTGTTGGGGCGTGTTGTTGACGGCTTAGGTAATCCAATCGACGGGCGTGGTCCATTAACAGATGTTGATTATCGTCGCGCAGAAGTAAAAGCTCCTGGTATTATGCCACGTCAATCGGTTAGCGAGCCGATGCAAACAGGCATTAAATCCATTGATGCTTTGGTGCCGATTGGGCGTGGTCAGCGTGAGTTGATTATTGGTGATCGTCAGACTGGAAAAACATCCATTCTAGTTGATACGATTATTGCTCAGAAGCCTGTTAACGCAGAAGGTGATCCTAAGAAATCACTTTACTGTATTTATGTTGCGATCGGTCAGAAGCGTTCTACAGTTGCAAACTTGGTGCGTACTCTGACAGAGCAAGGTGCAATGGAGTATTCCATTGTTGTTGCCGCAACAGCTTCAGATGCTGCACCAATGCAGTATTTGGCACCGTATACGGCCTCTGCAATGGGTGAGTATTTCCGTGATAACGGAATGCATGCACTTGTGTGCTATGATGATTTGTCAAAGCAAGCCGTTGCTTATCGTCAGATGTCTCTGCTGTTGCGTCGTCCTCCTGCTCGTGAAGCTTTCCCTGGGGATGTTTTCTATCTACATTCTCGTTTGCTTGAGCGTGCTGCAAAACTATCCGATGCAAATGGCGGTGGCTCTTTAACAGCTCTGCCTGTTATTGAAACACAAGCAGGTGATACAGCAGCTTACATTCCAACGAACGTTATTTCGATTACTGACGGGCAGATCTTCTTAGAGACTGATTTGTTCTATAAGGGAATTCGTCCAGCTGTGAATGTGGGTGGGTCTGTATCTCGTGTGGGATCCGCTGCACAGATCAAAGCCATGAAGCAGGTTGCAGGTAAGATTAAGTTGGAATTGGCTCAGTATCGTGAGATGGCAGCCTTCTCCCAGTTTGCTTCTGATTTGGATCCAGCGACACGTAAGCAGCTAGAACGTGGTGCTCGTTTGGTAGAGCTTCTGAAGCAGCCAGAAACAGCACCTTTGCCTGTGGAGGAACAGGTTGTTGTCTTGTTTGCGGGAACTCGCGGTTACCTTGACCCGATTGCGGTTGATAAAGTGGTTGCTTATGAAGCTGCCCTTCTGAACGAAATGCGTGGCCCAGGATCGGAGATCCTTGCTGCTATTCGTAATGACCGTCAAATAACACCAGAAACAGAAAGCAAGCTAAAAGAGCTGTTGGAAGCTTTTGGTAAACGCTTTTCAGCCTAAGGATATTCGATGCCTTCTTTGAAGGAACTGCGTGGTCGAATTACGGGTGTTAAGTCGACACGAAAAATAACCAACGCTATGAAAATGGTCGCAGCTTCTAAGCTGCGACGAGCGCAAGCTCAAGCGGAAGAAGCACGCCCATATGCGGATGCTCTGAAGTGCATGATGAGTGAGCTTTCAGAAGCTAGCCGAACAGCAGACCCTTCTACGCTGCCTAAGCTTTTGGTTGGGACAGGGAAAGAAAAGATCCATCTTTTGGTTGTGTTAACCTCAGATCGAGGGTTAGCCGGTGGGTTTAATGCCAATGTCATTCGGAGTGTACGAAAAGAAGTTCGTGAACTGTTGAGTGAAGGACGTGTCGTACGGATTCTTCCTGTTGGCAAAAAAGGCGCAGATATACTGGCGAGGGAGTACCCAGACCTTGTTGTTGAGAAGGTTGCTGGGACTGCCGGACGAGATGTCGGCTTTGATAAAGCGGAGTATGTGGGGCAAAAAATTATCTCTATGCTTGAAGCAGGAGAGATTGATTGCTGCACATTAATTTACAACCGCTTTGTAAACGCAATGACCCAAGTGGTGGTGCAAGCCCCGCTAGTGCCTTGGCCAATTGCGGAAAATGACAACAAAAGTGAGGTGCTTTCTGATGCTCCTCAATATGAGTTTGAGCCTGATGAAGAGACGCTGTTAGCGCAGTTGTTGCCACGTAATTTGCAGGTTCAGATTTTCTCTGCCTTATTAGAAAGTGCTGCTGGGGAACAAGGAGCGCGCATGACGGCTATGGATAATGCAAGTCGTAATGCAAGTAAGGCAATTGATGGTCTGACGCAGAAATACAACCGTACTCGTCAAGCTAATATTACTAATGAACTGATCGAGATCATCTCTGGCGCAGAAGCCCTTTGAGATCATGCAGGAGATAAAACAAATGTCTGAGACTCTTACCCCTTCTGCCTCAGCTGAAAACAATCTTGTTGGTCGTGTCACGCAAGTTCGTGGACCAGTTGTTGATGTGCAGTTTGAAGGCGAACTTCCACATATTTTGAACGCTCTGCACGTTCAAAATGACGGCCAAACGTTGGTTTTGGAAGTTGCCCAAGAAATTGGTGAACGTCAGGTTCGTTGTATTGCAATGGATACAACGGATGGTTTGATTCGTGGTGCAGAGGTTCGTGATACAGGAAAACAAATTACTGTTCCTGTTGGACCTGCGACATTAGGCCGTATCTTGAACGTGATCGGTGAAGCGATTGATGAGCGCGGGCCTATCAAAAGCGATAAATATTTTCCTATTCACCGTAAGGCTCCTTCATTTGAGGAACAAGCGGAAGCCACAGAGATATTGGTCACTGGGATTAAAGTGATCGATCTTTTGTGCCCATACTTAAAAGGCGGAAAAATTGGCCTTTTCGGTGGAGCAGGTGTTGGCAAGACGGTTATTATTCAGGAATTGATTAATAACATTGCTAAAGCGCACGGTGGTGTATCAGTCTTTGCCGGTGTGGGTGAGCGTACCCGTGAAGGTAATGACCTTTATTTTGAAATGCAGGATGCTGGCGTTATCAAAATTGGGGAAGATGGCTCTACCGAAGGTTCAAAAGTTGCTCTTGTTTATGGGCAAATGAATGAACCACCAGGAGCGCGTGCTCGTGTTGCTCTGACAGGCTTGTCCTTAGCGGAATATTTCCGTGATGAAGAAGGTCAAGACGTATTGTTCTTCGTGGATAATATCTTCCGCTTCACTCAAGCTGGTTCAGAAGTTTCTGCTCTTTTGGGGCGTATCCCTTCTGCGGTGGGTTATCAGCCAACGCTTGCGACTGAAATGGGAGCTCTGCAAGAGCGTATTACATCGACCAAAAAAGGTTCGATTACATCAGTTCAAGCTGTTTACGTTCCTGCAGACGATTTAACTGACCCAGCACCAGCAGCTACTTTTGCTCA